>NZ_JBIBWT010000004.1:0-431162 GCF_043081525.1 Streptomyces sp. NPDC014864
CAGCCCACCACGGCCAGACACCCCGACGGTCCGGCTGGTCGAGCCAACCAGAGCCACTTCAACCAGCCGGAAAACAGCCTAAATCACCAGTATTGGGCCTAGGCCCTCTCTTTCGGATCCTGCCTGGATCGCGCACCTCGGAAGGCACCGTCGCCCGGAGCCGGCCTGATCCGAAAGAAAGACCCTAGAGCGGTCGTAGCGCCGGTTCCTTCTGCACGGCCCCCAGCAACCGGTCGATCGCCATCTCCACGTCTTCCTTCCAGGAGAGCGTCGACCTGAGCTCCAGCCGCAGCCGCGGATGAGTGGGGTGGTGCCGTACCGTCTTGAAGCCCACCGCCAGCAAATGGTCGGCCGGCAATATGCAGGCGGGTTCCTTCCAGCGGGCGTCGCCGAACGCCTCGATCGCCTTGAAGCCCCGCCGCAGCAGGTCCTTGGCGACCGTCTGCACCATCACCCGGCCCAGTCCCTGACCCTGGTGGCCCGGCATGATGAAGCCGGTCATCAACTGCACCGCGTCCGGGGAGACAGGACTCGTCGGAAACGCCGTGGAGCGCGGCACATAGGCGGGGGGAGCGTAGAGCACGAACCCCACGGGAACGTCGTCGACATACACGACTCGGCCGCAGGATCCCCAGTCGAGCAGGACGGCGGAGATCCAGGACTCCTTCTCCAGAGCGGGTGTCCCCGCCTTCACCGCGGCTTCGCCGCTGACGGGGTCCAACTCCCAGAAGACACACGCGCGACAGCGCTGGGGAAGATCCTGAAGGTTGTCCAGCGTGAGCGGTACGAGCCTGCGGCCCATGGCGGCTGTTCCTCGCTTCCTTCGCCCGCGGTGTCACGAGCGGCTGCCAGAGCACTGCGTTCCCTGAGCAGACTGCCCACGAACCCGCCGACCGCACCCAGTCCCAGACCCGCGCCCACGAGTCCGGTGCGGCTCACCGTTCGCATGGCCTCCGCCTCCCCGTCAGAGGTGCCGCCGGGTGATGCGCCCTGTCCGAGCATCGTATCCACCCTGCGATTGCCTCGATACCGTCTGAAAGCAAAGTGCGGGCCGTGTCCCGGTACATACCGGACACGGCCCGACTCTGTCGATCGGTCGAGCCGCAACCCTTCCGTCAAAGGGGTGAGGCGTCAGTCGTCCTCTTCCTCCGGTCCACCGTCCAGCAGGCTCTTCTGCAGGACCGGCCCCTCGCCCGGGGCCAGCGAGCCGAGAATCCTCTCCAGATCCTCCATGGAGGCGAACTCGACGGTGATCTTGCCCTTCTTCTGCCCCAGGTCGACCTTTACCCGCGTCTCGAACCGGTCGGACAGCCGGGTGGCGAGATCGGACAGCGCCGGGGAGACACGGGCGCCGGCCCGCGGGCCCTTGGAGCGCGGGGCGGTCTGCGGCCGCGAACCCATGAGGGTCACGATCTCCTCGACGGCTCGCACCGACAGTCCCTCAGCCACGATCCGGTGGGCCAGCCGGTCCTGTTCCTCCGAGTCCTCGACGGAGAGCAGCGCCCGAGCATGACCGGCGGACAGCACCCCGGCGGCGACCCGGCGCTGCACGGCCGGCGAGAGCTTCAGCAACCGCAGGGTGTTGGAGACCTGCGGGCGAGAACGCCCGATCCGGTCGGCCAACTGGTCGTGGGTGCAGTTGAAGTCCTTCAGCAACTGGTCGTAGGCGGCCGCCTCTTCCAGCGGGTTCAGCTGCGCCCGGTGGAGATTCTCCAGCAGAGCGTCGAGAAGGAGCTTCTCGTCGTCCGTGGCACGCACGATCGCCGGGATCGCCTCCAGCTCCGCCTTGCGGCAGGCCCGCCAGCGCCGCTCGCCCATGATGAGCTCGTAGCGTCCCGCAGCGAGCTGCCGTACGACGACGGGCTGGAGGAGACCGACCTCCTTGATGGAGGTGACGAGCTCGGCCAGGGCGTCATCGTCGAACACCTCGCGCGGCTGGCGCGGATTCGGCGTGATGGAGTCCAGAGGGATCTCGGCGAAGTGGGCACCCACCGGAGCTGCGGGCGTCTCCGGGGCGTCGACCGTCGCCGGTTCCTCTGTTTCACGTGAAACCTTCGGCAGCGTGGCCAGGTTCGCCGCGGCCAGACCGCGCTCGCCCGTCAGCGGCGCCGAGGCCGCCGGGGCCGGGGAGGCCGGACCCCCCGCCGCGGGGGGAGCCGACGTCCTCTCTCCGGTCGGGGCAGCGGGGATCAGCGCGCCTAGACCACGGCCCAATCCCCTCCGTCGCTCGCTCACTGCATCCCCTCCACCATGCTCGGGTCGTTCTGGGCGCCGATGTGGGCGTGCGTCGCGTCGTACTGGACGCCGACACCCTTCAGCGCGATTTCTCGTGCCGCCTCAAGATAGGAGAGGGCACCGCTCGATCCTGGATCGTAAGTCAGCACCGTCTGCCCATAGCTCGGCGCCTCCGAGATACGGACGGAGCGGGGAATGCTCGTCCGCAGGACCTCGTCGCCGAAGTGACTGCGCACCTCCTCCGCGACCTGGGACGCAAGACGCGTCCGGCCGTCGTACATGGTGAGCAGGATGGTCGACACATGCAAGGTGGGGTTGAGGTGCCCCCGTACCAGGTCGACATTGCGCAGCAGTTGGCCCAGGCCCTCCAGCGCGTAGTACTCGCACTGGATCGGAATGAGGACTTCCTGCCCGGCCACGAGCGCGTTGACCGTGAGGAGGCCGAGCGAGGGCGGGCAGTCGATGAGGACGTAGTCCAGCGGCTGCTCATACGCCTGGATCGCCCGCTGGAGTCGGCTCTCGCGCGCCACCAGGGACACCAACTCGATCTCCGCACCGGCGAGATCGATGGTGGCCGGGGCACAGAAGAGGCCCTCCACATCGGGAACGGGCTGGACGACGTCCGCGAGCGGCTTGCTCTCCACCAATACGTCATAGATGGAGGGAACTTCGGCGTGGTGATCGATCCCCAGCGCGGTGGACGCGTTGCCCTGAGGGTCGAGGTCGATCACCAGGACACGGGCGCCGTGCAGAGCCAGGGACGCGGCAAGATTGACGGTCGTCGTCGTCTTGCCCACCCCGCCCTTCTGGTTGGCGACCACCATGAGCCGGGTCTGGTCGGGCCGAGGAAGACCCTCGCCGGCGCGACCCAGAGCCTCGACCGCCAGTTGGGCAGCACGACCGATGGGAGTGTCGTCCATCGGGGGCGGTGTTTCACGTGAAACATCCTCCCCCATCGACTCGGTACGGGGACCGGGGACCGGATCGGTCATCGGTCCCGCGATGTTGGCGTCGGACCGCAAGGATTCACTCTCCTCGACTTCAGGCTCGCTATGAACAGAGCCTCCCATGCCTTCGGGGTCATGAACCAGTGAGGCCTGGCGTTCTGTGGAGAAATCCACCTCTGTGGACAACTCCGCACCCTCTCCGAGTGAACCGAGCGACTGACGGTCGCGAGGTTGGGCCGCGGCGCGACCGCGGTTGATGATGCCGTGCAGCAGTGAGCGACGTTTCACGTGAAACACGATCGCAACTATTTGTCCTTTATGTCGGCGACACTCCGCTCACCACTCCACCGGCATCCGCCCTAATGCCTGAACCAGCAACCGAGATCACTCCTGTTATGATCAAGAACATACGGGGGCGGGGGACCTTATGCCGCATGACCAGCGGCACATACATCGCTTCCTTCGCCAGCGCGCCGGGCTCATCCGCGCGGCCGACCCATTCGACCAAGCAGGAAGCAAAGCAATGACCTCCAAGACCGTTGGGCGTTTCATAGCAGCCGCGCTGGGCGTCGGCGTACTGGCTACGGCCACGCCCGCCTTCGCCGACCAGGACATCAAGGTGATCTGGGGCCATGGCTACCGCGTCAGCAGCGATCACGGCGTGGCCGCCGTCAAGGATCTCGCCGACGACAACAACGCCGTCTACGTCCAGTACACCCGGGCGGGCCACGGGGATGAGATCTTCACCCTGTGGAACAAGACGGGGAGCGGCACGACCGCCCACAGCGGCCACGGTGGCACCGTGACGATCAAGAAGGTGTGCCGTTCGATCTCCCTGCGCCCGGACGTCTGCTTCACGAAGACCCCGTAAGCGCAGCAGGCACAGGCCGGAGGCGTTCTCCACAGATGGAGAACGCCTCCGGCGTTTCCGGACTCCTCGTCAGCGGCGACGGCGGGCGCGTCCGGCCCGGGCCGCCTTCGCACGCTTCGCGGCGAACCGCACCCCGCCGGGACTCTCCCCGACCTCGACCCGCACCACTGTCGACAAGGGGTCCACGATGCCGTCACCCACGTGGAGGATCGACGTCTCGACCGCGCCGAGCTTGCTGAGGGCGGTGGCCGCGGCCTTCAGCTCCTCCTCCGCGGTGTCGCCCTTGAGCGCGAGCATCTCCCCGTAGGGGCGCAGCAGCGGGATCCCCCAGGCGGCAAGGCGGTCCAGAGGGGCCACCGCACGGGCCGTCACCACATGGACCGGCGGCAGCTTGCCCATGACCTCCTCGGCACGGCCGCGGACGACGGTGACGTGGTCCAGCCCCAGAAGCTCGACAACCTCATTGAGGAAGTTGGTGCGCCGCAGCAACGGCTCCAGCAAGGTGATCTTGAGATCCTCGCGGACGAGCGCCAGGGGAATGCCGGGCAGACCGGCACCCGAGCCCACATCGCACACGGTCACCCCCTCGGGCACGACCTCGGAGAGCACCGCGCAGTTCAGCAGGTGCCGCTCCCACAGGCGGGGCACCTCCCGCGGGCCGATGAGCCCTCGCTGCACACCCGCCTCCGCGAGCAGCTCCGCGTAGCGCACCGCATCCGCGTAGCGCTCACCGAAGACCTCGCGCGCCTGCTCGGGCGCGGGGGGAAGCTCCGCTGCCTCCGTCACGGGGTGACCGTCCTTCCGTACGCAAGAGCGCTCTGCGCGCTGACCACCAGGGCTACCAGGATGCGTCAGCCTGGCGGGACCAGGCTGACGGGGGGCCGGGGCGGATCCGGTGGCGATGCGCCGAATCGGCCCGACAAAGTTCGGCCCCGCCTGCGCAACAGACGGGGCCGATGGAACAGGGAACCGCTCAGGCGGGAAGCACGACGACGAAGCGCTGCGGCTCCTCGCCCTCCGACTCGCTGCGCAGCCCCGCGGCCTTGACCGCGTCGTGCACGACCTTGCGCTCGAACGGGGTCATCGGCTTCATCTTCACGGGCTCACCGCTGCTCTTGACCTCGGCCGCGGCCTTCGCACCCAGCTCGGACAGCTCCGACCGCTTCTTGGCGCGGTAGCCGTCGATGTCCAGCATGAGGCGGCTTCGGTCGCCGGTCTCCCGGTGCACGGCCAGGCGCGTGAGCTCCTGCAGTGCCTCCAGCACCTCGCCGTCACGCCCGACCAGCTTCTGCAGGTCGCGGCTGCCGGCCTCGCTGATGATCGAGACGGACGCGCGGTCGGCCTCGACATCCATGTCGATGTCGCCGTCGAGGTCGGCGATGTCCAGCAGACCCTCGAGGTAGTCCGCCGCGATCTCGCCTTCCTGCTCCAGGCGGGTCAGGGCGTCTGCACCCTCGGCAGCGGCGGAGGTGGTGCCTTCCGTCACGGGATGGGCTCCTTTTTACTTCTTGGACGGGGACTTGGGGCGCTGTGGACCCTTGCGCTGACCGGACTGGGCCCTGCTGCGAGTGCTGTTGCCGGACTTCGCGGAAGCCTGCCCGGCAGCGGCGGGCTCGTCGTCCTGCGGCTGGTCGGACTTGCTGAGCGAGGTGGACGGCGTGGTCTCACCGGCCGGCTTCGCCGTACCCGACTGGCGCTGGGCCTTGGTCTGCCGCTTGGGCTGCTGGCGCCGGGGGGCCGTCTCGGTGGCGGTGGCGGTGGTCGCCGTACCGTCCGCGGCCTGCACGGAGGCGGCACCCTCGCTCTTCACCACGCTGCCGTCGGCCTGGGCCGCCAGGCCCGCCTTGTTCAGACCGTTGACGAACTTGCGCTCGAACTCGTTGCGGTCGCGGCCCTTGGCGACGATCGCCTTCACGATGGCGCGCTCGCGGCGGTTGCGGGCCTTGCCGTGGTGGGTGACGTGCTTGTGCAGGCGCTCCAGGTACGCGGCCTGGGCCTTGGAACCCGGGGTCGGGTTGTTGTGGATGACGTACATCTGCTGGCCCATGGTCCACACGTTGGTGGTCAGCCAGTAGACGAGGACACCGACCGGGAAGTTGATGCCGAAGACGGCGAACATGACCGGGAAGACGTACATCAGCATCTTCTGCTGCTGCATGAACGGCGTCTTCACCGTGGTGTCGACGTTCTTCGTCATCAGCTGGCGCTGCGTGTAGAACTGCGACGCCGACATCAGGACGATCATGACCGCGGTGACGACCCGGACGTCCGTGATCGAGGCGTTCAGCGAGGCGACCTTGTCGGCGCTGTCCGTGAACTTCGCGGCGAGCGGGGCACCGAAGATGTGCGCGTTACGGGCGCTGGCGAGCAGCGACTCGTTGATGACGCCGATCGTCTTGCCCGTCGCGATGGCGTTGAGCACGTGGTACAGGGCGAAGAAGAACGGCGACTGCGCCAGGATGGGAAGGCACGAGGAGAGCGGGTTGGTACCCGACTCCTTGTACAGCTTCATCATCTCTTCGGACTGGCGCTGCTTGTCGTTCTTGTAGCGCTCCTGGATCTTCTTCATCTCGGGCTGGAGCGTCTGCATCGCCCGCGTCGCCTTGATCTGCTTCACGAAGAGCGGGATCAGGCAGATACGGATCAGAACCACGAGGGACACGATGGACAGGCCCCAGGCCCACCCCGTGTCGGGACCGAAGATCGTCCCGTACACCGAGTGGAACTGGACGATGACCCAGGAAACAGGTGTCGTGATGAAGCTGAAGAAGCTGGCAATCGTGTCCACTAATCATGCTCCTTGGGCATGGGACGGTGTCTCTGCGGCCGGGCTCGAAGGGATCTCCCCGTCGGTGGCCGTTTCGGCGGCGGAGGGCCCGCCCTTGCGTGCGCTCCAGGCGTTGCGCAGCATTTCGTGCCACCGTGGGCGCTTGCGCGGCGGGACATGGTCCACACCGCCCAGCGACCACGGATTGCATCGCAGGATGCGCCAGGCGGTCAGTGCCGTTCCCTTGATCGCACCGTGCCGGTCGATGGCCGTGTAGCCGTAGTGGGAACACGACGGGTAGTACTTGCACACCGGCCCGAGCAAGGGGCTGATGGTCCACTGGTACAGCTTGATCAGCGCCAGCAGCGGGTACTTCATCGCGCGCCCCCTCCCAGCAGCCGCTGAAGGGCGGCATCCAGGTCTCGGGCCAGTTGTGCGTGCTCGGCGTCGCCCGCACCGGGCAGCGCTCGTACGACTACCAGGCTACCGGGGGGCAGCAGAGCGACTCGGTCGCGCATCAGATGGCGAAGCCTGCGCTTCACCTTGGTGCGCACGACCGCTCCACCCACCGCTTTGCTCACGACGAAACCCGCACGCGTCGAGGGAGCGCTCTCCCCAGGCGCGTGCGGGTCCGTTGCACCGCTACGAAGGTGGACGACGAGGAGCGGGCGGCCGGCCCGGCGCCCCCGTCGTACCGCGGTCGCGAAGTCCTCGCGCCGCCTCAGCCGGTTCTCGGTGGGCAGCACGATGTCATGACCTGATCGGGATCAGGCGGACAGACGGGCGCGACCCTTGCTACGGCGGGACGCGAGGATCGCGCGGCCGGCACGGGTGCGCATACGCAGCCGGAAGCCGTGGGTCTTCGCGCGACGACGGTTGTTCGGCTGGAAGGTGCGCTTGCTCACTCGGGGGCTCCAGAAAGGTTCGGGTAGTGGCGGGGTGCCGTCCTGGCTGTCACCGTGCGCCCACGAGTAGCTCGCAGTTACGCCCGAGTGCACCGCTTACCGATCACCTGACGTGACCTGTGCCCTTCGGAGGCAGGCGGCAGCAGCCATCGACAACTCGACCTGGTTACGGTACGCGGGGCTACGCCATCCGGTCAAACCGGCGGGCACCGAGAGACACTGTCCACAGCCTGGGGACAACAACTTGAACCGTACCCGTCGCGCTGACTACCGTGACTGGACTCCGATTCGTTCCCTTGTCCCCCGCGCCACCCGATTTACATCCCGACCCGTCCCGCAACCACACGTTCGTGGGACCTGTGAGAGAGCGTGCCCTGTGGCTGACGTACCTGCCGATCTTGCCGCAGTATGGCCACGAGTACTCGATCAGCTCCTCGGTGAGGGCCGCGGACAGGGCGTCGAGGTCAAGGACGAGCACTGGATCCGGCGCTGCCAGCCGCTGGCGCTGGTCGCCGACACCGCCCTGCTCGCCGTTCCGAACGAATTCGCCAAGGGTGTGCTCGAGGGCCGCCTCGCCCCGGTCGTCAGCGAGACGCTGAGCCGTGAGTGCGGCCGCCCGATCCGCATCGCGATCACGGTGGACAGCTCCGTCGGCGAGCCGCAGGCGCCCGCCGCCCCGCGCTACGAGGAGCAGGAGCTGCCCCCCGGCCAGGGCCAGGGCGGGTACGAGGGCTACGGCCGGCACCGGGCCGACAACCACGGCCCGAACCACCGCTCCGGCCGCGGCGACCAGCACCCGGGCGAGCCGCTGCCGCTCCCTCGCCCGGCCCCGCAGTCGGGCGAGGGGGGCGACCCGCTGCCGACCGCCCGCCCCGCCTACCCCTCCGAGTACGCCGACTACCAGCGCCCCGAGCCCGGCGCCTGGCCGCGCCCGGCGCAGGACGACCACGGCTGGCAGCAGCAGCGGCTCGGCTTCCCCGAGCGGGACCCGTACGCGTCGCCCTCACGCGACACGTACGGCAAGCAGGAGTCGTACGACCGCCAGGACTCCTACGGCAAGCAGGACTCGTACGACCGGCAGGACACGTACGGCGGCCAGGACTCCTACGACCGACAGGACTCCTACGACCGGCAGGACACGTACGGCAAGCAGGACTCCTACTCGCCGCCCCAGGACTACCGTCCGCAGCCGATGGACCGCCCGTCGTACGACCAGCAGCGCTCCGAGTACGAGCCCTCCCGCGGCGACTACGACCAGCGCGACCCCGGCCGCCGGAACCTGCCGGAGCCACCGGCCGGTTCCGGTCATGTGCACCGCGGCGGCCCGGTGGGCCCGAACCTGCCGACCACCGGAGCTCCCGGTCCGCTGGCCGCGCAGCCCGCCCCGGCCACGGGGCCCGGCGAGCCGACCGCCCGGCTGAACCCGAAGTACCTCTTCGACACCTTCGTCATCGGCGCCTCCAACCGGTTCGCGCACGCGGCCGCGGTCGCCGTCGCCGAGGCGCCCGCGAAGGCGTACAACCCCCTGTTCATCTACGGGGAGTCCGGACTCGGCAAGACCCATCTGCTGCACGCGATCGGGCACTACGCCCGCAGCCTCTACCCGGGCACGCGCGTGCGGTACGTGAGCTCGGAGGAGTTCACCAACGAGTTCATCAACTCCATCCGGGACGGCAAGGGCGACAGCTTCCGCAAGCGCTACCGCGAGATGGACATCCTGCTCGTCGACGACATCCAGTTCCTCGCGGACAAGGAGTCGACGCAGGAGGAGTTCTTCCACACCTTCAACACGCTCCACAACGCCAACAAGCAGATCGTGCTGTCCTCCGACCGGCCGCCCAAGCAGCTGGTGACGCTGGAGGACCGGCTGCGCAACCGCTTCGAGTGGGGCCTGATCACCGACGTCCAGCCGCCCGAGCTGGAGACGCGCATCGCGATCCTGCGCAAGAAGGCGGTGCAGGAGCAGCTCAACGCCCCGCCGGAGGTGCTGGAGTTCATCGCCTCCCGGATCTCGCGCAACATCCGCGAGCTGGAGGGCGCGCTGATCCGGGTGACGGCGTTCGCCTCGCTCAACCGGCAGCCGGTGGATCTCGGCCTGACGGAGATCGTCCTCAAGGACCTGATCCCCGGCGGGGAGGACAGCGCCCCGGAGATCACGGCGACGGCCATCATGGCGTCGACGGCCGACTACTTCGGGCTCACCGTCGAGGACCTGTGCGGTACCTCGCGCGGCCGCGCCCTGGTGACGGCACGCCAGATCGCGATGTACCTGTGCCGTGAGCTGACCGACCTCTCGCTGCCGAAGATCGGCGCGCAGTTCGGCGGCCGCGACCACACGACGGTGATGCACGCCGACCGCAAGATCCGCGCGCTGATGGCGGAGCGGCGATCCATCTACAACCAGGTCACCGAGCTGACCAACCGCATCAAGAACGGCTGACGGCCGCCACACGCGCCGCACGACGGCCGCCACACGCGCCACCACGCCTGCCACCACACGCGCCACCACGCCTGCCACCACACGCGCCACCACACGCGCCGCCAGACGCGCCACCGAGGGCGCCCCGGGGAAGCCCTGGGGCGCCCTCTGCCGTCTCCCAGCCGTCTCCCGGGCTTCTCGCGCCCGCCCCCGTCTGTTCGAATCCGGGCCGGGTTACGGCCGCCCTCCACAGATTCGCCGACTTTCTTGCGTCCACACGCTGGGGACCGCCAAGTTGTCCAGATCGCATCCACAGGCTGTGCTGTCGGCAGGCCATCCGCCCAGCTCAGCAGCCTGTGGAATCGTGGACGAACGATCTCCACAGACTGTGGACGACGCATTGATCCACAGGGTGTGCACGAAGTTGTCCACGGGCTTCCCACAGGAGAGGGCCGGTTGTCCCCAGTGATCGGCGGCTTCTCCACATCCCTGTCCACTGTTCGGCAACGCGCCGCACCGGATCACCGCGCCGAGTGAAAGGCGTCACACGAAGGTGCCGGGGCGGGGTGTGGGAAACGGGGGTAAACCTGGGGACGCAGCTGGGGAGAACTGCCCTCAGCCTGTGGGCGAGGTGTGCAGAACTTCCCGTTCTCCACAGAACCGCTGGGTTGTCCACGGGCTCCGCCCACAGGGGACGTGGACAAAATATCCGCGCTGAGCTGGGCAAACGTGGTTATCCACGGTATCCACAGGCCCTACTACTACTCCCGACTAGAGAGAGCGTGGAATCCGTATCGAAGCGGGTCCTGTGCACAACTCGAGCTCGGAGCCCCGACCGCCCCTCGGAGCGACTTGACCCCGACAGGCACCTACTGTCAGTGCGGTGCGTCAGACTGGTCCCCGGTGTCCTTCCCGTCGCTGTGGGCGGTGACACCGAGTCGGAGGACTCAGTAGCAACAGCAGGAGGCGGCTTACGGTGAAGATCCGGGTGGAACGCGACGTACTCGCGGAGGCAGTGGCCTGGGCGGCACGCAGCCTCCCGGCCCGTCCGCCGGCGCCTGTCCTCGCCGGCCTGCTGCTGAAGGCCGAGGACGGCCAGCTGAGCCTGTCGAGCTTCGACTACGAGGTCTCCGCGCGTGTGTCCGTCGAGGCCGAGGTCGAGGAGGAGGGCACGGTGCTGGTCTCCGGCCGCCTGCTCGCCGACATCTCCCGCGCCCTCCCCAACCGCCCGGTGGAGATCTCCACCGACGGTGTACGGGCGACGGTGCTCTGCGGCTCCTCCCGCTTCACCCTCCACACCCTGCCGGTGGAGGAGTACCCGTCGCTCCCGCAGATGCCCAACGCGACGGGTACGGTCCCCGGAGAGGTCTTCGCCTCCGCGGTGCAGCAGGTCGCGATCGCCGCCGGCCGCGACGACACGTTGCCCGTCCTCACCGGTGTCCGCATCGAGATCGAGGGCGACACGGTCACGCTGGCCTCCACCGACCGCTACCGCTTCGCGGTCCGCGAGTTCCTGTGGAAGCCGGAGAACCCGGACGCCTCCGCGGTCGCCCTGGTGCCCGCCAAGACCCTGCTGGACACCGCCAAGGCGCTGACCAGCGGCGACAGCGTCATCCTGGCGCTCTCCGGCTCGGGTGCGGGCGAGGGCCTGATCGGTTTCGAGGGCGCTGGTCGGCGCACGACCACGCGTCTGCTGGAGGGTGACCTCCCGAAGTACCGCACGCTGTTCCCGACGGAGTTCAACTCGGTCGCCACCATCGAGACCGCCCCCTTCGTGGAGGCCGTCAAGCGCGTGGCCCTGGTCGCCGAGCGCAACACCCCGGTGCGGCTGAGCTTCGAGCAGGGCGTGCTCATCCTGGAGGCCGGCTCCAGCGACGACGCACAGGCTGTGGAAAGGGTCGACGCGCAGCTCGAGGGCGACGACATCTCCATCGCCTTCAACCCGACGTTCCTGCTGGACGGCCTGAGCGCCATCGACTCCCCGGTGGCCCAGCTCTCCTTCACCACGTCCACCAAGCCCGCGCTGCTGAGCGGCAAGCCGGCGGTGGACGCCGAGGCGGACGAGGCCTACAAGTACCTGATCATGCCGGTGCGCCTGAGCGGCTGACGTCCGCGCCCGCACGGGCGGGGGCGTGGCGGTCCACAGGCCCCGTGGAGCTGTGGACCACGCGGTGGGCGAAGCCGCAGGCCGGGGCGTACGTATGAGCGCGTATGCCCACGGATGTGCGCGAGCGTCCGGGTTTAGGCTCGGACGCGGGCACGGAAGTGCCGCAACGCCACGTCGTGACACCTAAGGAACGCAACTGATGGAGCTCGGTCTCGTCGGCCTCGGCAAGATGGGCGGCAACATGCGCGAGCGGATACGCCGCGCGGGCCACACCGTCATCGGATACGACCGCAACCCCGACCTCGCGGACGTCCACAGCCTGGAAGAGCTGGTGGGCAAGCTCGCCGGCCCCCGCGTGGTCTGGGTGATGGTCCCGGCCGGCGACCCCACCCAGCACACGATCGACCGGCTCGGCGAGCTGCTGGAGCCCGGTGACGTGGTCGTGGACGGCGGGAACTCCCGCTGGACCGACGACGAGAAGCACGCCGGGGAGCTGGCGGCCAAGGGCATCGGCTTCGTCGACTGCGGCGTCTCCGGCGGCGTCTGGGGCCTGGAGAACGGCTACGCGCTGATGTACGGCGGCGACGCCGAGAACGTTGCGAAGGTCCAGCCGGTCTTCGACGCGCTGAAGCCCGAGGGCGACTTCGGTTCGGTGCACGCCGGCAAGGTCGGCGCGGGCCACTTCGCGAAGATGGTCCACAACGGCATCGAGTACGCCATGATGCAGGCTTACGCCGAGGGCTGGGAGCTGCTGGAGAAGGTCGACTCCGTCACGGACGTCCGTGAGGTCTTCCGTTCCTGGCAGGAGGGCACCGTCATCCGCTCCTGGCTGCTCGACCTGGCGGTGAACGCCCTCGACGAGGACGAGCACCTGGAGCGGCTGCGCGGCCGCGCACAGGACTCCGGCGAGGGCCGGTGGACCGTGGAGGCCGCCATCGACAACGCCGTGCCGCTGCCCGCGATCACGGCCTCGCTCTTCGCGCGGTTCTCCTCCCGGCAGGAGGACTCGCCGCAGATGAAGATGATCGCCGCGCTGCGCAACCAGTTCGGCGGGCACGCGGTAGAGAAGAAGTAGTCCACACCCTGGGGGTGCCCGCCCTGGCACCTCCCGGGAGCGGTCCGGTCCGTCCACAGGCGGTGGACGGACCGGGGAAACCGAAGCACCACCACGTTGGGGGAGGTCGGCGAACGACCATGCACGTCACGCATCTTTCGCTGGCTGACTTCCGCTCGTACGCCCGGGTGGAGGTCCCGCTGGACCCCGGCGTCACCGCGTTCGTGGGCCCCAACGGCCAGGGCAAGACGAACCTCGTCGAGGCCGTCGGCTACCTCGCCACCCTCGGCAGCCACCGCGTCGCCTCCGACGCCCCCCTGGTCCGCATGGGCGCCGAGCGCGCGGTCGTCCGGGCACAGGTCCGGCAGGGCGACCGGCAGCAGCTGGTCGAGCTGGAGATCAACCCGGGCCGCGCCAACCGCGCCCGCATCAACAGGTCCTCGCAGGTCAGACCGCGGGACGTGCTCGGCATCGTGCGCACCGTGCTGTTCGCGCCCGAGGACCTCGCCCTGGTGAAGGGCGATCCCGGCGAGCGGCGCCGGTTCCTCGACGAGCTGATCACCGCCCGCTCCCCGCGCATGGCGGGCGTGCGGTCGGACTACGAGCGGGTCCTCAAGCAGCGCAACACCCTGCTGAAGTCGGCCGCGCTGGCCCGCCGGCACGGCGGCCGCTCCATGGACCTGTCCACGCTGGACGTGTGGGACCAGCACCTCGCGCGCGCGGGCGCCGAACTGCTCGCCCGGCGCCTGGACCTGATCGCGGCGATCCAGCCGCTCGCCGACAAGGCGTACGAGCAGCTCGCGCCCGGCGGGGGCCCCGTGGCGCTGGAGTACAAGCCGTCCGCGCCCGGAGAGGCGCACACCCGCGAGGCCCTCTACGAACAGCTGACGGCCGCGCTCGCCGAGGCCCGCAAGCAGGAGATCGAGCGCGGCGTGACCCTGGTGGGACCGCACCGGGACGATCTGGTGCTCAAGCTCGGCCAGCTGCCCGCCAAGGGGTACGCCTCGCACGGCGAGTCCTGGTCCTACGCGCTGGCACTGCGCCTGGCCTCCTACGACCTGCTGCGCGCGGAGGGCAATGAGCCGGTGCTGATCCTCGACGACGTCTTCGCCGAGCTGGACGCCCGCCGGCGCGAGCGGCTGGCGGAGCTGGTCGCGCCCGGCGAGCAGGTCCTGGTGACCGCCGCGGTCGACGACGACGTTCCGCACGTCCTGGCGGGGACGCGGTTCACCGTCGCCGAGGGGACGGTGGAGCGGGCGTGAGCACGGACGAGCCGGGTCCCCGGAAGAACCCCGAACCCTCCGGCGTCGACCTCGCGCGGGTGGCGCTGAGGGCGGCCAAGGAGGCGGCACGCGCGCGGGGCGACGCGGCGCAGCAGAAGAAGCAGGCGCGGCGCGGTGGTCTGCGCTCCGGCGCGCGCGCCGACGGCCGCGATCCGATGGCGCTCGGTTCGGCGATCAACCGGCTGATCACCGAGCGCGGCTGGGAGACCCCGGCCGCGGTGGGCGGTGTGATGGGGCGGTGGCCGCAGATCGTCGGCGCGGACGTGGCCAAGCACTGCGTGCCGGAGCGGTACGACGAGGAGGAGCGGGTGCTGACCGTGCGCTGCGACTCGACGGCCTGGGCGACGAATCTGCGGCTGCTCGCGCCGACGCTGGTCGCCCGTCTCAACGAGGATCTCGGGCACGGCGCGGTCCGGCTGATCAAGGTGTTCGGACCCGGCGGCTCCGCACGCCGCTACGGCCCGCTGCGCGCTCCTGGCAGCACGGGACCGGGCGACACCTACGGGTGACAGACATCACATCGAGTCCTCCCCGGCGGGCCGTTCGGCGGGGTCGGGCGGGGTTCGGACAGGGGTCCGTCGTACGCCTGTGCGCGCTTGTGCATCCCTACCTGACCGTTGAGTAGCGATGGGTTGACGTCCCGAAGCGCTGAGTGCCGCTGTGAGCCTCTTGGAGACCCCATCCGTATATCGGGACCCGGCGGAGACCGGTTCAGGGCGCCACATGCGGGCTCAGGTACCGGCAAACCCCCATCACTGTCGGCGCTACCGGTAGACTGGAAGGCAATCCCGCCCCAAACGTGGGGACCGTCCGGGAAAAGCTGAGCAACGCTGATCAAGGCTGACCAACGCAACATGCCGCAGCCGCTCCGGCAACCCGCCGACGAGCCCGGCTCGTGCTGTGCCAGAAAGGGCGCTTCGTGGCCGATTCCGGCAACCCCAACGAGAACATCCCGTCCACCGACGCCGGCGTGAACGAGGCCGCCTCCTCGAACGGCGAGGTCACGGCCTCCTCGTACGACGCCACCGCGATCACCGTCCTCGAGGGGCTGGACGCGGTCCGCAAGCGACCCGGTATGTACATCGGCTCCACCGGTGAGCGCGGCCTGCACCACCTGGTGCAGGAGGTCGTCGACAACTCCGTCGACGAGGCGCTGGCCGGGCACGCGGACACGATCGACGTGACGATCCTCGCCGACGGCGGTGTACGGGTCGTCGACAACGGCCGCGGCATCCCGGTGGGCATCGTGCCCTCCGAGGGCAAGCCGGCCGTCGAGGTCGTGCTGACCGTGCTGCACGCCGGCGGCAAGTTCGGCGGCGGCGGGTACGCCGTCTCCGGCGGTCTGCACGGTGTCGGCGTCTCCGTCGTGAACGCCCTGTCGACCAAGGTGTCCGTCGAGGTCAGGACCGACGGGTACCGCTGGACGCAGGACTACAAGATGGGCGTCCCGACGGCGCCGCTGGCCAGGCACGAGGAGATCGTGGAGACCGGTACCTCGGTCACCTTCTGGGCCGACCCGGAGATCTTCGAGACCACCGACTACTCCTTCGAGACGCTGTCGCGGCGCTTCCAGGAGATGGCGTTCCTCAACAAGGGCCTGACGATCCGGCTCACCGACGAGCGCGAGTCGGCGAAGGCCACCACCGGGGCGGACGAGGCCGGCGCGGACGTGAAGGACGAGGTCAAGTCCGTCACGTACCACTACGAGGGCGGCATCGTCGACTTCGTGAAGTACCTCAACTCCCGCAAGGGAGAGGTCGTGCACCCGACGGTGATCGACCTGGAGGCCGAGGACAAGGACAAGAACCTCTCCCTCGAGGTCGCGCTCCAGTGGAACAGCGGCTACAGCGAGGGTGTGTACTCCTTCGCCAACATCATCCACACCCACGAGGGCGGCACGCACGAGGAGGGCTTCCGTGCGGCCCTGACCTCGCTGATCAACAAGTACGCGCGCGACAAGAAGCTGCTGCGCGAGAAGGACGACAACCTCACCGGTGACGACATCCGCGAGGGTCTGACCGCGATCATCTCGGTCAAGCTGAGCGAGCCGCAGTTCGAGGGCCAGACCAAGACCAAGCTGGGCAACACGGAGGCGAAGACCTTCGTGCAGCGGGCGGTCTACGAGCACCTCAACGACTGGCTGGACCGCAACCCGGTCGAGGCCGCGGACATCATCCGCAAGGGCATCCAGGCGGCCACCGCGCGCGTGGCGGCCCGCAAGGCCCGCGACCTCACCCGCCGCAAGGGCCTGCTGGAGTCGGCGTCCCTGCCGGGCAAGCTGTCGGACTGCCAGTCCAACGACCCGACCAAGTGCGAGATCTTCATCGTCGAGGGCGACTCCGCCGGAGGCTCGGCCAAGTCCGGCCGCAACCCGGAGTACCAGGCGATCCTCCCGATCCGCGGCAAGATCCTCAACGTCGAGAAGGCCCGGCTCGACAAGATCCTGCAGAACCAGGAGATCCAGGCGCTGATCTCCGCCTTCGGCACGGGCGTGCACGAGGACTTCGACATCGAGAAGCTCCGCTATCACAAGATCATCCTGATGGCGGACGCCGACGTCGACGGCCAGCACATCAGCACCCTGCTGCTGACCTTCCTGTTCCGCTTCATGCGGCCGCTGGTCGAGGCCGGGCACGTGTACCTCTCCCGCCCCCCGCTGTACAAGATCAAGTGGGGCCGGGACGACATCGAGTACGCCTACTCGGACCGCGAGCGCGACGCGCTGATCGAGATGGGCCGCCAGCGCGGCAAGCGGATCCGGGAGGACTCGATCCAGCGCTTCAAGGGCCTCGGCGAGATGAACGCCGAGGAGCTGCGTGTGACCACCATGGACCAGGAGCACCGGGTTCTCGGCCAGGTCACCCTCGACGACGCCGCCCAGGCCGACGACCTGTTCTCGGTCCTGATGGGCGAGGACGTCGAGGCCCGCCGCCAGTTCATCCAGCGCAACGCCAAGGACGTCCGCTTCCTCGACATCTGAGTCGGTCTCAGCTGACCGCACCAGGAAGGATCCTCACCAGCAATGGCCGACGAGAACACTCCTGTCACCCCTGAAGAGGGCGGCGAACTCGCGATGCGCGTCGAGCCCGTCGGGCTCGAGACGGAGATGCAGCGCTCGTACCTCGACTACGCGATGTCCGTCATCGTGTCCCGTGCGCTGCCCGACGTCCGCGACGGTCTCAAGCCCGTCCACCGCCGCGTCCTGTACGCCATGTACGACGGCGGCTACCGCCCCGAGCGCGGCTTCTACAAGTGCGCCCGTGTGGTCGGCGACGTCATGGGCAACTACCACCCGCACGGCGACTCCTCGATCTACGACGCCCTGGTGCGCCTCGCCCAGCCGTGGTCGATGCGGATGCCGCTGGTGGACTCCAACGGCAACTTCGGCTCCCCGGGCAACGACCCGGCGGCGGCCATGCGCTACACCGAGTGCAAGATGGCGCCGCTGTCCATGGAGATGGTCCGTGACATCGACGAGGAGACCGTCGACTTCACGGACAACTACGACGGCCGCTCCCAGGAGCCGACCGTCCTGCCGGCCCGCTTCCCGAACCTGCTGATCAACGGCTCGGCCGGTATCGCGGTCGGTATGGCGACCAACATCCCGCCGCACAACCTGCGCGAGGTCGCGGCTGGCGCCCAGTGGTACCTGGAGAACCCCGAGGCGTCGCACGAGGAGCTGCTGGACGCGCTCATGGAGCGCATCAAGGGCCCCGACTTCCCGACCGGCGCCCTCGTGGTGGGCCGCAAGGGCATCGAGGAGGCGTACCGCACCGGCCGCGGCTCCATCACCATGCGGGCGGTCGTCGAGGTCGAGGAGATCCAGAACCGCCAGTGCCTGGTGGTCACGGAGCTGCCCTACCAGGTCAACCCCGACAACCTCGCGCAGAAGATCGCCGACCTGGTGAAGGACGGCAAGATCGGCGGCATCGCGGACGTCCGCGACGAGACGTCGTCCCGCACGGGCCAGCGCCTGGTCATCGTCCTCAAGCGCGACGCGGTCGCCAAGGTCGTGCTGAACAACCTCTACAAGCACACCGACCTGCAGACCAACTTCGGCGCCAACATGCTGGCGCTGGTCGACGGCGTGCCGCGCACCCTGTCCCTGGACGCGTTCATCCGCCACTGGGTGACGCACCAGATCGAGGTCATCGTGCGCCGGACCCGCTTCCGGCTGCGCAAGGCCGAGGAGCGCGCCCACATTCTGCGCGGTCTGCTGAAGGCCCTGGACGCCATCGACGAGGTCATCGCGCTGATCCGGCGCAGCGAGACCGTCGAGATCGCGCGCGGGGGCCTGATGAGCCTCTTGGAGATCGACGAGATCCAGGCCAACGCCATCCTCGAGATGCAGCTGCGCCGGCTGGCCGCCCTGGAGCGCCGGAAGATCGTCCAGGAGCACGACGAACTCCAGGCGAAGATCAACGAGTACAACGAGATCCTCGCCTCGCCGGTCCGTCAGCGCGGGATCGTCAGCGCGGAGCTGACCGCGATCGTCGAGAAGTACGGCGACGACCGCCAGACGAAGCTGATCCCGTACGAGGGCGACATGTCCATCGAGGACCTGATCGCCGAGGAGGACATCGTCGTCACGGTCACCCGCGGCGGCTACGTCAAGCGGACCAAGACCGACGACTACCGGGCCCAGAAGCGCGGCGGCAAGGGCGTGCGCGGCACGAAGCTGAAGGAAGACGACATCGTCGACCACTTCTTCGTCTCCACCACGCACCACTGGCTGCTGTTCTTCACCAACAAGGGCCGGGTCTACCGGGCCAAGGCCTACGAGCTTCCGGACGCCGGCCGGGACGCGCGCGGGCAGCACGTGGCGAACCTGCTGGCCTTCCAGCCGGACGAGGCGATCGCCGAGATCCTCGCGATCCGCGACTACGACGCGGCGCCCTACCTGGTGCTCGCCACCAAGGCCGGCCTGGTCAAGAAGACCCCGCTGAAGGACTACGACTCGCCGCGCTCCGGTGGTGTCATCGCCATCAACCTGCGGGAGCGGCAGGACGGTTCCGACGACGAACTGATCGGAGCCGAACTCGTCTCGGCCGATGACGATCTGCTGCTGGTCAGCAGGAAGGCGCAGTCGATCAGGTTCACCGCATCCGACGACACATTGCGCCCCATGGGCCGTGCCACCTCGGGCGTCAAGGGCATGAGTTTCCGCGAGGGGGACGAGCTGCTCTCGATGAATGTTGTTCGACCCGGTACGTTCGTGTTCACTGCCACCGACGGCGGGTACGCGAAGCGGACCCGCGTCGACGAGTACCGCGTCCAGGGCCGCGGCGGCCTGGGCATCAAGGCCGCCAAGATCGTCGAGGATCGCGGATCGCTCGTGGGGGCGCTGATTGTCGAGGAGAACGACGAGATCCTCGCGATCACGCTCTCGGGCGGTGTGATTCGTACGCGGGTCAATGAGATCAGGGAGACGGGCCGTGACACCATGGGCGTCCAACTGATCAACCTGGGCAAGCGCGATGCCGTGGTCGGCATCGCTCGCAACGCCGAGGCGGGACGCGAGGCGGAGGAAGTCGACGGCGACGTGGCCGTGGACGAGACCGCCGAGGACGACGTCGCGATCCTCGGTACGGACGAGGGTGAGGCGCCCTCGGACGAGTAGCACGAGGAGTGAGTCATCGTGAGCGGAGCCACGGGCGCCGGATCGGCCGGTAATTCCCCCGGCAGGGAAACGGACGGCGGCGGCCGTGGCTCCGCCGCGCAGACGACGGACTCGCACACGACCAACCTGAAAGCGATCAAGTCGCCCGCGACCGAGGCGCACGCGTCCCACACCCACGCATCCCAGGGGAGAACGGTGACCGACACCCGAGGCCCGCAGGCCCAGCCCGCGGCCGGTCAGCAGACCGCTCCTCCGTCCCAGGCGGCCGCCCAGGAGCGCCCGGCCTCCCCGCTCCCGGGGGAACGGCAGCCGCAGCAGCCCGCGGGCCCGTACCACCCGCCGCAGGCCTATCCGTCGGCTCCGGCGTCCACCGGCGCGGTGCGCCGGCCGCGCACGGGCGCCCGCACCATGCCGCGCACCCGCAAGGCACGGCTGCGCGTGGCCAAGGCCGACCCGTGGTCGGTGATGAAGGTCAGCTTCCTGCTCTCCATCGCGCTCGGCATCTGCACGGTCGTCGCCGCGGCCGTGCTGTGGATGGTCATGGACGCGATGGGCGTGTTCTCCACGGTCGGCGGGACCATCTCGGAGGCGACCGGCTCCAACGAGTCGAACGGCTTCGACCTGCAGTCCTTCCTGTCCCTCCCGAACGTTCTGATGTTCGCGTCGATCATCGCGGCCATCGACGTCGTCCTCGCCACGGCCCTGGCGACCCTCGGCGCGTTCATCTACAACCTGTCCGCCGGCTTCGTCGGCGGCATCGAGCTGACGCTGGCCGAGGACGAGTGACGTACCCGGGCTCCGACCCGGGAGAACCGATTTTGGGACTGCCCCCGTCGTGCGCTAATCTTCAGGAGTCAGCGCGCGGGACACTCACCGCAGAGCGCGGCGGGGCTATAGCTCAGTTGGTTAGAGCGCATCCCTGATAAGGATGAGGCCACAGGTTCAAATCCTGTTAGCCCCACCAGCGAAAAGAACCCCCAGTCTCAACGGCTGGGGGTTCTTGACATCTACGGCTGAAATCAGCCGATGAGTGGATCTTCCAGAAGCTCGGCCAGCATGCCGACCGCTTCCCGCTCACTCTCGCCAACCACGTGCGTGTAGACGTCCATGGTCATGCTGATCTGGCTGTGGCGAAGGATCGCCTGGGCGACCTTAGGGTGGACCTTCAGGAAGGCGAGCAGGTGCCGCAGGTGTGCCGGGCGAGCCGGACGGTGATCCGGCGGACGCCGGCGCGCTTGACGAGCCGGTCGAAGGTGCGGGAGAAGCCCATCGGGTCGATCATGCCGCCGTGCGCGGAGGAGAAGATCAGGTCATGGTCCGGCTCCTGTGCCCAGTGCTCACCGGCGATCTTCCGTTCCAGCTCTTGGAGCTCTTTGCGCTCCTCCAGGACGTGAGCGCAGAACTCCGGGAGCGGGAGCACGGCTTGTGAAGACTCCGTCTTGAGGTCCTTGAGGACCAGTCCCACGCCCTTGACCCGCTGTACCTGCTTGACCGGGGTGAAGTGGCCGGCCTCGAAGTCGATGTCCTGCCAGCGCAGGCCGAGCACCTCGCTGCGGCGGAGGCCGAGGACCAGGACGAGGACGCAGGCCGCGTAGAGGCGGTGAGCGCGGGCCGAGCGAAGGAACGGATCGCTTCCCGAGCGCTCCACGCCGTGCCCTTGTCCTTGGTCACCTTGGGCATGTCGACCAGGAGGGCGACGTTGCGCGTGACCAGCTCCTCGCGGAGGGCCCGGTTGAGAGCGTTGCGGAGGACGCGGAGCACCTCGAAGCGGGCGGAGGCACCGACCCTCTCCCGCGCCAGCACGGCCATGAAGGCGCGGATCTGAGCCGGGGTGAGCTTCACCAGGGACTTCTTCCCGAGGTGAGGCATCAGGTAGAGCCGCACCTTGGACTCGTACTTGGCGTACGTGTTGTGCTCGCGCTCCGGAGCGACGATGTAGGTCATCCACTCGCCGAGCGTCCAGGACCGGGACGGCACCGGGATGCCGTTGCGCTCCTGGTCCTGGAGCTTGCCGAGCTTCTCGTTGGCTTCGTCCCAGGTCCGGCCGTACACGTACTTGCGTACCCGGTTGCCGTCCGTGTCGGTCACGTACGCGGCGCCCTGGTAGCGACCATCGGACCGCTTGGTGATCGTGCCGCCGCCATTGGGCCGACGCTTCGCCATCAGGCAGCCTCTCCGATCTGAGCAGTGATGAAGTCGTGCACCGCCTGGTCCGGGATGCGCCGGCATCCGTCGACCTTGACGGACATGAGGCGGTGCGTACGGATCAGGTCGTAGACCTTGGTCCGGCCCACCTTCAGTCGCGCCATGACCTCGGGCACGGTCAGCAGGACAGGGGCGGCAGTGGTCATGCGTCGGCTCCTTCCAGGGCGTGCAAGGCGTTTAGCTCTTCGCGGGCGATCTCGCGGTTGTGCTGGATGTCGCGGCGGATGTTGGCGGCGAGCCAGGATTCGCCGGGGGTGTGGCCGTGGCCGGCGTAGGCCCAGTGGGCGAGGGTGAGCGTGGTTGCTTCCTCGTCGTCGGGGTCGGGCAGGCCGAGGGCGGAGCGTTGCTGGGCGGCGCGGTAGTCGCCGCGGACCTGGCGGAGTGCGCCGAGGGTGGTGGAGTAGCGGCGGGACTTGGTGGAGAAGTGGCCGCGGAAGCCGAGCATGTGTGCCCAGCCGCGTAACTTGCGGTCCGGGTAGAGCGGGTGGAGGTCGAGGCAGGCGGCGATGAGCCGGGCCGGGTGCTCGGGCACGTCGAGGAGGGCCAGGGCCTCCGTGTTGCCGATGCGGCGGTCTACGGTGCCGGTGGTCTCGGCGGCCTTGGTGGCGTACTTGGCGACGTAGGAGGCGACGGCCTGTTCGGTGATCTCGGCACCGTCCCCGAAGGCCCGGATTGGGCGTACGTCGATCTGCTCGCCCCACCGGAGGGTGCGGGCGGGCTGGTCCCCGGCCGGGGGCACGTCGACTGCGACACGGGCGGCAGCGGCCCGGATCGCACCGTCGAGGAGGCCACCCGTCGCCCAGGCCGGGGGCGGGCTGTCGGGTCCCTCGGGACCGTCGAAACGGATTACGGCATGGAAGTGGACGGCCCCGCGTTTCTGGTACTCGGCGACCTTGCCGAAGGAGACCCGGGGCTGCTCGCGGGCGGCCTTCTGGGTGAGTCCGGCCCGCTTGGCGATCTCGCGGCGCAGGTAGATCGTGAAGTAGCGCCACAGGTCGGAGGCGTGGTTGTTCCACAGCACCGCGCCCGCGTAGTCATACGACTCCGGGTCGATCGGCGTGCCCAGCTCGGGCACGTCCTCCTGGCCCCTGGAGCCCGGCCCCCACACGCCTTCGGCGCAGGGGCCGGCCCCCTGGGGCCGCAGCAGAACTACGGCTCCATGAGCCGAGCACCGCGAGCGCGACCACGGTCAGGACAGTGCCTCCGGCGAGGGATCGGCCGGCACCGGGATGGAGGGGGCGCCGTCGCCGCCCGCGGGTCCATCGTGGCGGATGCTGGGGGCTCCCATCCCGCACACCATCGACCCAGGCAGAGCCGAGCAGACGCGGCCCATGGCGTCCAGGTCGTTCGTACAGTGGCGCGCTCCACCTGGACGCCATGAACCACGCCCGCTCCACGGTGTGTGGGTCGACGGCGTACGGGATGGGAGCTGGGGCGGGTAATGGGCTGGGCGGCGGGATCAAGGCTGGCCGACTGGGCAGCGGAAACTATGTTGACCTTGTAGCCTCTCCCTGCCTGAATCGGTGGGGGGACACCATGATGCGTTTCTTGTTCTGGCTCATCGGGGGCAGTTTCTCCGTGGTCGGAGTGCTTGCCTTCTTCTTTGCGTCCGCCGAGATATGGGGCACTCCGGAACGGGATGGGCCGCATGCGGTCAGGAATGCCGTCATATGCGTCGGTGTCGGAGTCGCCAGCTTTGCGTTGATGTATCTGTTCTTCAAGCTGTAAGGGCTGGCCACCAGCAGCGATGATGTGCCAAGCGGCCAGCCGGGATGTGACATCAGCGACTGACACCAACAGCGGCGAACGGAGCTGAATCTCTGTGATCCAAGGCGACCGCTGAGCTTCCGGGGCACCTGGCACTGCCTGTACGACAGCTAGCCCGTGATCGACCTGATAAGGATGAGGCCACAGGTTCAAATCCTGTTAGCCCCACCAGCGAGAAGACCCCCGGTCCATCAGGATCGGGGGTTTTTGACGTCCAGGATCGACGTAGGCCCGCGCGGGACCGGACGCCCGGGAGGGGACCGGGCGCGGCAGCTGAAGCGGTGGCTGGGGCGGGGCCGGTGGGATGGTTGGGGTTCATTGCCGGCCTGGGGGATGGCTGGTGTCAGCGGTGGCCAGGTCTGCGTGGGCGGCACGTGGGTGGCAGAGGGGTACATGGCGAAGGTCCCCGGTCGGGGTGACCGGGGATCTTCGAGGCTGACGCGTGGTGCGGTACGCAAGTCTCGCCGTGACGTCATGGATGCGGGAGTGGCATCGGGGAGCCCCGGGCCGGCTCTGTCAGCGTTGCAGGGGGATGGTCGGTTTGACCGGCGGGGCGTCGGAGGCGCACAGCGGGTCCGTGGCGAGGGACTGCGCGTCGCCGGGCGAGCGGTGGCGGCAGGTGGGTGTCTTGCCGTGGGCCTCGGCGCGGATGCGCTGCTTCATCGTGGGGGGCAAGGACCTGGCATGGATCCGGGACCGGTGGGGTGTCGTCTGCGCCGGGACCCGGGCGGTGCTCTCGGGCGCCGTCTTCGGTCGTGACTGCGGAGCGGCGGCCGCGGTCGTGGTGGCGGTCGTGGTGACGACTCCCAGCGCCGTGCACAGCGCGAGGAAGGCGGTGACGATGGTGGTCCACAGCTTCATGAGCTTGTTCTGGTCCATGGCCCCTCACTTTCAGGTCGGGCGATTTGCGTACTTTCCTCATGATGTGTATGTGGCTCGCGAAGTGGTGGACCGACGCCCGTGGCGCGTCGATCTTCGGATGAACACCACTCGGATGGACGCAAGAGTGCAGAAAACATGCAGAGGCGGGGCGAGGGTGGCCAAAAGTGACCGTCCGTGCGGGTGTGATCACTCTGCGGCCGGAGCGGTGGTGTCCGCTCCTACTGGGAGTCCGCGCACGGCAGTTGACGGCGGACGCAGGTCACCGATCGATATCGGTCGGTGTGTATAGTCGGGCGCCAGAGGTCCCCTACGTCAAGGAAAGACGAGGTCGCGCGGTGAAGAAGCTTCTCCTGGTCGCACTGGCCGCCATCGGCGGGCTCCTCGTGTACCGCCAGATCCAGGCGGATCGCGCCGAGCAGGATCTGTGGACGGAGGCGACCGACTCCGTGCCCACGGGTTCCTGAGCACTGACACCCGGTACCGAGCAGACCCCGACCGCCGTAGCGGTCGGGGTTTTGTGTTGGGCGGGGTCTCGTGTTGCGGGGGCGCGACGCCTGGGGTAGCGCAGGGGGCGGAGCGTCGGGCGAGCCGGGCGTTTCGGACGCTCGTACGGAATGCGCGGATGGCGCAACGGTGCTCGGGGCAGGATGGGCGACGTCCTGAGCGGCGGGGAGGGGTGGCGCGGCATGGTGTGGCGTACGGGGACGGGTCAGCGGTCGAGGACGGGGCGCGGCCGCGGCGGTCGCCGCCGGTCGTACACCGGGTACGCCGTCGTACGCGCTGCCCTCGCGGGGGCGGTGCTGGCCCTGGCGGCCGCCGTACCGGTCCCGACCGCGGTCGCGGCCGACGGGGCGGGTCCGTACGCGTACGCCGACGGGTCCCGGTCCGTCACCGGCGCCACGACCAGCACGGACGCCGATCCCCTCGAACCCGGCCACACGTACCGCAGCTCCCTGCCGAAGAACGGCAAGCTCTACTACCGCCTCGATCTCGACGCCACGTCGACCGCCTACGTCTCCGTCACCGCCGTCCCCCGCGCGGGCACCGCCGTCGCCGCCACCGACGGCCTGCGGGTCTCGGTGCAGGACGCCGACAGCGACTCCTGCTCCCTCCAGTCCACCCGCTTCGGCGGAAGCCGCAGCCCGCACCCCATCGCCGCGTGGGGAGCGCGCGAGACGGGCCCCCGCAACGTGCTGTGCCAGGGAGCCGGCACCTACTACGTCGTCGTCGAACGCATCGACGACACGGAGTCCTCCCCGGACACCTGGCCCCTGGAGCTCTTCGCCGCGTCCGAGCCGCCCCTGAAGCGGACCGGCGCGACCAGGGCGCCCGACGTGTGGGACTCGGCCTCGCCCGCGCCCGTCACCGGCCAGGCGGTGGACCGGGCGGGCGGCGCGGGGTTCGCCGGGGCGAGCACGGTCGGGCCGGGAAGCTGGCGGGACCGGATCCGCCCCGGCCAGACGCTCTTCTACAAGGTGCCGGTCGACTGGGGACAGCAGCTGAACGCCACCGCGGAGCTGGGCAGTTCGAGCAGTGGCAGCGGCTATGTGATCGGCGCGCTGTCCCTGTCGCTCTACAACCCCGTGCGCGGATACGTCGCCGAGGCGGCCGACGGCTACACCGGCAGACAGGCGTCGGCCGCGCTGGCTCCCCTCCCGCCCGTCGCCTACCCCAACCGCTACGGCTTCGCGGACCAGGTGAAGGCCATGCGGTTCGCAGGCTCCTACTACCTGGTGGTGCACCTCGCCGCGCAGACCGCCGAACAGTTCGGCGACGGCCCCTTCGGCGTGATCCTCCGCGTCCGCACCGACGGCGCCGCCCGGTCCGGACCGGGATACGACGGCTCCGCGACCCCCCGGAGCCTCTTCGAGGTCACCGACCGCGACCGTGACGCGGCCACCCCCGCCGGGACGGCGGGCGGCTCCCCGGAGCTGCGTGCGCTCGCCGTGGGCGGAATCGGCACGGGGACCCTTCTGCTGGTCGTGCTCGGTGTCTGGACCCTTGTCGTCCGGCGCAGGGCGGGGGCCTGGTAGGGGCCGGCGCTCGCCGCGCGCGGCTCACATGCGGGACAGCGCCCAGAAGCCCACGGCGTAGCAGGCCAGCGCGAGGAGCAGGAGAGGGATGGCCGCCTTCGCGGGCGGCCCCGGGCGGCGGGGACGCTCGGCCCGGTGCCGCGAGGTCTGCCGTGCCGCGGTGGGAGCCGGTACGGGAGCCGGTGGGGCCTCGGCCGTGTACGAAGCGGCCGTGTACGAAGCGGTGGACGCGTCGGCGCGCTGCCACGCCGACGGAACGGTCGGCCCCGCCGGGTGCCGGGGCGCGTCCGGCCGGGGGGAGGCCGGCGCACGGGAGCGGTCGTGGGGGGAGACAGGGCGCGCGGGCGGCGGCTGGACGCGGCGTTCCCGGGCGGCGATCGACGGGGACGGCGGGGGCGTGGGCTCCGGCGGCGGCAGGTGGAAGCTGCCCGTGTCCGACATCGTGGAGGGCCGCTCGGGCACCGGCGCGCTGCCGTGGAGACCGGCGGACGGGGGAGGAGGAACGGGGGAGTCCACGGAACCGGCAGAGCTGCTGGAGGGGGTGGCGGAAGCGGAGGGAACAGGGGGGTGCGAGGGATCCGAGGAAGCGGACACGGCGCCGTTGGCGGTGGCCGGCCGAGCCGGGGCGCCCGTGCGGCCGGTACCGCCCACGCCGTCACTGAAGCCTCCAGAGCCTCCGGAGCCTCCAGAGATCCCAGAGCCCTCAAAGCCCCCAGAGCCTCCAGACCTTCCCGCGTCTCGAAAGCCCTCAGACCCCCCGAAGCCCCCGGTCCGCGCCCCCGTGCCCGTCTCCCGCGCGTGGACAAGGGCCACTCCCGGACTGCGTTCGAGCGGACCGTCGGGCCCGAAGCCCGGCGGGATCGGACCGAGTTGGTCGAAGATCTCGATCAGCTCGTCGTCGGGACCCGGCTCCGGCAGCAGCTCGGCCGCCGCCGCGAGCGCCTTGCGCGCCCCCGTGGCCGTACGGAACCGGGCCGCCGGGTCCGGCTGCACCAGTGTCGCCACGACCTGCCACAACGGCTCCGGAACGCCCTGGGGCGCCCGCGGTGTCCCGTGCTCCGCGAAGTACTCCACGAGCGCCTTGGCGTCCGGCTTGGCGCCCTCCAGCAGATAGAGGGCGACCAGGCCGACCGCGAACAGGTCGGCGGGGAAGTCCGGCTCCGCGCCCATCAACTGCTCGGGCGCGAGATAACCCGGCGTGCCCACCACGAGGTTGGTCTCCGTCAGCCGCGGTTCCCCCAGACGCATGGCGATGCCGAAGTCCGACAGGCGCAGCCTGGGCCGGCCGGTCCCGGTGGCCTCCAGCAGCACGTTGGCGGGCTTGATGTCACGGTGGACGACGTCCTCCGCGTGCACCGCGGCCAGCCCCGACAGCAACTGGTCGAGCAGGGTGCAGACGAACACCGGGGGCAACGGGCCGTAGTCCCCGACGAGATGGACCAGTGATCCCCCGGCCACCAGGTCCATGGTGAACAGGACCTTGTCGTCGTCCGCCGCCCAGCTGGCCGGCGCGAGCACATGGGGATGGTCGATCCGCAGCGCCTGTTCCCGGACGAAGCGCAGCAGCGAGTGGGCGTCGCGCTGCTGCAGGACCTTGGCGGCCACGTACCGGCGGCGGCGGTGGTCCCAGGCGCGCCACACCGCGCCCACCCCGCCGCGTCCGATCGGGTCGACCAGTTCGTACCGGCCGGCGAAGACCTCACCCATGGCTGTGCGTCGCTCCTCCCCCTGCGGTCACGCCCCTGGCTTCCCCCGCGGTGGGCGGCACGACTCCCGCGCCGCGACGAGTGGGACGAGCGTTACACCACTCCAAGTCCGCGGACTCCCGCACGCGTTCGGCAGGCTGTCCAACTCCCCCGCGCCGGACGGGCGGTGAGGTGTCAGCTCTGGTGGGACTGGTAGTGCGCGACCGCGTCGGAGGTGCGGCCCGCGCCGTAGACGCGGAGGAACTCGGCCAGCTCGGGGTGCGTGCCGGCGAGCGTGTCCGCAGCCTCGATGATGTCACCGGCGGCGGCGACGGACCGGAGCAGCGACTGGATCTCCCGGACCACCCGCTTGACCGTGGGCGCCCCGGAACTGTTCGTCGACTGCGTGGTGTTGCTGAGCACCGATCCCCCCTGCGACCGCTTGATCTCGTCCATGCGCTCGGTCGCCTCGGCCGCGCTGACGCTGCCGTCCGCGACCTGCCCGGCCAGCTCCTGCAGGAGCTGCACCCGCTGCACCACCGCCGGGTTGCCGATCTTCGCGCGCTGCCCGCTCATCAGCTGCGACAGCATCGGCGCGGACAGTCCCAGTACCCCCGCAAGACGGGCCTGGTTGAGCCCGAGGTCCTCTATGAGCTTGCGGAACAGTGCCCCCAAGGGCTCCCCGTACCAGTTCCGCTGCAGTTCCCGCGCTCTTGCGGTGGCTTCCTGCTGTGCGGCGTCCATGGCGTCTCCCCATCGCTTCCCCTAGGACCGCGGTTCGCTGTAGCGAACCGCGCGGAGTGCATCTTACGGAGAGTGGTCGGTCACGGGGACCCCCCATCTTTTTGCGAGATGTGGGGGGTGAACCGGTACTCTGGTCTGCGGCACCCGACCGGTACGCGGTTCTTCCGGCCGGATGCTCTGTTCCAGGGGCCTTAGCTCAGTTGGTAGAGCGCTGTCTTTGCATGGCAGATGTCAGGGGTTCGACTCCCCTAGGCTCCACTCCCCGCACTCCACGAAAAGCCCCTCCGACCGGCGCAGGAACCGGGCGGAGGGGCTTTCGTCATCCTGGGCGGGGAGGGAGGTCAGCCGCGCTCGTCGCGGTCCGCCCCCTCCTCCTCGGCCTCCTTGGCCTGGACCTCCGGGTCCAGTACGGACTGGCCGCTGCCGTCGACCGAGGCCAGTCGGCCCGTCTCGGGGACCTCGGTCGCCGCGGGCGGCTCCACCAGCCAGTCCGGGTTGGCCTGCTTGTCCCACCACTTCCAGGCGGCGAAGGCGCCGCCCGCGAGCGCGCTCAGGACCAGAAGCGTCTTCGCGGTGCGGCCGGCCCGCGCCCGCCGGTTGTGCTTGCGGGCGATCTTCTGGAGCTCTTTGGCAGAGAGCTGGCCGCGCATCGCGGCCAGCGCGGCGCCCGCCGCGGCGGCACCGCGGGCGGCGGCCTCGTCGGCGACGGGCTGGGCCGCCGCCACCGCCTGCTCGATCCTCGGCCGGGAGTACTCGGCGGCCTGCCGTGCGGCCTTGCGGGTGCGGGCCGCCGCCTCATGGGCGGCCCGGTCCATCTTGGGCGGGACATGGGCGCGAGCCTGCTCCAGCCGGGGTGCGACATGGGCGTCGTACTGGACGCGGGCCTGGTCTGCGGCGAGCGACACCTTGGGCGCGAGCCGTACGCGGGCCTCGTGTGCGTAGTGTGCGGCCCTGTCCTTGGCCGTGTCGGCGTAGGGCGCCACCACTTCCGCGGCGTGCAGCACGCTGTCCTTCGCCGAGCCGGTCGCGGCGCGCACGCTGTCGATGCGGGTCACGGGTTCCTCCTCCTCGGTGGCGTACGGTAATTCGACTTTCCACCCTTTTACGGATCATGCCTGTCGACACGCCCGAGGGCATGCGCGGACGGGCATCCGGGTCACGGGCGACGGCTCCGGTTGCCGTACGGCTCCTCCGTTCCGGCGTGCCCGCCGTGCCGGTGGGCCCGCCGTGCCGGTGGGCCCGCCGTGCCGGTGGGCCCACCCGAGAGACGATCACATGCGATAACGGACGAATACGGGGCAACACGAGCTTGAGGCCGACAATGCCACGGATTGCCGACTCGCGCTCCCCTCTTCGGGACGAACGGCGAGGTTTTCGCAAGCGGATCCGGCAGATCGGTGCCCGGAAGCGGTCGCCGGGCCACGCACGGCGCGGACCGTGCGAGGATCTGGGAGCACAACCCAGCCAACGGAAGGCACCTCGTGGCAGAGCACCTCCACGCCACCCTGAAGACCAACCACGGGGACATCGACGTCCGGCTCCTGCCGAACCATGCCCCCAAGACGGTCCGGAACTTCGTCGAGCTCGCCACGGGCGAGCGGGAGTGGACGCACCCCGCCACCGGTGAGAAGACCACGGCGAAGCTCTACGACGGCACCGTCTTCCACCGAGTGATCAGCGGTTTCATGATCCAGGGCGGTGACCCGCTGGGCAACGGCACCGGCGGCCCCGGCTACCAGTTCGCGGACGAGTTCCACCCGGACCTGTCCTTCGACCGGCCGTACCTGCTGGCGATGGCCAACGCAGGCCCCGGCACCAACGGCTCCCAGTTCTTCATCACGGTCTCCCCGACGGCCTGGCTGAACCGCAAGCACACCATCTTCGGCGAGGTCACCGACACGGCGAGCCAGAAGGTGGTCGACGCCATCGCGGCCGCGCAGACCAACCCGCGCACCGACCGCCCCGTCGAGGACGTCGTCATCGAGACGGTCGTCGTGGAGACGCGCGAGGGCTGAACCTGCGCGCCGTCCCGGGCTGGGAACCAATCGCCCCGCTCGTCCGTAAGGATGAGCGGGGCGGCGCGTTGCCGCGACGGGCCGCGACGCACTGCCCACGACGAAGCCGAGGGGACCCCATGGATCAGGCACCAGGCAGCCCGCAGGGCCCGACGGACCAGGGCCCGCAGGACGCTCAGCGCCTGCCCACCTGCTACCGCCACCCGGACCGCGAGACCGGCATCCGCTGCACCCGTTGCGAGCGGCCGATCTGCCCCGAGTGCATGGTCGACGCCTCCGTGGGCTTCCAGTGTCCGGACTGCGTCCGCACCGGCTCCGGCACGGGCCACGCCCCGTCCGCGAGCCGGCCCCGGACCCTGGCGGGCGGGAGCATGGCCTCCGATCCCCGGCTGGTCACCAAGATCCTCATGGGGATCAACATCGCGGTGTTCGTCGCGATCAAGGTCGACTCCTCGCTCGTGGACCAACTGGTCCTCGTCGGCGCGTGGCCCCCGCCGCCGTCCACCGTCACCACAGGAGTCGCCCACGGTGAGTGGTACCGCCTGGTGACCTCGATGTTCTCGCACCAGGCGGAGTGGCACATCGCCTTCAACATGCTCAGCCTGTGGTGGCTCGGCGGCCCCCTGGAGGCGGCTCTGGGCCGGGCGCGCTACCTCGCGCTCTACTTCGTCTCGGGGCTGGCGGGAGGTGCGCTGACGTATCTGCTGGCCTCGCCGTACCAGGGGTCGCTCGGTGCCTCCGGCGCCATCTTCGGCCTCTTCGGCGCGACCGCCGTCCTGATGCGCCGGCTCAACTACGACATGCGGCCGATCATCGCGCTGCTGGTGATCAACCTGATCATCACCTTCGGCTGGGGCGGCATCGCCTGGCAGGCGCACATCGGCGGGCTCGTCGCCGGTGTGGTGATCGGCTATGCGATGGTGCACGCCCCGCGGGAGCGGCGGGCCCTGGTGCAGTACGGCACCTGTGCGCTGGTGCTCGCGGTCGTCCTGGTGATGACGCTGGTCAGGACGGTCCAGCTCGGTTGATACCGAACCGTTGTCCACAGCGGGTGTCGGATCTTGTGCATAGGGTGCGGGCACAGGTGCGCCCCCTGCCGCCCGCATGAGTTCGTGCAGGTCAGACAGGGGGCGAAGAGCTCCCGGGGTGCCAGTCCGACAGTCCTACCGGCGTCAACGGCAGACGGGTTATCCACAGATCAGCTGCCTTTTCCCCAGGAGCTGTGGATATTGATCCAGCCTGTGGATAACTCAGCGGATAGCCCTGGGGAGAGCTGGATTCACCGGGAGGCCGCGCCTACTTCCACTGCGTGGAGACGCCGAAACCGGCGGCGATGAAGCCGAAGCCCACCACGATGTTCCAGTTGTCCAGGGCGTCGATGGGCAGCGAGCCGTCGGTCACGTAGAAGACGACGATCCAGGCCAGACCGATGAGGAACATGGCCAGCATGACGGGCGCGACCCAGCCGCGGCTCTCCAGCTTGAGGCTCGTCGCCTGCTTCGCCGGCGGCGGCGTGTAGTCGGCCTTCTTGCGGATACGTGACTTCGGCACGAGGGTCTCTCCTGTCGATGCGCTGCGTGGCCGCGCAGGGAACTGAACTGGCTCCGGAGCAGCGTACAAGGGGACTCTGGGGGCTCCCCCGGGCGTCCGTTAGCGTAGTGCTTCCGCGGCGCCGAAGGAGATAAGGGTACGTTGAGCAATTCTGCCGACTCCCCGGGGACGGAATCCAGTCCCGGGCGCACCCGCCGTGTGCGGCCGGTGCGGATCCTCACCGCGGCCGTCTTCGCCCTGGCGGGACTGATCTTCGTCACGAGCTTCAACACGGCCAAGGGCACCAACCTGCGCACGGACACCTCCCTGCTGAAGCTGTCCGACCTCATCCAGGAGCGCAGCCGCAAGAACAAGGGGCTGGACGAGTCCAACGCGGCCCTGCGCCACGACGTGGAGTCCCTCGCGGAACGGGACGACGGCAGGAGCACGGCCCAGGACGAGAAGCTCACGCGGCTGGAGAAGAACGCCGGTACCCAGCCCGTCAAGGGCAGGGCGATCACCGTCACCCTCAATGACGCACCGCCGAACGCCACCGCCAAGCTGCCGGGCTACCCCGAGCCCCAGCCGGACTACCTGGTCATCCACCAGCAGGACCTGCAGGCCGTCGTCAACGCGCTGTGGGACGGCGGCGCCAAGGGCATCAAGGTCATGGACCAGCGGCTGATCTCCACCAGCGCCGTGCGCTGTGTGGGCAACACGCTGATCCTCCAGGGCCGCGTCTACTCGCCGCCGTACCGCATCACGGCGGTCGGCGACCCGGACCGGCTGCAGAAGGCGCTCGCGGACTCCCCGGCCATCCAGAACTACATGGTCTACGTCAACGTCTACGGCCTCGGCTGGAAAGTCACCGAGAACGGGACGGTGACGCTCCCCGGCTACTCGGGCACAGTGGACCTGCACTACGCGAAGCCCACGGAGCAGGCGCCGTAATCAGCAGCCGCCGGTGCGCGGGGACCCGGACACCGGCACCCTGAAGAAGAGGCTCGGGAGACCGATACGAAACCGTGCCCCCGGACGTTGAGGTGATCGACCCGGTGCCACGTAAGTCCGGGTACCCCGCCCAGCCTGTGGAGGCCGGGAAACCGGAGGCGCCGCGCCGTTAGTCTGGTGACCCACGGCGCTCGTCCGGTGCCGTGGCGAGACGGAAGGGACGGCATGTACGGCTGGATCTGGCGGCATCTGCCGGGGAACGCGTGGGTCAGGGCACTGATCTCACTGGTGCTGGTCCTGGCCGTCGTCTACGTCCTGTTCCAGTACGTCTTCCCGTGGGCCGAACCGCTGCTTCCCTTCAACGATGTGACGGTGGACAACCAGTGAGTGCGCGGATTCTCGTCGTCGACAACTACGACAGCTTCGTCTTCAACCTGGTCCAGTACCTCTACCAGCTGGGCGCCGAGTGCGAGGTGCTGCGCAACGACGAGGTGTCGACGGCGCACGCCCAGGACGGCTTCGACGGCGTGCTGCTGTCGCCCGGCCCCGGCACGCCCGAGGAGGCCGGCGTCTGCGTCGACATGGTGCGCCACTGCGCCGCCACCGGGGTGCCGGTCTTCGGCGTCTGCCTGGGCATGCAGTCGATGCAGGTGGCCTACGGCGGTGTCGTGGACCGGGCGCCCGAGCTGCTGCACGGCAAGACCTCGCTGGTGGAGCACGAGGGCAGGGGCGTCTTCGCGGGACTGCCCTCGCCCTTCACGGCGACCCGCTACCACTCGCTGGCGGCCGAGCCGGACACCGTGCCGGGCGAGCTGGAGGTCACCGCGCGCACCCAGGACGGCATCATCATGGGCCTGCGCCACCGTGAACTCCCCGTCGAGGGTGTGCAGTTCCATCCCGAGTCGGTGCTCACCGAACACGGGCACCGGATGCTGGCCAACTGGCTGGTGGAGTGCGGCGACCAGGGTGCCGTGGCGAGGTCGGCGGGGCTTGCCCCGGTGGTGGGCAGGGCCACGGCGTGACCGCGCTGCGCCCCGAGCGCGAGACCGACACCTCGTACGGGCAGCAGCCGTACGGGGAGCCGGGCGCGTTCGAGGAGTGGTACGGCTCCGCGGCGCAGGAGTGGTACGGCTCCCCGGCGGCGCAGGACAGGCAGCAGCAGCCGTACGGGGAGCCGCAGCCGTACGACCCGCAGCAGCAGACGTATGCGCAGCCGCAGCAGCCCTACGGGGCCCCGCCCTACGAGGCCCCACGCCCTTACGCGGCTCCGCCGCCCCAGGGCCCGCCTCCGGTGGCGCCTTTGAGTGACCAGGAGACGATGGCGCTGCTGGTGCCCGAGCCGTCGCCGGCGGACGCGCATCGTGCGGGGCGTGGGGCGGCCTCTCGGGCCTCGTCCGTCACACCGGTGGCAGGAACCACTCCGGGCGGGCGCGCGGCCCGCAGGAAGGCTGCCAAAGGCCGTCACGGGCGGCACGGCGGCTCGGCCGGGGCGGCCGGGACGGCCGCGGAGGGCGACAGCGCGGCAGGCGGCCCGTCCGCACCGCTGTCCCGTGTGGAGGCCCGGCGCCGGGCGCGGGCGCAGAAGCCCGGCCCGGGCGTCCTCGCCAGCCGGATCGTCGGCGAGGCGTTCATCACCACGGGTGTGGTGATGCTGCTCTTCGTGACCTACCAGCTGTGGTGGACCAACATCCGCGCCCACGCCCAGGCGGGCAGCGAGGCGCACCATCTCCAGGACGACTGGGCGAGCGGCAGGCGCAACCCGGGCACGTTCGAGCCGGGGCAGGGCTTCGCCATCCTGCACATCCCCAGGCTGGACGTGGTGGTGCCGATCGCCGAGGGCACCAGCAAGGAGAAGGTGCTCGACAAGGGCATGGTCGGGCACTACGGCGAGGGCGATCTCAACACGGCGATGCCGGACGCGAGGACGGGCAACTTCGGGCTCGCGGGCCACCGGAACACGCACGGCGAGCCGTTCCGGTACATCAACCGGCTCACGCCGGGCGACGCGATCGTCGTGGAGACCCAGGACACGTACTTCGTCTACAAGATGGCGTCGATGCTGCCGGTGACCCCGCCGAGCAACACGGGCGTGCTGGACCCCGTTCCCAGGGGGTCGGGTTTCACCGGACCCGGCCGCTACATCACCCTCACCACCTGCACGCCGGAGTTCACCAGCAAGTACCGGTTGATCGTCTGGGGCAAGATGGTCGAGGAACGGCCGCGCAGCAAGGGCAAGCCGGATGCGCTCGTCAGTTAAAGGGCAGATGAACAGTGGCAGCGACCACGGACGGCACGGCAGAGCACACCCACGGCGGCGAAGGACACGGTGACGCGTACGGCGCCGGCTCCGCACCGCCTCGCCGGCGCCCCGGCCGGCTGGCCTTCGCGGTCAGCGTCTTCGGCGAACTCCTCATCACGGTGGGCCTGGTCCTCGGCCTGTTCGTCGTCTACTCGCTGTGGTGGACGAACGTCCTCGCCGACCGCCAGGCCGATCAGCAGGGCCACCGGATCCGTGACGAGTGGGCCCACTCCGGCTCCGGCGCCCCCGGCGCGCTCGACACCAAGGACGGCATCGGCTTCCTGCACGTGCCGTCGATGAACAACGGCGAGGTCCTGGTCATGAAGGGCACGTCGACGGAGGTCCTGAACGAAGGCGTGGCCGGCTACTACGCGGACCCCGTCAAGGCGACCCTCCCGACGACCGGCAGGACGGGCAACTTCACCCTTGCCGCCCACCGCGACGGCCACGGCGCGAAGTTCCACAACATCGACAAGATGCGCAAGGGCGACGCGATCGTCTTCGAGACCAGGGACAAGTGGTACGTCTACAAGGTCTACGACATCCTCCCGGAGACCTCGAAGTACAACGTCGAGGTCCTGTCGCCGGTCCCGAAGGAGTCGGGCGTGACCAGGCCCGGCCACTACATCACCCTGACCACCTGCACTCCGGTCTACACGTCCCGATTCCGGTACGTGGTCTGGGGCCAACTGGTCCGGGTGGACAAGGTCGACTCCCGGCGCACCCCCCCGAAGGAACTGAGCTGAGCGACGACACGACGGAGCCCCTGGCCACTCACTGAGTGGCCAGGGGCTCCGGTCGTCAGGGACGGGGCGCCAGGATCACCCGAAGATGCCTCCCGGGCCGCCTCCACCGCCTCCGTTGTTGCCGCCGTTGTCGCCTCCGGCCCCGAAGGTGGTGAGGGTGATCACCGTGGCACCGGGGTTGTCGACCTGCTGGTTCCCCTTGGGATCCTGCTTGACCACGAGGGCCGCGTCGCTCTGGTCACTGCCGCCCGCGAACTGGATCTGGGTGAAGCCGGCTGCCGCCAGGGTCTGCTTGGCCTGTCCCACCGTCTGACCGACGACGCTCGGCACCTGCACCTTCTGTGGCGGCGCCTGCTTGCCGATCTGCATGGTCACCGTCGAGCCCTTGTCGACCTGTGCCCCGGCCGCCGGAGAAGTCTGGATGACCTTGCCGACCTGGTTGGGGTCGTTGGTCTCCACCTCCGTGCAGTTGCCGGTCAGGTTGCTGGCCTGCATCTGCTGCTTGGCGGCGTCGCAGGCCTGGCCGGTGACGTCCGGCACGGTGCTCTTCTCGGCCGCCTTGGCGACGACGAGGGTGATCGTCGTGCCCTTCTGGACTTCCTTGCCGTTCACCGGGTCCTGCTCCAGGACGCTGTTCGGGTCCTCGCTCGACTCCCGGTACTTGGTGACGACGTTGAACTTGTAGTCGTCGCCCTCCAGCTTCGACTTGGCCTCGTCGAGGCTGAGGCCGATCACGCTGGGGACGGCCACCTTCGGCGCCCCGGTCGACACCACCAGGTTGATGGTGTCGCCCTTCTTGACGTCGGTGCCGGGTGTCGGGTCCTGGGAGCAGACGTTGCCCTTCGGCTGTTCCTCGCAGGGCTTCCGGGTGGGCGGGGCCAGCTTCAGGTCGGAGTTCTCGGCCATCCGCTTGGCGTCGTCGAGGCTCTGACCGACGAAGTTCGGTGCCTTGAGGGTGCCGTCGCCGGCGTTGCCGCCGCTGAAGGCCCACTTGCCGATCAGGATGGCGCCGATCAGGACCAGGACGCCCGCGACGACCAGCAGGATCGTCGAGGTGTTGGACTTCTTCTGGCGGCGCCGGTCGGGACGGTCGTCGTAGCCGAAGCCGCCGTCGTCCGGGCTCATCGGCGGCAGCATCGTCGTGGCGCCGGCTCCGGCGTCCGAGCGCAGGGCCGTCGTCGCCTGGTCGTCGCCGTAGCCGCCGTAGCCGACCGCGCCCAGCGCGGCCGTGGCGGCGACCGGCTGGCCGTCGAGGCAGGCCTCGATGTCGGCGCGCATCTCGTCGGCGGACTGGTAGCGGTAGTCAGGGTCCTTGACCAGAGCCTTCAGCACGATCGCGTCCATCTCGGACGTGATCTCGGGGTCGAAGACGCTGGGCGCCTGCGGCTCCTCGCGGACGTGCTGGTAGGCCACCGCGACCGGGGAGTCGCCGACGAAGGGCGGGCGGACCGTCAGCAGCTCGTAGAGCAGGCAGCCCGTCGAATACAGGTCCGAGCGGGCGTCGACCTGCTCGCCCTTGGCCTGCTCCGGGGAGAGGTACTGGGCGGTGCCGATCACGGCCGCCGTCTGCGTCATGGTCATGCCGGAGTCGCCCATGGCGCGGGCGATGCCGAAGTCCATCACCTTGACCTGGCCGTTGCGCGTCAGCATGACGTTCGCCGGCTTGATGTCGCGGTGGACGATGCCGCTGCGGTGGGCGTACTCCAGACCCTGGAGGATGCCGATGGTCATCTCCATGGCCCGCTCGGGCAGCAGCTTGCGGCCGCTGTGCAGGAGCTCACGGAGGGTGGACCCGTCGACGTACTCCATCACGATGTACGGGATCGAGACCCCGTCGATGTAGTCCTCGCCCGTGTCGTAGACCGCGACGATCGCGGGATGGTTGAGCGAGGCGGCCGACTGGGCCTCCCGGCGGAACCGGGCCTGGAAGGACGGGTCGCGCGCGAGGTCCGCGCGCAGCGTCTTCACTGCCACGGTGCGGCCGAGGCGGGTGTCATGCGCGAGGTAGACCTCCGCCATGCCACCACGACCGAGCACCTGGCCCAGTTCGTACCGGCCGCCGAGGCGACGCGGCTCTTCCATAGCTACCTACCAGCCCTCTCCGTCGGTCCCGAGCGGCACCCGTGTGCCGCCTGAGGCTGCCGTCCGGGCCTACCGTACCCGGCTCGTTCTGTGTGACCTGGCCAAGCCCGTCACCCGATACAGGACCGGTATCGCAACGTGCACCGATGTGAAGGCGACGTGACAGGGGTCACTTCTTGGAGTTGATGACCGCCTCCATCACCCGCTTCGCGATGGGGGCCGCGAGGCCCCCGCCCGAGATGTCGCCGCGGTTGGCGTTCTCGTCCTCCACGACCACGGCGACCGCGACCGGCGAGCTGCCGTCGGGCATCTTGGCGTAGGAGATGAACCAGGCGTAGGGGTTCGCGCTGTTCTCGATGCCGTGCTGGGCGGTACCGGTCTTGCCGCCCACGGTGACGCCGCCGATCTGCGCCTTCGTGCCCGTGCCCTCCTTGACGACCGTCTCCATCATCGACTGGAGGATCTGCGCGTTCTGCGGCGTCAGCGGCCGGCTCAGCTCCTTCGGCTTCGTCTTCTCGATGGGGTCGAGGTTGTGCGACTGGAGCTCGTCGACCATGTACGGCTTCATCAGCTTGCCGTCGTTGGCGACGGCCGAGGCGACCATGGCCATCTGCAGCGGGGTGGCGGCGGTCTCGAACTGGCCGATCGAGCTGAGCGCGGTGTTCGGCGGGTTCATGTCCTGCGGGAAGTTGGAGGCCGCGGAGCGGACCGGCACGAACTGCTCGGCGTCGAAGCCGAACTTCTTCGCCTCCGCCAGCATCTTGTCCTTGCCGAGGTCGTATCCCATCTTGCCGAAGACGGTGTTGCAGGAGACCTTCAGCGCCACCCGCATGGTGGCGTTCTTGCAGGGGATGTTGCCCTCGTTCTTCAGCTCCGTGGTGCTCTGCGGCAGGATCCACGGCAGCGGCGACCTGGTGGGCGAGTCCGCCGAGCTGTAGAGCCCGTTCTCCAGCGCGGCCGCGGCCGTGACCACCTTGAAGGTGGAGCCCGGCGGGTAGGTCTCGCGCAGCGCCCGGTTCAGCATCGGGTCGCTGGCGTCGGATTTCTTCTGCAGCTTCTTCCAGGCCTCGGCGTCCTTGTCGGACGTGCCCGCGAACGCCGAAGGGTCGTACGAGGGGTAGGAGGCCAGCGCGAGGATCTTGCCGGTGGCCGGGTCCAGCGCCACCGCGGCGCCCTTGCCGCCCTGGTTCTTCAGGCCGTCGTACGCCGCCTTCTGCGCGCCCGGGCTGAGGGTGGTCACCACGTTGCCGCCCTGCTGGGTCTTGCCGGTGACCATGTCGAGGGTGTTGCGGAAGAAGAGCCGGTCGTCGTTGCCGGTGAGGATGCCGTCCTCGATGGACTCCAGCTGGTTGGCGCCGAAGGCCTGCGAGGCGTATCCGGTGACCGGCGCCCACATGGGGCCGTCCTTGTAGGTGCGCTTGTACTTCAGGTCGTTGAGACCGTTGCGCTTGGTCTCGGTGGACCCGGTGACGGGGTTGCCGCCGACGATGATGTCGCCGCGCGGTGTGGAGTAGCGCGCGATCGTCACCCGGCGGTTCTTGTCGTCGGTCTTGAGGGTGTCCGCCTTGACGTACTGGAGCCAGTTGTCACGGATGAGCAGGGTGAGGACGAGGAGGCCGCAGAAGATCGCGATCCGGCGCAGGGGCTTGTTCACGGGCGGACCACCTGGGTCATCTCGGCGTCGGGGTTGGAGGCGGGGGCGGGCGCCGGGCGGCGTGCGGTGTCGCTGATGCGGATCAGGATGCCGACGAGGGCCCAGTTGGCGATCACGGACGAACCGCCGTACGCCACGAAGGGCATCGTCATACCGGTCAGCGGGATGAGGCCCATCACACCGCCGGCCACGACGAAGACCTGGAGGGCGAACGCGCCCGAGAGGCCGATGGCGAGCAGCTTGCCGAAGGGGTCGCGGGCGGCGAGGGCGGTGCGCACGCCGCGTTCCACGATCAGGCCGTAGATCAGCAGGAGCGCCATGATGCCGGCCAGGCCGAGTTCCTCGCCGAAGGTGGCGAGGATGAAGTCGGAGTTGGCGGCGAACCGGATGAGGTCGGAGTGGCCCTGGCCGAGGCCGCTGCCGAGGGTGCCGCCGGAGCCGAACGCCCACAGTGCCTGCATGGCCTGCTCGGAGTGGCCGCCGACGCCCTGCTGGCTGAGCGTGTACTCCTTCATCGGGTCGAGCCAGGCCTGGACGCGCTGCTGCACGTGCGGTTCGAACGAGGCCACGCCGACGGCGCCCGCGCCGGACATCAGCAGACCGAAGACGATCCAGCTGGTCCGCTCGGTGGCGACGTACAGCATGACGACGAACATTCCGAAGAACAGCAGCGACGTACCGAGGTCGGTCTCGAAGACCAGGATGAGGATCGAGATGAACCAGACGACCAGGATCGGGCCGAGGTCGCGGCCGCGGGGCAGGTAGAGGCCCATGAAGCGGCGGCTGGCGAGGGCCAGCGCGTCGCGCTTCACCATCAGGTAGCCGGCGAAGAAGATCGCCAGCACGATCTTCGCGAACTCACCGGGCTGGATGGAGAAGCTGCCGATGTGGATCCAGATCTTCGCGCCGTAGATGTTGGCGCCCAGGCCCGGGACCAGCGGCAGCAGCAGCAGGACCAGCGCGCCGACCATGGAGATGTACGTGTAGCGCTGCAGGACGCGGTGGTCCTTGAGGAAGACCAGCACCACGGCGAACAGGGCGATGCCCATGGCCGTGTACATCAGCTGCCGCGGCGCGGCCGCACCCGCCTGCTTGATCGACTGCAGCAGCTTGGACTGGTCCAGCCGCCAGATGATGACCAGCCCGAGCCCGTTGAGCAGGGTGGCCAGCGGCAGCAGCAGCGGGTCCGCGTACGGGGCGAACTTGCGGACGACGACATGTCCGACGCCGGCCAGCAGGCCGAGGCCCAGGCCGTAGCTCAGCAGGCCGGACGGCACCTCGTTGTTGATCGCCAGACCGACGTTGGCGTAGGCGAACACCGGGATGACGACGGCGAACACCAGCAGCGCGAGCTCGGTGTTGCGTCTGCTGGGCGCTCCGATGGCGCCGATGGTGGACGTGTGGTGCGTCGACGGGTTGGAAGTACTGCTCATCGTGTGACAGGGCCTCTCACGGCTTGCCTACTGCTTGCCGCACAGCGAGACGACCTTCTGCTCTTCCTCCGAGAGAGTGGGGCCGGGGCTGGGAGTGGGCGCGGCGGACGTGGACGGAGACGGGGACGACGGTGTCTTCGACGCCGATGGATTCGGTGTCGGTGTCGCCTTGGACGTGAGGGAGGTGCGGGTGGTTCCCGTGGTGCCTCCGGCCTGGCCCTCGCCCGTCTTGGCGTTGTTCTGGCTCTCTGCGTTCCGGCGCTCGGACTCCTTCTTGCACGCGGAGGCCTGCACGGACAGTTCGTCGATCTTCTTCTGGGCGGACGCGAGGCCGCCCTGCGCGATCGTCGCCTTGACCTGCTTCTGCTGGTAGGGAGGCAGGTACTTGAGTTCGATCTCGGGGTGGTCCTTCTCCAGCTTCGACAGCTTCACCCACGCCAGGTCCTGGCTGATGCCCTGGTAGAGGGCGAGGTGCTCCTCGTTGGCGCCGACGTAGTACTGCGTCTGCGTCCAGCGGTAGCCGCCGTACAGACCGCCGCCGATCACGGCGAGCGCGAGCACGCTGTAGAACGATCTCTTCAGCCACCGGCGGCCCTTCCTGGGCTTGACGAAGTCCTCGTCGCTGTAGCCGCCGAAGCTTCCGGTGGGGACGTAGCCGGTGGTGTCGCCGGAGCCGGGCGGGCCGAACTCGCCGCCCCCTCCGCCCTGTCCGGGGACCTGGCGGCCGAGGCCCGAGGCGCGGCCGGCCGGAGTCTGCATGATGCCGTTGTCGTTGAGGTGGAGCTGGTTCTCGGCGACCGCGCCGACCACGACGGGGGTGTCGGACAGCTGCCCGGCGAGGGTGTCGCCGGTGTCCAGGTCGAGGACGTCGGCGACGATGACGGTGATGTTGTCCGGGCCGCCGCCGCGCAGCGCGAGCTGGATCAGTTCCTGCACGGTCTCCTGGGGGCCCTGGTAGCTGGCGAGGGTCTCCTCCATCGTCTGGTGGGAGACGACGCCGCTGAGGCCGTCGGAGCAGATCAGGTAGCGGTCGCCGGCGCGGACCTCGCGGATCGACAGGTCGGGCTCGACGTGCTCGCCGCTGCCGAGGGCGCGCATGAGGAGGGCGCGCTGCGGATGGGTGGTGGCCTCCTCCTCGGTGATGCGTCCCTCGTCGACGAGGCGCTGCACCCAGGTGTGGTCCTGCGTGATCTGCGTGAGCACGCCGTCGCGCAACAGGTAGGCGCGCGAGTCGCCGACGTGCACCATGCCGAGCCGCTGGCCGGTCCACAGCAGGGCGGTGAGCGTGGTGCCCATGCCCTCCAGCTGGGGGTCCTCCTCGACCATCGCGCGCAGCTGGTCGTTGGCACGCCGCACGGCCGCGCCGAGCGAGGTGAGGATGTCGGAGCCGGGCACGTCGTCGTCGAGCGCGACGATGGTGGAGATCACCTCGGAGGAGGCGACCTCGCCGGCGGCCTGGCCGCCCATGCCGTCGGCGATCGCGAGCAGGCGCGGACCGGCGTAGCCGGAGTCCTCGTTGCCCTCGCGGATCATGCCTTTGTGCGATCCGGCGGCGAAGCGCAGTGACAGACTCATGCGCACCTCGCCCGTCGGCTCCGGGTACATCCGCACGGTGCCCACCCTCCGGTCGGGAGCGCGCCGCGGCTCGGGGTGCCGGCCGCCACTGCGTGCTCGCTCCGCTCGCTCATTGTCGTACTACTTCCGCAGCTCGATGACGGTTTTGCCGATGCGGATCGGCGCGCCCAGCGGGATCGGTGTGGGAGTCGTCAGCCGGTTCCGGTCCAGGTACGTGCCGTTGGTGGATCCGAGGTCCTCGACGATCCACTGGCCGTCGCGATCCGGGTAGATCCTGGCATGGCGGCTGGAGGCGTAGTCGTCGTCCAGCACGATCGTGGAGTCGTGCGCGCGGCCCAGGGTGATCGTCTGGCCCTGCAGCGCGACCGTGGTGCCGGTGAGGGTGCCCTCGGACACCACGAGTTTGGTGGGGGCGTTGCGGCGCTGTCGGCCGGCCCCGCTCTGCTGGCCGCGCTGCTGCGGCGGAGCGGCCGTCTGGCGCGCGGCCTGCTGCGGCCGCGCGGCCTCGCGGCGGGCTCCCCGCTGGGTGACGCGCGTACCGAACAGGTCGCTGCGGATGACCTGCACGGCCACGATCACGAACAGCCACAGTACGGCCAGGAAACCCAGCCGCATGACCGTGAGGGTCAGTTCTGACATTGCCCCCGGTTCACCCTTCGGCTTGCCTATAGATAACGGTGGTGCTGCCCACGACGATCCGCGAGCCGTCGCGGAGCGTAGCGCGGGTGGTGTGCTGCCCGTCCACCACGATGCCGTTGGTGGACCCGAGATCCTGGATCGTCGAGGGCGTTCCGGTCCGGATCTCACAGTGCCGGCGGGAGACGCCGGGGTCGTCGATCCGCACGTCGGCTTCGGTGCTGCGGCCCAGCACCAGCGTCGGGCGGGAGATCTGATGGCGATTGCCGTTGATCTCGATCCAGTGGCGGGTGCGGCCGCCGCTCGCCGGGGCGTTGGCGGGCCGCTGCGCGGCGGGCTGCGGGTAGCCGTACCCGCCGGGCCGGCCGCCGGGCGGCGGCGCGGACGGCATGGGAGGCGCTCCCGCGGGTCCTGCGGCCTGCGGGTGGCCGTAGCCGCCCCGGGCGGCTGAGCCCGGCCGTCCGCCCTGGGCGGACGACGGGGACGGGGGCGCCTGCTGGCTGCTGGAGGAGGCGAGCGTCCGGCTGCGGACCCGGTAGAGGCCGGTGTCCAGGTCGTCCGCCTTCTCCAGGTGGACCTTGATCGGTCCCATGAAGGTGTAGCGCTGCTGCTTGGCGTAGTCGCGCACCATGCCGGCGAGCTCGTCGCCGAGCTGGCCGGAGTAGGGGCTCAGCCGCTCGTAGTCCGGCGTGCTGAGCTCCACGATGAAGTCGTTGGGTACGACGGTCCGGTCGCGGTTCCAGATGGTCGCGTTGTTGTCGCACTCGCGCTGGAGCGCACCCGCGATCTCCACGGGCTGGACCTCGGACTTGAAGACCTTGGCGAAGGTGCCGTTGACCAGACCTTCGAGACGCTGCTCGAACTTCTTCAGGACTCCCATGGGGCACCTCCTCCGTCGTTGCCGTCGTAGCGGGTCTTGCCGTCGTGCTGCGTACTGCTTACCTGGTACTGCTTACTGATCGTATCCACGCGCCGGTAAATCGGCTGGTTCCCCCTGTCCGCCCCGTCGACGGGTGTCGACGCCTCTTCGGGGTTCTCCGCGGAGCTGCCTCCGAGGTTCCCCGCCGAGCTTCTCTCCGAACCTTGCGGGAAGTACTCCTGCGCGTACTTCTGCCCAGGATCGTAGAGGCGGCTGCAGACCAGTGTCCCGCACCCGGCGGTGGACCTGTCCCGGGTCCCTGGGAGACGGGCCCGACCGGTACGAGGTTGATACGTGAACAGGCTCACGTCGAGACGGAACGGGGGGCTCCCGGGGCTCCTGGGGGCGGGGTGGGCCCGGGGACGGTCCGGGGGTGGCTCGGGGACGGCTCGTGGGTGGGCTGAGCGGGGGCGGAGGCGGAAGGCGTGGGGCGGTGGGGCCCGCGGTTGGCGGGGGCGGAGGCTCCCGTGGTGAGGGCCGGTGCGGGGGCGGTCGCGGTCGCAGGGGCCGGGGGGTGGCCCCGGGAAAGGGATGTGAACCCACCCTCTCCTACGTGCTAATGTTCTGGATGTCGGAAGGCCCCGGCCCCAAGGGGCAGGAGCCGGAGGACACACCCAATGCGCGGGTGGCGGAATAGGCAGACGCGCTGGATTCAGGTTCCAGTGCCCGCAAGGGCGTGGGGGTTCAACTCCCCCCTCGCGCACAGCGAAGAACCGATGAACGGGTCTCTGACAGTGACGAAAGTCCTGCAGGGGCCCGTTTCTCGTTGCTTCCGCCGGATGTGAGGCATTGCACGGTTCAGGGAGAGACGTGACAGTGCCCATGGTGCGTGAGGTATCTCACGCCGCGTTCGACGGCTTGGGCGTGCGGTGTCCGGTGCCCGGGCGTTCCGTCATTTCTCGCCCTGCCCGCGCCTGATCCCGCCCCCGCCGGCTCGCGGGCCGGCGGTGATGGGGGACCGGCGGGGCTGCCGGGCATATGGGCCGCCGATCGCCGGAGTTGGCGAACAGGATGCGGTGGCGAGCAGCGACCCGAGCCTCCTCGAGGTGGCCGCTCAAGGGCGCAGCGCCGGAGCCCGCAGGCGGAACGTGGCGGTGTTCAGCGAGCGGCGCAGGGCCAGCGCGAGTGGGCGCTCGACGAACCGGTGCGCCAGGTACGACAGTACGACCAGGCCGCTTGCCACGACCGCGACCAGGGCCAGGGGGTCGACACGGTCGCCGTAGTGGTGCGCGAGGCTCGTCCCGATCGTGTCGTGCAGGAGATACAGCGGGAAGGTCATCGTGCCCGCGACGGTCAGCCCACGCCATCGGATCCGGTTCGTCCAGCCGAGCGCGATGGCGCCGACCAGCAGGAAGAACAGGGTGACCACCAGGATCAGCCAGCCGCGCGACGGCGACCAGGTGAGCCAGTTGTTGCGGCCGCCGGTGGGCGCCAGCAGGAAGTGCAGCGCCAACAGCCACGACATGGCGACGATGCCCCACAGCAGGGGGGTCGGCCGATACCGGTACATCAGGTGGAAGGCCAGGCCCGCGATGAAGTACGGGGCGGACGGCGGGTTCACCGCGAGCGTGAGCAACGGGATGTGTGCGGCCGGCGCGAGCACCGTGGCGAGCGTCCACGCACCGCAGAAGAGCACCACGCGCTGGTAGCCGAGGCCCTTCCACACCACGACCGAGAACGTGAGGTAGAAGGCGAGTTCCGGCCAGAGCGTCCAGTAGACCGAGTCCAGGTTGGCCACACCGAGCGGTGTCTGCAGCATCGTGAAGTTCGCGAAGAGCATCCGCGGGTCAGGGGGCCCGAACGGGCTGTCGGCGAAGTAGAGGACGCACGACGACACCACCACCGCGATCCAGTACATCGGGAACAGACGGGTGACGCGCGAGATGAAGAAGTCACGTGGGCTGCGCCCCCACGCGCTCATGCAGATGACGAAACCGCTGATCAGGAAGAACAGGTCGACGCCGAGTCGTCCGAAGGCGAAGTAGGGGTGCAGTTCGGGGAAGGTGTCCTGGTACGGGCGGCCCCAGATCCGCTGCATCGTTCCGGGGGTCTGGCCGATGAAGTGGAAGAGCACCACCGACAGCGCCGCCAGGAACCGCAGTCCGTCCAGTGCGGCGAGCCGCTCTCTTCGCACGACGCCCGGCCCGGTCACGATCGCCCGCGCCGTGGGGGCCGCCCGCGACAGCGGCACGTCCTGCGCGGCCGGCTTTCGGCTCGGCGGCTTCGGGGCCGTGGCGGCCGCTGCCCTGTGATCCGTCTGGATCATGCGTCTCCCGTCCCAGGAACGTCCTCTTCCGACAAGGCCCTGGAACCCGGTCACATGGCCGCCGACCGGATGCGCACATGCCCGGTCGGCACGCCTTCCGTTCGGGGCGGGTGACGGTACCGTCCCGGCCCACGGGGCTGCCCCTACCCGCTGCCGTCCGTGCGATTCAGGGCCGCCGAGGTGAGAAGGCCCTCCCCAAAACCGCGCGGGCGACCGCCGGTGTCCGCGTCGGTGAGGGGGTGCGTCCGCCGGCCGCGGAGTCGTGTCCGGGGCTCGGAGTTGTCCACAGTCGCCGAGTTGTCCACAGGGTCTGACGCCCTCGGGCCGACGGCGGTACGGTCGCCACGAGTTGATGTTGTCTGGGCACGGGTGCGGATGTGCGCGCGGTGGGGGAGGCGGTCGTGGTGACCGAGATCGGTGCGGGAGCGGCGGGTTCGGTGCCGGCGCGGCAGGGGGCCTCTCACGGGGCGCGGCCGGAGAGCCGGCAGGAATCCCGGGGGGAAACCGGGCAGGAGGCGCGGCCGGAGATCCGGCAGGAGGTGGCCGACGGCGGGCGTGCGCGCCGGCTGCCGTGGGTGCGGGGCTTCGCCCGGTGGTCCGGGCAGGGATCCACCGCGGGGGACGGGGCGCCGGAGGGCGGGTCGCCCAAGAAGGAGGGGAAGGCGCTGCGCCACAGGGTGCCGCGTTCCGCGCACGCCGCTCTGGACCTGGACGCCTCCCGTCCCGACGCGGTGACGGCGGTCGAGCAGTCCAACCTCGGCCGGATACCGGAGCTGACCCCGATCCGGGTGGGCCGGATGGCGGCGACGCCGTTCGCCTTCCTGCGCGGTTCGGCGGGCCTCATGGCTCACGACCTGGCGCGTACGCCCATGACCGGTGCAGCGGCGCAGATATGCGGGGACGCCCACGCGGCCAACTTCGGGCTGTACGGCGACGCCCGCGGCGGCCTGGTCATCGACCTGAACGACTTTGACGAGACGGTCCACGGCCCCTGGGAGTGGGACCTCAAGCGGCTGGCCACCTCGCTGGTGCTCGCCGGCCGGGAGGCGGGCTGCGACGAGGAGAGCTGCCGCGAGGCCGCCCACGACGCGGTGGGCGCCTACCGGCGCACCATGCGGCTGCTGGCCAAGCTCCCGGCCCTGGACGCGTGGAACGCCATCGCGGACGAGGAACTGGTCTCCCACACCGACGCCCACGACCTGCTCGGCACGCTCGAGCGGGTCTCGGAGAAGGCGCGGGCCAACACCAGCGGACGCTTCGCGGCCAAGTCGACCGAGCCCACCGAGGACGGCGGCCGCCGCTTCGTGGACGCCCCGCCGGTGCTGCGGCGGGTGCCGGACGCGGAGGCCGCGGCGGTGGCCGCCTCGCTGGAGCAGTACCTGACCACGCTCTCCGAGGACCGGCTGCCTCTGCTGGCCCGTCACGCGGTGCACGACGTCGCCTTCCGGGTGGTCGGCACGGGCAGCGTGGGCACCCGGTCCTACGTGGTGCTGCTGCTGGACCACCGCGGCGAGCCGCTGGTCCTGCAGGTGAAGGAGGCGAGGCCCTCCGCGCTGCTGCCGCATCTGGCGACGGCCGGATTCGAGGTGCCCGAGGTGGCGCACGAGGGCCGGCGGGTGGTGCTCGGCCAGAAGCGCATGCAGGTGGTGAGCGACATCCTGCTGGGCTGGACGACGGTCGACGGACTGCCCTTCCAGGTGCGGCAGTTCCGCAACCGCAAGGGCAGCGTCGACCCGGCCGCGCTCGCGGCCGACCAGATGGACGACTACGGCCGCATGACCGGCGCCCTGCTGGCCCGCGCCCACGCCCACAGCGCCGACCCCCGCCTCATCGCCGGCTACTGCGGCAAGAACGAGGAACTCGACGAGGCCGTCGCCGCCTTCGCCGTCGCCTACGCCGACCGCACGGAGGCGGACCACGCGGACCTGGTGGCGGCGGTGCGGGCAGGCAGGATCGCGGCAGAGACAGGGGTGTGACGGGAGGCAGGGGTGTGACAGGAGGCAGGGGTGTGACCGGAGACAGGGCGTGACCGGAGACAGGGCGTGACCGAAGGCAGCGGTGTGTCGGGGGCGGCACGCGGGGCGGCCGACCTTTCGGGGCGCGGTGAGTCAGGGCGCCGCCCGCGTGGCCTAGGCTGGTCGGGTGACGACCCCGGAAGCTGAGCAGGGTGACGTCGCCGGGGCGGCTCGGGCGACGTCCGACAGTGCTGCGGCACGTCCCGAGGAGCGCTTGGAGCGGGCCGTACGGGCCGCCGAGCAGGCGCTGATCGAGTACGAGATCGCGGTGGAGACCTTCCGAGTGGAGGTCGAGAACTTCTCCCGGCTGCACCAGCAGAGACTCGGCCCGCTCTATGCCCGCCTGGAGGAGCTGGAGGCGCAGATCGCCGAGGCCACCGCGGCACGCACCGGCGACCCCGAGGACCTGCGCAGGGCGGACGAGGCCCGCGCCCGGCTGATGCCGATACCCGGTGTCGAGGAGCTGCTCCACGGCTGGATGGACGGGGAAGGCATGTTCCCGGAGGCCGCGGCGATGCTCACGGACCAGCCCGTGCGGCCTCCGCAGCGGGTGCGCCCCAGCGAGGAGGCCCGCAGGCTCTACCGCGAGCTGGCCCGCAAGGCCCACCCCGACCTGGCGCCGCGGGAGGAGGAGCGCGAGCGGCGCGAGGAGTTCATCACTCGCGTCAACGCCGCCTACGCCCGGGGCGATGAGACGGAGCTGCGGGAGCTGGCCGCGGAGTGGGCCGCGGGCCCGGCGCCCGCCGAGCGGGAACCGAGTCCCAGCGAGGAGCTCTACGCCCGTCTGGAGTGGCTCGCGCAGCGCAAGGAGCTGCTCACGATGCTCGCGAAGGAGCTGGAGGACAGCGCGATCGCCTCGATGCTCCGCCTGGCTCCCGACGACCCCGACCGGCTCCTGGAGGAGATCGCCGAGCAGCTGCGCGCCGACGTGACGGCTCGCGAGGCTGAACTGGCCGCGTTGCTGGGGCAGGGCTGAGCGACGGCGTTCCCGTGCCCGCTTCGGGTAGCGTCGGGGTCATGCATTTCGGAGCTGGTGTGCCCACGGTCGAGGTCGGCGATCTCAAGGACGACGACTTCCTGCTGGACGTCCGCGAGGACGACGAGTGGCAGGCGGGCCACGCCGAGGGGGCGCTGCACATCCCGATCAGTGAGTTCGTGGCGCGCTACGGCGAGCTGACCGAGGCAGCGCCGCAGGACGGGCGCGTCCATGTGATCTGCCGCTCGGGCGGACGCTCGGCCCAGGTCACGATGTACCTGGTCCAGCAGGGCGTCGACGCGGTGAACGTCGACGGCGGCATGCAGGTGTGGGCGGCCTCCGGCCGGCCGGTCGTGACCGACGAGGGCCGGCCGGGCCACGTGCTCTGAGGCCGTAGACCGCGGCGACCGAGGCGAACGCGGCGCCCGAGGGACCCGTGGGATCCGCGGCGTCCGTGCGGCGTCAGCCGAGGGGATGTGCTGTCACCGGCCGGCGGGCCTTCGGCCGGGTGCCGAGGGATGGCCCTGACGGTGTGTCAAGACACAACAGGTCCCAGGGAAAAGGGGGACGGTGCGGCGGCCCCCCCCGCACGCGGCAGGCGGCCGGTCCTCAGCGGTCGAAGTCCAGTTCCACCTGCTCGGTCGCCGGATGCGACTGGCACGCCAGCACGTACCCCGCCTCGGTCTCCTCCGGTTCCAGCGCGAAGTTGCGGTCCATGCGCACCTCGCCCGTCACCAGGAAGGCCCGGCAGGTGCCACACACGCCGCCCTTGCAGGCGTAGGGCGCGTCGGGCCGGTTGCGCAGCACCGTCTCCAGCAGGGTCTCCCCGTCCTGGACCGGCCAGCTTCCGCCGCGCCCGTCGAGCCGGACGGTCACCGTGCTGTGGGCGGGGGTCACGGCCGTCTGGGCGGGAGCCGTACCCGCGTCCACGTGGAAGATCTCCTGGTGGATCCGGGTGCGGGCCACCCCGAGCCCGCGCAGGGCCCGCTCGGCGCCCTGCACCAGCCCGTAGGGCCCGCACAGGAACCAGCCCGCCACGTCCCCCACGGGCAGCAGCGCCGGAAGCAGGTCCGTGAGGCGCTCCTCGTCCAGCCGGCCGGACGGCAGGCCCGCCTGCTGCTCCTCCCGGGAGAGCACCGTCACGAGGTGCAGCCGGTCCGGGAAGCGGTCCTTCAGGTCGGCGACCTCCTCCAGGAACATCGTCGAGGCGGTCGTGCGGTCGCTGCGGATCAGGCAGAAGCGGGCGCCGGGCTCACGCGTCAGCAGGGTCGAGGCGATCGACAGCACCGGCGTGATGCCGCTGCCGCCGACCACGGCCGCGTAATGGCCGGGGGCGGGCTCCAGCGTGAAACGTCCCGCCGGGGTCATCACCTCCAGCTCGTCTCCGACGTCGATCGCCTTGAGCGCGTACGTGGAGAACGCGCCACCCTCCACCAGCCGCACGCCGACCCGCAGCGTCCGCGGCCCGTCGCCGCCGGGCTCCGGTGCGGGGGAGCAGATCGAGTACGTCCGCCGTATCTCCGCCCCTTCGGCCGTCCGCCGCAGGGCGAGGTGCTGGCCCGGTGCGTGCCGGTACTCGGCGCGCAGCTCCGGCGGTACCGCGAGTGTCAGGGCCACGGAGTCGTCGGTGAGCCGGTCGACCGCTGTCACCCGCAGCGGATGGAAGCGGGCCATCACACCTCCTTGAAGTGGTCGAACGGTTCGCGGCAGGACAGGCAGCGCCGCAGCGCCTTGCACGCGGTGGAGGAGAACCGGCTGAGCAGCTCGGTCTCGGCCGCACCGCAGTGCGGGCAGGGGACGGGGGCGGCCGCGCCCACCGGGTCCGGGGACAGCGTGCGCGTCGGGCCGAGCTCCAGCGCGACCTGTCCCGAGCCGTCGCGCTGTCCCGAGCCGTCGCGCACACGCGGCGGCGCTATGCCGAACTCCCGCAGTTTGCGGCGCCCTTCGTCGGAGATGTCGTCCGTCGACCATGCGGGTGCCAGCACCGTGCGGACGGTGACCTCCCGCAGGCCGTGCTCGCGCAGCACCCGCTCGATGTCCTGGGACATCGCCTCGACGGCCGGGCAGCCGGTGTAGGTCGGGGTCAGCTCGACGTCGACGGCGTCCGCGCCGCGCAGGTGCACCGCGCGCACCACGCCCAGCTCCTGCAGGGTCAGCACGGGCAGCTCGGGGTCGGGCACCGAGCCGGCGAGGCGCAGCAGCTCCGTCTCCAGCGGGGTCGCGGTGGTCACCATGACGCCCCCGGGTGGCTGCGGTGCAGGTGCTGCATCTCGGCGAGCATCCGTCCGAACGGCTCGGTGTGCAGGCCCTGCCGGCCCGCGCCTGCCGCCCACGCCCCCGACTGCGGACCCTCGGGCAGGGGCAGGGTGGCCCGGCGCAGCACGTCGCTCACGGACTCCAGCCAGGCCGACCGGAGCGCCGTCCAGTCGACGTCCAGTCCCTCCACCGGCTGGAACATCTCGCCGGTGAACCGCCACAGCGCCTGGCAGGCCCGCCGCATCCGCTCGTGGCTGACGTCCGTGCCGTCGCCGAGCCGCAGCGTCCACTGCTCGGCGTGGTCGCGGTGGTAGGCGACCTCCTTGACGGCCTTCGCCGCGAGCGGGGCGAAGACCCCGTCAGCGGCGGCCAGCCGGGCGTACAGGAGGTGCTGGTAGGTGGAGAAGTAGAGCTGGCGGACGATGGTGTGCGCGAAGTCGCCGTTGGGCTGCTCGACCAGCTGGAGGTTGGTGAAGGCGCGCTCCTCGCGCAGATACGCCAGCTCGTCCTCGTCACCGACCATCGACAGCAGTACGCGGGCCTGCCCCAGCAGGTCCAGCGCGATGTTGGCGAGGGCGACCTCCTCCTCCAGGACGGGGGCGTGCCCCGCCCACTCCCCCAGCCGGTGGGAGAGCACCAGGGCGTCGTCGCCCAGGGCGAGGGCGGCCGTCGTCGCGACAGTGGCGGTCACAGGTGCTTCACCCCCTCCGGGATCTCGTAGAAGGTCGGGTGCCGGTAGGGCTTGTCGGCGGACGGCTCGAAGAACGGGTCCTTCTCGTCCGGCGAGGACGCGGTGATCGCCGAGGACGGCACGACCCAGATGGAGACGCCCTCGCCGCGCCGCGTGTAAAGGTCCCGCGCGTTGCGCAGGGCCAGCTTCGCGTCCGGGGCGTGCAGGCTGCCGGCGTGGGTGTGGGACAGGCCGCGCCGGGAGCGCACGAAGACCTCCCACAGGGGCCAGTCGGTGTTGGTCATGCCTGCTTCACTCCCGTCTCACCGGTGTGCCTGGCGGCGTGGGCCACGGCCGCCTCCCGCACCCACGCGCCCTCGTCATGGGCCCGTCGGCGCTGGGTGATGCGCTGTTCGTTGCACGGTCCGTTGCCCTTGAGGACGTCGTAGAACTCCGTCCAGTCGATGGCGCCGAAGTCGTGGTGCCCCCGCTCCTCGTTCCACCTCAGGTCCGGGTCGGGGAGGGTGAGGCCGAGGCTCTCGGCCTGGGGGACGCAGATGTCGACGAAGCGCTGGCGCAGCTCGTCGTTCGAGTGCCGCTTGATCTTCCAGGCCATCGACTGCGCCGAGTGCTGGGAGGCGTCGTCGGGCGGGCCGAACATCATCAGCGACGGCCACCACCAGCGGTTCACCGCGTCCTGGGCCATCTCGTGCTGCTCGGGGGTGCCGCGGCTGAGGGCGAGCAGCAGTTCGTACCCCTGGCGCTGGTGGAAGGACTCCTCCTTGCAGATGCGGACCATCGCGCGCGCGTACGGCCCGTAGGAGCAGCGGCACAGGGGCACCTGGTTGGTGATCGCGGCGCCGTCCACCAGCCAGCCGATCGCGCCGACGTCCGCCCAGGTCAGAGTGGGGTAGTTGAAGATCGAGGAGTACTTCTGGCGGCCGGTGTGCAGCTTGTCGAGCAGCTCGTCGCGACCGGTGCCGAGGGTCTCCGCCGCGCTGTACAGATACAGCCCGTGGCCCGCCTCGTCCTGGACCTTGGCCATGAGGATGGCCTTGCGGCGCAGGGAGGGGGCGCGGGTGATCCAGTTGGCCTCCGGCTGCATGCCGATGATCTCGGAGTGGGCGTGCTGGGCGATCTGCCGCACCAGCGTCGCGCGGTAGCCGTCGGGCATCCAGTCGCGCGGCTCGACGCGCTCGTCGGCGGCCACGGCGGCGTCGAAGGCCCGCTGCTGGGCGTCGGTGCTCTCCGTGCCCGAGGCGTCGTGCGCCTGGGTGCGGGCCGGCTGGTGCGCGGCTGCTGTCGCCATGCGGTCCCCCTTCGACTTCGCTCCATGTCTTCCGACCGATCGTTCGGTCCGGTGGGATCCATGGTGGGGCGCGGCGCCGCGGGGTGTCAACCGCTGTGGACAACGCACGGGCCGCCTGTGGACGAACCGCTTCCCTCCCGTCTCGGCCGCTTGTCCTCGTGCCTTGTCCCCGTGCCCTGTCTCCCCGCCTTGGCTGCGCGGTTCGTCTCCCGCTCCCCTTCCTGCGATCCTGTGTCCGCGGTCTTTTGTCTGTGTCCGGTCATCGCTGCACGGCCGAAGGACCGTCGGCGTACCGGCGGGGGCCGGGGGTGTGCCCGGAGGGCGGGCATGAGTACCGTTCCGTGCGGCGCCGAGGACCGTAGGACGGACGGGGATGGGGAACGGGGCGGAATGGACGCGTACGACGAGGACTCGAACGCCCCGGACGGCGGGGCGCCCCCGGGCGACGCCGCGGCCGGCGGCCCGTCCGGTGCCCACGACCCGCTCGGCGCCGGGGGCACCCCCGGTGTCGGCGATCGGCCCCCTCTCGGCGAACCGTCCGGCGCGCCCGCCCGGCCCGGCGCAGGCGACCCGTCCGGCGCAGGCGACCCGTCCGGCCCGGGCGGTCATTCCGTCGCGCCCGGCCCGGGCGGTCATCCCGTCGTGCCCGGCCCCCGCGCCGAGGCCCGGGCCGGGGTCGCCGCGCTCTCCACGCCCTACCGGGTCGGTGCGGCGCTGGCGCTCGCGGTCGTGGCGGTGACCGCCTGTGTGCACCTGGGCATGGTGTTCCTGCACGTCGCGCCGTCGAACACGATGACGAAGCAGCACGGCAAGGCCGTGGACGACTGGGTCTACCCGGAGTTCGAGCAGAACTGGAAGCTCTTCGCGCCGAACCCGTTGCAGCAGAACATCGCGGTGCAGGTGCGGGCCGAGGTCGCCACCGGCGCCGGCGGCCTGCGCACCACCGGCTGGTACGACCTGTCGGCACAGGACGGCCGGGCCATCGACGGCAATCCGGTGCCCAGCCACACCCAGCAGAACGAACTGCGCCGCGCCTGGGACTTCTACGGCGCCAGCCACACCAACGAGAACCGCCCGGCGGGCCTGCGCGGCATGCTCGCCGAGCAGTACCTGCGCCGGATCGTCGTGCTGCGCCTCGGCCGCGACCACGCGGCCGGCCCGCACGGGGTGATCCAGCGCGTCCAGGTCCGCAGCCGTACCAGCAATGTGCAGCCGCCGGTGTGGAGCGGGGAGAAGGTGCCGGACACGCCCGCCTACCGCGTGCTTCCCTGGTGGACGGTGCCGAGTGGCGAGCTTGAGGGGGGTGTGCGGTGAACCGGCTCTCGCTCTGTTTCTCCCGGGGCATAGCCCGGGTCACCGAGGCCGCCCTCGGCCCGTACCAGGCGGCCGTGATCCGTATCGGCTTCTCGCTGACCTGGCTGCTGTTCCTGCTGCGCGAGTTCCCCCACCGCCAGGAGCTCTACGGGCCGGACGCGCCCTGGAGCTGGGATCTCGCCGAGCAGCTGACCGCGAGCAACGGCTCCTTCACGGTCCTGCTGTGGTCCCGGGGACAGCTGTGGTTCGAGATCGTCTACGTGCTGGCCGTGCTGGCGAGTCTGCTGCTGATGCTGGGCTGGCGGACCCGCACGCTCTCCGTGCTGTTCATGGTCGGGGTGCTGTCGCTGCAGAACCGCAGCGTCTTCGCCGGTGACGGCGGTGACAACGTCCTGCACCTGATGTCCCTGTACCTGGTCTTCACGCGCTGCGGCCAGGTGTGGTCGCTGGACGCGCGGCGGGCCCGGCGCGCTGCGGCGGCCCGCGCGCGCGGGGAGCGGACGCCCGACCGGGCCGGTCCCCTCCTGTGGGCCGTGCTCGGGCTGGTCCTGATCGCGGTGACCGGGGCGGGCAGGATGCGGGGCGAGTGGCTCGTCCCCGCGCTCCTGTGGGGTGTGTGGGTGGCGCAGGCCCTGTGGTGGGCCGTCGGGCGCCGGGACCGGTGGTCGCAGCCGCGGATCCTGCTCGACGTCATCGCCAACCTGGTGCACAACGCCGCGCTGCTCGTGATCGCGGCGGAGGCGTGCCTGATCTACGCGACGGCCGGCTGGTACAAGATCCAGGGCTCGCGCTGGCAGGACGGCACCGCCGTCTACTACCCGCTCCACCTGGACTACTTCTCGCCCTGGCCCGTGCTCGGCGACCTGCTGTCGGCCAGCGGCACCATGGTGATGCTGGTGACCTACGGGACGGTGGCCGTCCAGGTCGCCTTCCCGTTCACGCTCTTCAACCGGCGGGTCAAGAACGTCCTGCTGGCGGCCATGATGACCGAGCACGCGGTGATCGCCGTCGTCCTGGGGCTGCCGTTCTTCTCGCTCGCGATGATCGCGGCGGACGCGGTGTTCCTGCCGACCTCCTTCCTGCACCGCGTGGGCGGCTGGGCGGCACACGCGCGGGGGCGGCTGCGCTCGCGGGCCGGCCGGCCGGCGCCGGAGGGCGCCCGCTCCCCGGGGGACGGCGAGCCCGTCCGCGTAGGCTTCGGGGCATGACCGACCCCGTTTCCCGCTGGCGCCGGCTCGCCGGGGACTGCGTGCTGCTCGACGGCTTCCACGCCCTCAAGCACGCGGTGCGTTTCGGTGCCGAGGTGCCGGTGGCGGTCACCGCCGACCGGCGGGAGGCGCTCGCCCTCGCCGACGAACTGGCGCCGGACGTACGGGACCGGCTGGACGTCCTGCTGGCCGAGGTCCCGCGGGAGACCTACGCATCCCTCGTGGCCCGGCCCCACCCGACCGCCGTCGCCGCCCTCGCCGTACGGCCCCCCCGCGAGGACCGTCTGGCGGTGCTGGCCCGCATGCCCCGAAGCGCGCCCGTGGTGGTCCTGGACCAGCCGCGCAACCTGGGCAACGCGGGGGCCGTGATCCGGCTGGCCGCCGGTTTCGGGGCCACCGGAGTGGTCACCACCGGAACCCTCGACCCGTGGCACCCCACCGTGGTGCGCGGCGGGGCGGGGCTGCACTTCGCGACCGCCGTGGAGCGGCTCGGCGTCGACGAACTGCCGCCCGGTCCGCTGTTCGCCCTCGACCCGGAGGGCGAGGACATCCGGGGGCTGAAGCTGCCGGACGACGCCGTGCTCGCCTTCGGCTCCGAGCGCAGCGGCCTGTCCGGCGGGCTGCGCGAGCGCGTCGATCACTTGCTGGCGCTGCCGATGCGCCCCCGGGTCTCCAGCTACAACCTCGCCACCAGCGTGGCGATGACGCTGTACCACTGGAGCGCCGGCGGGGGCGCACCGCTCACGTCCTGAGGGCCTCCTCTAGGCCTCCCGGCGGACCTCCACCACCCGGAACCGGTTGGCCACGAACGCCCCGTCGCACAGGGCCGCGTTGGCCGCCGGGTTGCCGCCCGATCCGTGGAAGTCGGAGAAGGCGGCGGTCTGGTTGACGTACACCCCGCCGGTGAGGTTGAGGGACAGCTGGGCGGCCTCCTCCAGGCACACCTCCTGCACGGCCCGCTCGAACTCGTCGTCGGTGGTGTAGGCGCCCACCGTCATCGCGCCCTTCTCGCGGATCGTGCGGCGCAGCAGCTCCACCGCGTCCGCCGCGGAGTCGACCGCGACGGCGAAGGAGACGGGCCCGAAGCACTCGCTCAGGTAGGCGGACTCGGCGTCCGGCTTGGCGCCGTCGAGCTTGACGATCACCGGGGTGCGGACGACCGCGCCCGGGAAGTCCGGGTTGGTGATCTCGCGGGAGGGGAGGGCGACCTCGCCGAGACCGGCGGCGGCCTCCAGCCGCGCCTTCACGTCCGGGTTGACGATCGCGCCGAGCAGGGCGTTCGCCCGGGCGTCGTCGCCGAGCAGGCCGTCGACGGCCTTGGCGAGGTCGGCGGCGACCTCGTCGAAGGACTTGGGGCCCTGGTCGGTGCGGATGCCCTCGCGCGGGACGAGCAGGTTCTGCGGGGTGGTGCACATCTGGCCGCTGTAGAGCGAGAGCGAGAAGGCCAGGTTGGAGAGCATCCCCTTGTAGTCGTCGGTCGACTCCACGATCACCGTGTTGACGCCGGCCTTCTCCGTGTAGACCTGCGCCTGGCGCGCGTTGGCCTCCAGCCAGTCGCCGAAGGCCGTCGACCCGGTGTAGTCGATGATCCTGATCTCGGGGCGGGTGGCCAGGGCCTTGGCGATGCCCTCGCCGGGCCGCTCGGCGGCCAGCGCCACCAGGTTCGGGTCGAAGCCGGCCTCGGTGAGCACCTGGCGGGCCACCTGCACGGTGAGCGCGAGCGGCAGCACCGCGCGCGGGTGGGGCTTCACCAGGACCGCGTTGCCGGTGGCCAGGGACGCGAACAGGCCCGGATAGCCGTTCCACGTCGGGAACGTGTTGCAGCCGATCATCAGCGCGATCCCGCGCGGGACGGGCGTGAACTGCTTGGTGAGGGCGAGCGGGTCGCGCTTGCCCTGGGGCTTGGTCCACTCCGCGGTGTCCGGGGTGCGCACCTGCTCCACATAGGCGTACGCGACCGCCTCCAGACCGCGGTCCTGGGCGTGCGGGCCCCCCGCCTGGAACGCCATCATGAAGGCCTGGCCGGAGGTGTGCATGACGGCGTGGGCGAACTCGTGCGTCCGGTCGCTGATGCGCTTGAGGATCTCCAGGCAGACCACGGCACGCGCCTCCGCGCCCGCGTCGCGCCAGGCGCGCTGCCCGGCTTTCATCGCGGGCAGCAACTGGTCGAGGTCCGCGTGCGGGTAGGTCACGCCCAGGTCGAGGCCGTACGGCGAGACCTCGCCGCCCACCCAGTCGTCGGTGCCGGGCTGGCCGAGGTCGAGGCGGGTGCCCAGCAGGGCGTCGAAGGCGGCCTTGCCCGCGGCCGCGTCCAGGCTGCCGTGCTCCCCGTAGGCCTTCGGGTGCTCGGGGTGGGGCGACCAGTACGCGCGCGTGCGGATCGCCTCCAGCGCCTGGTCGAGAGTGGGCCGGTGCCGTGCGATGAGCTCGTGCGCGGTCAGTTCGGCGGCCATGCGGGACCAACTCCTCGTCTCAAGAACTCTTCTTCGAGCTCATGACCTGGGCAGAACCATGGGCAGGAACGACTGGACAGGGCTAGAGTAACCGAACGATCGGTCGGGACAAGGGGGCCTGCCGCATCTGTGGAAAACCCCGTGCGGGAGGATCGCGCACATGACAGCACTCGACCTCAGCAGCCCCGTGGCCGTCGTCGGCACCGGCACCATGGGCCAGGGCATCGCCCAGGTCGCGCTGGTCGCCGGCCATCCGGTGCGGCTCCACGACACCGTGCCCGGACGGGCCGGGGAGGCGGCCGCCGCGATCGGCGCGCGGCTGGACCGGCTCGTCGAGAAGGGCCGGCTCTCCGCCGCCGACCGGGACGCGGCCCGCGCCCGGCTGCGGCCCGTCGAGGACCTCGCCTCCCTCGCGGACTGCGCGCTCGTCGTCGAGGCCGTGCTGGAGCGGCTGGACGTCAAGCAGGAGCTGTTCCGTGAGCTCGAGGGCGTCGTAGGCGACGACTGCCTGCTCGCCACCAACACCTCGTCCCTGTCGGTGACGGCCGTCGGCGGCGCGCTGCGCAACCCGGGCCGTCTCGTGGGCCTGCACTTCTTCAACCCGGCGCCGCTGCTGCCGCTGGTGGAGGTCGTCTCCGGGTTCGCGACCGACGTCACCTCGGCCACCCGCGCGTACGAGACGGCCCGGGCCTGGGGCAAGACACCGGTCGCCTGCGCGGACACCCCGGGCTTCATCGTCAACCGCATCGCCCGGCCGTTCTACGCCGAGGCGTTCGCCGTCCTCGAGGCGCAGGGCGCCGACCCCGCCACCATCGACGCCGTGCTGCGCGAGTCCGGCGGCTTCCGGATGGGCGCCTTCGAGCTGACCGACCTCATCGGGCAGGACGTCAACGAGTCGGTCACCCACTCCGTGTGGCAGTCGTTCTTCCGGGACGTGCGCTTCACGCCCTCGCTCGCCCAGCGGCGCCTGGTCGAGTCCGGCCGCCTCGGCCGCAAGAGCGGACACGGCTGGTACGACTACGCCGAGGACGCCGAGCGCCCCGAGCCGCACACCGCCGAGAAGGCGCACGCACCCGCGTACGTCGTCGCCGAGGGCGATCTGGGCCCGGCGTCCGAACTGCTCCCGCTGATCCGCGAGGCGGGCATCGCCGTCCGTGAGGAGGACGAGGACCACGGCACCCGCCTGGTGCTGCCCGGCGGCGGCCAGCTGGTCCTCGCCGACGGCCAGACCTCCGTCGAGTTCCGTGACGTCGTCTACTTCGACCTCGCGCTCGACTACCGCAGGGCCACCCGGATCGCCCTGTCCGCCTCGCAGGACACCTCCCCGCAGACCCTGGCGGAGGCCACCGGGCTCTTCCAGGCGCTCGGCAAGGACGTCAGCGTCATCGGCGACGTGCCCGGCATGATCGTCGCCCGTACGGTCGCCCGGATCGTCGACCTGGCGCACGACGCCGTCGCCAAGGGGGTCGCCACCGAGGAGGACATCGACACCGCGATGCGCCTGGGCGTCAACTATCCCCTCGGGCCCTTCGAGTGGAGCCGGCGACTCGGCCGGACCTGGGCCTACGGCCTCCTGGACGACCTGCACCTGCGCGACCCCTCCGGACGCTACGCGCCGTCCCTGGCGCTCTACCGCCACGCGTACGCCACCGACAAGCGGGAGGGCACCTCATGACCACCGCCAGGCGCGACACGTACACCCCCGAGACGCTGCTCACCGTCGCCGTGCGGGTCTTCAACGAGCGCGGCTACGACGGCACGTCCATGGAGCACCTGTCCAAGGCGGCCGGCATCTCCAAGTCCTCGATCTACCACCATGTCGCCGGCAAGGAGGAGTTGCTGCGCCGGGCCGTCAGCCGGGCGCTGGACGGGCTCTTCGGCATCCTCGGCGAGGAACCCGCGCGCGTGGGGCGCGCGGCGGGCCGCCTGGAGTACGTCGTGCGGCGCATGGTGGAGGTGCTCATCGCCGAACTGCCGTACGTGACGCTGCTGCTGCGCGTGCGCGGCAACACCGGCACCGAGCGCTGGGCGCTGGAGCGGCGCCGCGAGTTCGACCACCGGGTGGCCGAGCTGCTGAAGGCGGCGGCCGCGGAGGGGGACGTGCGCGGCGACGTGGAGGTGCGGCTCGCGACCCGGCTCGTCTTCGGGATGATCAACTCGATCGTGGAGTGGTACCGGCCGGACGGGCGCGGCATGAGCGAGCGCGAAGTGGCCGACGCAGTGGTGCAGTTGGTCTTCGGAGGCCTGCGCAAGGCGGACTGAGCGGCCGCCACCGGACGCCTCCGGGCCCGGCCCGTCAGCCCTGGGGCTCCAGGTCCTCCTCCTCGAACACCAGCAGCGTGCGGGTGCTGAGCACCTCGGGGATCGCCTGGAGACGGGTGAGCACCACTTCGCGCAGGGCCCGGTTGTCCGGGGTGTGCACGAGGAGCAGCACATCGAAGTCGCCGCCCACCAGCGCGATGTGGGAGGCACCGGGCAACTGCCTGAGTTGCTCCCGCACCGTGCGCCAGGAGTTCTGCACGATCTTCAGGGTGATGTACGCCGAGGTGGCCTGACCCGCGCGTTCGTGGTTCACGCGGGCCCCGAACCCGCGGATCACGCCGTCGTCGATGAGGCGGTTGATCCGCGCGTAGGCGTTGGCGCGCGAGACGTGGACCCGTTCGGCGACCGACCGTATCGAGGCGCGGCCGTCCGTCTGGAGCATCTGCAGGATGTCCTGATCAATGGCGTCCAGCGGGCGCGGCGGCGGCAGCTCGGCAGCGCTCGGGCCCTCGGCCATTTGTTCAGACGCCATGTCCCCCCGCCTTTCCGCCGTGGACGTACTGCGTACATCTCAGGTTGTGGAGAACCGTTTGTCCACAGCCTGGGGTCGCCTGTAGCCAAAATGTGCCGACGACCGAACAATCGGTAGGTGAGGCGGGTCACAGCCGACACGCCTCCCGTAGCCGCTCCCACGAGGAGGTGCCGTCATGACGGTCATGGAGCAGCGGGGCGCGTACCGGCCATCGCCGCCGCCCGCCTGGCAGCCCCGTACCGACCCCGCGCCGCTGCTGCCCGACCCGGAGCCGTACCGCGTCCTGGGCACGGAGGCCGCCGCCAAGGCCGATCCGGAGCTGCTGCGCCGCCTGTACGCGCAGCTGGTGCGCGGCCGTCGGTACAACGCGCAGGCCACCGCGCTCACCAAGCAGGGCCGTCTGGCCGTCTACCCCTCCAGCACCGGCCAGGAGGCGTGCGAGGTCGCGGCCGCTCTCGCCCTGGAGGACCGTGACTGGCTCTTCCCCAGCTACCGGGACACGCTCGCCGTCGTCGCGCGCGGAGTGGAGCCCGTCGAGGCCCTCACCCTGCTGCGCGGTGACTGGCACACCGGCTACGACCCCTACGAGCACCGCGTGGCGCCGCTGAGCACCCCGCTCGCCACCCAGCTGCCGCACGCCGTGGGCCTGGCCCACGCCGCCCGCCTCAAGGGCGACGACGTGGTCGCGCTGGCCATGGTCGGCGACGGCGGCACCAGCGAGGGCGACTTCCACGAGGCGCTCAACTTCGCCGCCGTCTGGCAGGCCCCGGTCGTCTTCCTCGTCCAGAACAACGGCTTCGCCATCTCCGTCCCGCTCGACAAGCAGACCGCCGCCCCCTCGCTCGCCCACAAGGCCGTCGGGTACGGGATGCCGGGCCGCCTGGTCGACGGCAACGACGCCGCCGCCGTCCACGAGGTCCTCTCCGACGCCGTACGCAACGCGCGCGCGGGTGGCGGTCCGACGCTGATCGAGGCGGTGACGTACCGCATCGACGCCCACACCAACGCCGACGACGCCACCCGCTACCGCGGCGACGCCGAGGTCGAGACCTGGCGCGACCACGACCCCATCGCGCTGCTGGAGCGGGAGCTGACCGGGCGGGGCCTGATCGACGAGGACGGCATCCGGGCCGCGCGCGAGGACGCCGAGACGATGGCCGCCCGGCTGCGCGAGCGCATGAACCAGGACCCGTCGCTCGACCCGACGGACCTGTTCGCCCACGTGTACGCCGAGCCCACCCCGCAACTGCGCGAGCAGCGGGCCCAGCTGCGGGCCGAGCTGGAGGCCGAGTCCGAGTCCCAGGAGGGTACGGCCCGATGACCACCGTCGCGCTCAAGCCGGCCACCATGGCCCAGGCCCTCACGCGCGCGCTGCGCGACGCGATGGCCGCCGATCCCGCCGTGCACGTCATGGGCGAGGACGTCGGCACCCTCGGCGGGGTCTTCCGCGTCACCGACGGACTCGCCAAGGAGTTCGGCGAGGACCGCTGCACGGACACCCCGCTGGCCGAGGCCGGCATCCTCGGCACCGCCGTCGGCATGGCCATGTACGGCCTGCGCCCGGTCGTCGAGATGCAGTTCGACGCCTTCGCCTACCCGGCCTTCGAGCAGCTCATCAGCCATGTCGCGCGGATGCGCAACCGCACCCGCGGCAGGATGCCCCTGCCGATCACCGTCCGCGTCCCCTACGGCGGCGGCATCGGCGGTGTCGAGCACCACAGCGACTCGTCCGAGGCGTACTACATGGCGACTCCGGGGCTCCATGTCGTCACGCCCGCGACCGTCGCCGACGCCTACGGCCTGCTGCGCGCCGCCATCGCCTCCGACGACCCGGTCGTCTTCCTCGAGCCCAAGCGCCTGTACTGGTCGAAGGACTCCTGGAACCCGGAGGAACCGCAGACCGTCGAGCCCATCGGCCGTGCGGTCGTGCGGCGCACCGGCCGCAGCGCCACGCTGATCACGTACGGCCCGTCCGTGCCCGTCTGCCTCGAGGCCGCCGAGGCGGCGCGGGCCGAGGGCTGGGACCTGGAGGTCGTCGACCTGCGCTCCCTGGTGCCGTTCGACGACGAGACCGTCTGTGCGTCGGTGCGGCGCACCGGGCGGGCGGTCGTCGTGCACGAGTCGGGTTCCTTCGGCGGGCCGGGCGGGGAGATCGCCGCCCGCGTCACGGAGCGCTGCTTCCACCACCTGGAGGCTCCCGTGCTGCGCGTGGCCGGGTTCGACATCCCCTACCCGCCGCCGATGCTGGAGCGGCACCACCTGCCGGGTGTCGACCGGATCCTGGACGCCGTGGCGCGTCTGCAGTGGGAGGCCGAGAGCTGATGGCACAGGTGCTGGAGTTCAAGCTCCCCGATCTCGGGGAGGGGCTCACCGAGGCGGAGATCGTGCGCTGGCTGGTGCAGGTGGGCGACGTCGTCGCCGTCGACCAGCCGGTCGTCGAGGTCGAGACGGCCAAGGCGATGGTCGAGGTGCCCTGCCCGTACGGGGGCGTGATCACGGCCCGGTACGGCGAGGAGGGCACCGAACTGCCCGTCGGCGCCCCGCTGCTGACGGTGGCGGTCGGCGAACCGGCCGCCGGGGACGACAGCCGGGGCTCCGGCAACGTCCTGGTGGGGTACGGCACCGGAGCGCCCCCGGCGCGCCGCCGACGGGTGCGCCAGGCGCCGGTCGCGCAGGCGTCGGGCGCGGGTCCGGACACGTCCGCTCCGGGTGCGCCGGCCGCGGGTGCGGCGGGCGCACGCCCAGGCCTGGCCGCCGCGAACGGCGGTCCGGCACCGTCGGCCGCCGCCCAGGCGGTCACGGCCGGGTCGGCGACCCTGAACGGCCGTGCCGGTACGGCCGTCCCCGGCCCGGCGGCCGACCGCTCGGCCGACGGACCCGTCCCGGTCATCTCCCCGCTCGTCCGCCGGCTCGCCCGGGAGAACGGCCTGGACCTGCGCCGCCTCTCCGGTTCCGGCCCCGACGGGCTGATCCTGCGCGCGGACGTCGAGGGCGCGCTGCGGGCCGGCACGGCGCCGGGCCGTACGGGGGCGCCGGGCGCGGAGGCCACGGCCACGTCCGGCACGGCCGTGTCGGGCACGTCCGCGTCCGCCGCCGAGACGGCCGCCGAGACGGCCGCCGGTGCCCGGCGGGCCTCCCGCGGTGGCGCCGGCACGCGCATCCCCCTCAAGGGTGTGCGCGGTGCCGTGGCCGACAAGCTGTCCCGCAGCCGCCGGGAGATCCCGGACGCCACCTGCTGGGTGGACGCCGACGCCACGGAGCTGATGCGGGCGCGGGCGGCGATGAACGCCGCCGGGGGCCCGAAGATCTCCCTTCTCGCCCTCCTCGCCCGGATCTGCACGGCCGCGCTCGCGCGCTACCCGGAGCTCAACTCCACGGTGGACATGGAGGCCAGGGAGGTCGTCCGGCTCGACGAGGTGCACCTCGGCTTCGCCGCGCAGACCGAGCGAGGGCTCGTCGTCCCGGTCGTACGGGACGCGCACGCGCGGGACGCCGAGGCGCTGACCGCCGAGTTCGCCCGGTTGACCGAGGCGGCCCGGGCGGGCACCCTGACGCCCGCGGAACTGACCGGCGGCACCTTCACGTTGAACAACTACGGGGTGTTCGGCGTCGACGGCTCCACGCCGATCATCAACCACCCCGAGGCCGCCATGCTCGGCGTCGGCCGCATCGTCCCCAAGCCCTGGGTGCACGAGGGCGAGCTGGCGGTGCGGCAGGTCGTCCAGCTCTCGCTCACCTTCGACCACCGGGTGTGCGACGGCGGCACGGCGGGCGGTTTCCTGCGGTATGTGGCGGACTGCGTGGAACAGCCGGCGGTGCTGCTGCGCACGGTGTGACGCCGGGGTCCCGCCCGCATTCCCTGTGATCGCGGGCGGGACGCATACTCGGGGGGTGACCGCCTACGAGCCACCCGGCGCACCCGGCGCACCCGGCGCACCCGGCGCACCCGGCGCACCCGGCGCCCCTGACGTGCCCGACAGGTCCGGCGCAGTGGAGGCTGCCGGGCGTGTGCCGGACGAGGGTGCCGCCTACGACGCCGTCGTGCTCGCCGGCGGTGCCGCCCGGCGGCTCGGCGGCGCGGACAAACCCGGGGTGCGGGTCGGCGGCCGCGCCCTGCTCGACCGGGTGCTGGGCGCCTGTGCCGGGGCGCGCACGACCGTCGTCGTGGCCGAACCGCGGCCGACCCCGCGCCCCGTGCTGTGGGCGCGCGAGGAGCCGCCCGGCGCCGGTCCGCTCGCCGCGCTCGACGCCGGGCTGCGCCGCACCACGGCGGACCACGTCGTCGTGCTCTCCGCCGATCTGCCGTTCCTCGAAGAGGCCGCCGTGCGGCGGCTGTTGGACGCCCTGCGGGCGGGCCGCGCGGACGGCGCGCTGCTCACCGACGCCGAGGGGCGCGACCAGCCGCTCGTGGCCGCGTACCGCACGGCCTCACTGCGGCGCGGGCTGGCGGCCCTCGCCGCGCCCGCATCCGGCGGCGGCTCCGAACCCGGCGGCGCCGCGAGCGGCGCCCTCACCGGCCTGCCGCTGCGCCGGCTGACCGCCGATCTCGACCTCACCCGCGTCCCCGACCCCGTCGCGTCCTTCGACTGCGACACCTGGGACGACATCGCCGACGCCAGGGCACGCATCAGGGAGCATGGGCACGTGTTGGATGAATGGATTTCCGCAGTCAAGGACGAGCTGGGCATCGACCTGGACGTCGACACCGGCGGCCTGCTCGACCTGGCCCGCGACGCCGCCCACGGCGTGGCCCGCCCGGCGGCGCCCCTGACCACCTTCCTCGTCGGTTACGCCGCCGCGAAGGCCGGGGGCGGCCCCGAGGCGGTCGCCGAGGCCGCCCGCAAGGCCGTCGCCCTCGCCCAGCGCTGGGCGGACGAGAGCGACGCCGACGCGGGGCCCGGCGCCGACCGGGACGCCGGATGACCGCCCGCGGCGTCCGCACCGGCGAGGACGCCGAGGATCTCGACGTCGAGGAGGTGCTCGCGCTCGTGAAGGAGGGCAACGTCCCCGCACCGGGCGACGGTCACGGCGACATCCGAATTCCGGGCCACGGCGACGGCGACGGCCCCGGGACCGCCCCGGGGAGCGGCGCCGGAGACGCCCCCGGCCCGGCCCACCTCCGCGACACCGCCCGCACGGGATACGACGACGCCTCGTGGGACAGCCGTGACGACACCGCCTCCGCCCCCGGCGACGCGCCCCCCGAGGGGGAGCACTCCGGCCGGGGCGGCGCCGCGGCCGGTCACGGCGGCCCGCACTCCGCGGAAGCCCGTCACCGGGCCACCCCCTGGCCCGACGCCCGCGAGATCGCCGCCCGGGCGGCCCGTGCCTCGGTCCCCCGAGGAGCCGCCGCCGATGACACCCCCGCCGGCGCCCGCCGTGCCACCGTGTCGGTGCCCCTCGACGCCGCCCTGGGCCTGGTCCTGGCCGCCCCCCTCGCCGCTCTCACCGACCTGCCCTCCTTCGACACCTCCGCCATGGACGGCTGGGCCGTGGCCGGCCCCGGCCCCTGGGACGTCCGGGACGAGGGCGTTCTGGCCGGGCACGCGCGACCCGAGCCGCTGACCGACGGCGAGGCCGTGCGGATCGCGACCGGCGCCCGCGTACCGCAGGACTCCACGGCGGTGCTGCGCAGCGAGCACGGCCGCATGGACGACAAGGGCCGGCTGCACTCGACCCGCGAGGTCGTGCACGGTCAGGACATCCGTCCGCGCGGCCAGGAATGCGGGAGCGGCGACCAGTTGCTGCCCCTCGGCACCCTCGTCACCCCGGCCGTGCTCGGCCTCGCCGCGGCCGCCGGGTACGACACCCTCGCCGCGGTCCCCCGGCCCCGCGCCGAGGTCTTCGTGCTCGGCGACGAGCTGCTCGCCGAGGGCCTGCCGCACGACGGCCTGATCCGGGACGCGCTCGGCCCGATGCTGCCCCCCTGGCTGCGGGCGCTCGGCGCCGAGGTCACCGCCGTACGCAGGATCGGCGACGACGCCGGGGCCCTGTACGAGGCGGTCACCGGATCCGGGGCCGACCTGGTCGTCACCACCGGGGGCACCGCCGCCGGACCCGTCGACCACGTCCACCCCATCCTGCACCGCATCGGCGCCGAGTTCCTGGTGGACGGCGTCCAGGTCCGCCCGGGCCACCCGATGCTCCTGGCCCGCACCAAGGAGCACCAGCACCTCGTCGGCCTGCCCGGCAACCCCCTGGCGGCCGTCTCCGGCCTGCTCACGCTCGCCGAACCGCTGCTGCGCACCCTGGCGGCGCGCCCGGCGCCGGAGCCGTACACGCTGCCGCTGAGCGACGCGGTGCACGGGCATCCGTACGACACCCGGCTGGTCCCCGTCGTGCTGCGCGGGGACCACGCGGTTCCCCTGCACTACAACGGGCCGGCCATGCTGCGGGGCGTGGCCGCCGCCGACGCGCTGGCCGTCGTACCACCGGGCGGCGCGCGGGCGGGGCAGGAGGCGGAGCTGCTCGATCTGCCCTGGGCCGCCGCCGGCATCGGGGTGTGTTTCACGTGAAACTTCCGGGCCACGACGCGATCGCCCGCCAAGCGGACGAACATCTCGTGACCCATCGGGTGAGACTTCCGAAGAGGGTGGTGGAGCGTCCGGTCCGGCAGGTCGGCAAACGGCTGGCCCTCGCCCTGCTGGTGCTGGTCGCGACAGTCCTCATCGTCTACGCCGACCGCGAGGGCTACCGCGACAGCTCGGACGGCTCGGTCGACTTCCTGGACGCGGCGTACTACGCGACGGTCACCCTCTCCACCACCGGCTACGGCGACATCACGCCCGTCAGTGACGCCGCCCGGCTCACCAACATCTTCGTCATCACGCCGTTGCGTGTGCTGTTCCTGATCATCCTCGTCGGCACCACGCTCGAGGTCCTCACCGAACGCACGCGGGAGGAATGGCGCCTCAACCGCTGGAGGTCCACCTTGCGTGACCACACCGTCGTCGTCGGCTTCGGCACGAAGGGGCGGTCGGCCCTGCAGACCGTCTGTGCGACGGGGTTGAAGAAGCAGCAGGTCGTCGTGGTCGATCCGAGCGCGAAGGTGGTCGACGCGGCCACGGCGGACGGTTACGCGGGGGTGGTCGGGGACGCCACGCGCAGCGAGATCCTCAAGCGGGCGGAGGTGGAGCGGGCCCGGCAGATCATCGTGGCCACGCAGCGGGACGACACCGCGGTGCTGGTGACGCTGACAGCGCGGCAGCTCAACCGGGGGGCGAAGATCGTGGCGGCGGTGCGCGAGGAGGAGAACGCGCCGCTGCTCCGGCAGTCCGGGGCGGACGCGGTCATCACGAGCGCGAGCGCGGCGGGGCGTCTGCTGGGGCTGTCCGTGCTGAGTCCGGCCGCAGGCATGGTCCTGGAGGACCTCATCCAGCAGGGGAGCGGCCTGGACCTCGTCGAACGGCCCGTCATAAAGACCGAGGTGGGCAGGGGGCCGCGGGAGACGGACGACCTGGTGGTCAGCGTCGTACGGGGGCACCGGGTGCTCGGATACGACGACCCTTCGCTCGGCGCGCTGCAATTGACGGACCGTCTGATCACCATCGTGCGGGCCACACCGGGCACCCAGGTCACCCCGCACGCGCGGCCGCTGCCCACGGACTGACCGCCGCCTGCCCCGCGGCCGCGCGCCACCTGCCCGGTGGCCGGGTGCGGTCTGCCCGCTGACCAGGCGTCACCTGACCGGCGACCCCGGGCGTCGGCCGTCCGCTCCGCCCGCCCGGGGCAGGGGCGCGCCGTTCCCGAGGGAGCGAGGAGTAGCGTCGGCCCCATGCATGCGATCACGATTCCCGAACCTGGCGGACCCGAGGCATTGGTGTGGGACGAGGTGCCGGATCCGGTGCCCGGCGAGGGCGAGGTGCTGGTCGAGGTGGTGGCCAGCGCCGTCAACCGGGCCGACATCCTGCAGCGCCAGGGCTTCTACGACCCGCCGCCCGGCGCCTCCCCGTACCCCGGTCTGGAGTGCTCCGGGCGGATCGCCGCACTGGGGCCCGGCGTGTCGGGCTGGGCGGTCGGCGACGAGGTGTGCGCGCTGCTCTCGGGCGGCGGCTACGCCGAGAAGGTGGCCGTTCCGGCGGGTCAGCTGCTGCCCGTGCCCGAGGGCGTCGACCTGAGGCAGGCCGCGGCGCTGCCCGAGGTGACCTGCACGGTCTGGTCCAACGTCTTCATGATCGCCCACCTGCGTCCCGGCGAGACGCTGCTCGTGCACGGCGGCTCCAGCGGCATCGGCACGATGGCGATCCAGCTCGGCCGTGCCGTGGGCGCCGCGGTGGCCGTCACCGCGGGCACCAAGGAGAAGCTGGAGCGCTGCGCCGAGCTGGGCGCCGAGGTCCTGATCAACTACCGGGAGCAGGACTTCGTGGCCGAGGTGAAGGAGGCCACCGGCGGTGCCGGGGCCGACGTCATCCTCGACAACATGGGCGCCAAGTACCTCGACCGCAACGTCAAGGCGCTCGCCGTCAACGGCCGGCTCGCGATCATCGGGATGCAGGGCGGTGCCAAGGGCGAGCTGAACATCGGCGCCCTGCTCGCCAAGCGGGCCGCGATCAGCGCGACCTCGCTGCGGGCCCGTCCGCTGGAGGAGAAGGCGGCCATCGTCGCTGCCGTGCGCGAGCACGTCTGGCCGCTGATCGCCGCCGGTCACGTCCGGCCGATCGTCCATCGCGAAGTGCCCATGGGTGACGCGGCGGCCGCCCACCGGATCGTGGAGGAGAGCAGCCACATCGGCAAGGTCCTCCTCGTCGCCGGCTGACCTCCCCGGCCCCGAAGCCCCCGGACGCCCGCGCCCGCCACGGCGTGACCAGCGGCGGTGCTGCCAGCCCACGGCGCGACCAGCCACGGCGCGCCCAGGCCCTCTCTTTCGGATCTTGCCGGGCTCGCGCCTCGGAAGGGCCCTAGCCGCGCCGCACCCTGAGGCCGACGAAGGCGAGGCCCAGGCCGAGGCCGATCAGGACGAGCCCGCTGCCGAGGGGCAGGATCCGCAGCACGGGCTCGGCCGCGGAGGCGCTCCGGGCGGCGGACCGTGCCGCCGGGTCCCCCGGCGGCACGGACGCGGCGGGAGCGGCCTCCTCGGGTGTCCGGGGTGCGGCCGTCTCCGTCGGCGCGCCGGTCGGGTCACCGCCTTCCTCCCGCGCACCCTCGTCCCAGGCGCCGTCGTCCCGCCCGCCCTGGTGCCGCTCCCTCGCGCCCTCGTCCTCCGGCGGGGCCGTGTCGTCGCCCTCCACCCGGGCGTCCGGCCCCGTCGACCGCCCCGGATGCTGCCGTCCCTCGCCGGGACGGCTCCCGGCCCGGGACGGCTCGGCGGAGTGCCGGGAGGAGGTGGAGGAGGACGCGGCAGCCGGACGGGCCGAGGCGGACGCGGAGGCCGGGCGGTGGGCGGACGAGGCCGTCGGGGACGGACGGGCGGAGTCGGACGCCGGGTGCCCGGGGGCACCTTCGGGCGCCGGGCGCGCGGAGGCGGCGGAGGGGGAGGCGGGCGCCGGACGGGCGGCCGTGGGGTCCGGGGAGACCTTCCCCGGGTCGTACGACGAGGCGGAGCCACAGGGCAGGGCGACGGCTCCCAGCACGGCCAGCACTCCCGTCGTGCGCAGTGCGATGCGCGGCCATGGAGTCACGTCGTGGACCCCCTCACGGTGCCCGGTCGGCGGATCGGTGGATCCGTGGCACCACACTCACATCACCGTCCCGATCCGGCATTCCGGGCGCGGCCGATGGGTCGACACGGCCTCGCGTGGGTGCCCCGATCCGGGGCGACACGGTGGATCAGCTTCCGCGGGGGGCACCACAGAGGTGAGGTGTACGGGTGCGAGAGAATGGCGGCATGGAGATGCCGAGGAACGAACGGTCGCCGGAGAACCCCCAGATCCTGGTCGTCGGCCAGGACGGCATGGCGCTCGGCGGTGGTGGTGGCGACGACGACGTCCGCGAGATCCCGGTGACGGAGCAGGTGGAACAGCCTGCCAAGGTCATGCGGATCGGCAGCATGATCAAGCAGCTTCTGGAGGAGGTGCGGGCGGCTCCTCTGGACGAGGCGAGCCGGAACCGGCTGAAGGAGATCCACGCCAGCTCGGTCAAGGAGCTGGAGGACGGCCTGGCGCCGGAGCTCGTCGAGGAGCTGGAGCGGCTGTCCCTGCCGTTCACGGACGAGGGGACGCCCAGCGACTCGGAACTGCGCATCGCGCAGGCCCAGTTGGTCGGCTGGCTGGAGGGGCTCTTCCACGGCATCCAGACCACCCTGTTCGCCCAGCAGATGGCCGCGCGGGCCCAGTTGGAGCAGATGCGCCGCGCGCTTCCTCCGGGCCTCGGCCCCGAGGGGGGCGACGACCCCCGCGCCGGCGGCCGTTCGGGCGGACCGTACCTGTAGGCCGGTGAGCCCGTGGGCCCGCCGGCCCACGGGTTCACCGCAGAGACCGAGAAAGGGGCCCGGCAGCCGAACTGCCGGGCCCCTTCACCGTGTCACGGACGGAGCACTCAGGAGGCGGGGTTGCCCGTCGAGACGCCGAGCTGGATCTCGGGCATGTTCTTCGGGTCGACGTCCGTGCCCGCGGCGGGGAACTGGTTCATGACGGTGCCGTCGCCGTAGGTGTTCTCGTCCATGTCCTTGACGCTCACCTTCCAGCCCGCCGCCTGCAGGCAGGCCTTGACCGACTTGACGTACTTGTACTGGAAGTTGGGCACCCGGATCTTCGCGGGGTCGTTGTACGACTCCTGCGGCTCCGTGCACTCGCTGCTGTCGATCGTCCTGGACGGGTCCGGCCCGCGGTAACCCGCCGCCTTGGACGCCGAGGCGCTGGCGCTGCCGCTCGGGTGGGCGGTGCCGCCGTTGTCGTCGCCCTTGTTGTGCAGCACCAGGGCCAGGATCAGGCCGAAGACGGCGATGCCGGCGACGGCGACCGAGCCGACGACCACCGGCCGGCCGCTCCGGCCGCCCGGACCGCCACCCATGGGCGTGGTCTGCGGCGACATCGTGTACGGCGGCGGGGTCGAGGCCTGCTGGTGCGCGTACGGCGAGGGGGCGGGCGTCTGGTAGCCGCCCTGCTGCGGATAGCCGTACGCCGGGGACGGCCCGGAGGGGACCGGGTTGCCGTACGGGTTGGGGACCGGCTGGTAGGGCGTCTGGATGTTGCCCGAGGGCGCCGGGTTCGCCTGGTCGACCGGCGGGAACACCGCCGAGCCGACGCCCGCGCCGCTGGAGGTCTGGACGCCGGGGACGATGCTCGGCGGGGCCGCCTGGACGGAGGACGCCACGCGCAGGCACTCGTCGCGCATGGCCTCGGCGTTGGGGAAGCGCTCGTTCGGGTTCTTCTTCAGCGCGCGGGCGACCAGCGCGTCCACCGCCGGCGGCAGGGAGCGGTTGATCGAGGAGGGCGACACCGGCTCCTCCTGAACATGCGCGTAGGCGATGGCCAGCGGCGAGTCGGCGTCGAACGGCAGGCGTCCGGTGACCAGCTGGAAGAGCATGATGCCGACGGAGTACAGGTCGGACCGCGCGTCCACGCCCCGGCCGAGGGCCTGCTCCGGCGACAGGTACTGCGGGGTGCCGACGACCATGCCGGTCTGCGTCATGGAGGTGACGCCCGACTGCATGGCGCGGGCGATGCCGAAGTCCATCACCTTGACGACGCCGCGCTTGGTCATCATCACGTTGCCCGGCTTGATGTCGCGGTGGACGAGGCCCATCTCGTGGCTGATCTCCAGCGCGGCGAGCACGTCCGCGGTGATCTTCAGGGCCTTGTCGGCGGGCATGGCGCCCTGCCGGCGGACGTCCTCCTCGAGCACCGAGCCCAAGGGCCGTCCCTCGACGTACTCCATGACGATGTACGGCATCGTGGTGCCGTCGAGCTCGTCCTCGCCGGTGTCGAAGACCGAGACGATGTTCGTGTGCGTGAGTTTCGCCACTGACTGGGCCTCGCGGCGGAACCGCTCCCGGAACGCCTGCTCCCGGCCCAGCTCGGTGTGGAGCGTCTTGATGGCCACCTGGCGGTCGAGCACGGAGTCGTAGGCGAGATGCACCGAGGCCATGCCGCCCTCACCGAGCAAGTCGCGCAGCTGGTAGCGGCCGCCGGCCAGTGCCCGCCCCGCGAACCGGCTCTGTGCGCCGTCCTGGCTCATGTTCTGCGTCCCCCATAGGCGCGGCGGCAGCGGATGCTGTGCTCCCGCGTTCGGCTGTCCGTCGACCGGATCCGGTGATCGAAAGTGCTATTCCCGGCCAAGTCTGCCCCAGGGCACGGACACGTCAAGCTCGGTGCCCGTTCCGTGACCGTACGCGAAAGAAGCGTCGCGCAAGCGTTACAGGTGGCGTCCCGCTGGTACACGCAATTTGCACGACCGCACCCGCTCGGGGTTTCATGGCCGGTCCGTCTCGGGCCGGTTCCCGCGACGCTTCTGGACCGGCGGCTTGCGCCGAACCTGTAGCGTGGCCGACGGAGACCGTAACAACACCGCGCGCACCGCGGGCAGAAACGACGGCGAGGACTGATGGCACAGACGCAGCGCGCCCAGGGCCCGTCCGACCCCGAGGCGTCCGGCGGCGGCATGTCAGAGGCGCCGGAGATGTGGGGCAACGGCGGCCTGGTCGGCGACGGCCGGTACCGGCTGACCCGCAGACTCGGCCGGGGCGGCATGGCCGAGGTGTTCGCCGCCGAGGACGTGCGCCTCGGACGCACCGTGGCCGTGAAGCTGCTGCGCGCCGATCTCGCCGAGGACCCGGTCTCCAAGGCCCGCTTCACCCGCGAGGCCCAGTCGGTGGCCGGCCTCAACCACCACGCGATCGTCGCCGTGTACGACTCCGGCGAGGACCAGGCGAACGGCCAGGCCGTGCCGTACATCGTGATGGAGCTGGTCGAGGGCCGCACCATCCGTGACCTGTTGCTCAACGCCGAGGCGCCGGGCCCGGAGCAGGCCCTGATCATCGTCTCGGGCGTCCTGGAGGCGCTGGCCTACTCGCACCAGCACGGCATCGTGCACCGCGACATCAAGCCGGCCAACGTGATCATCACCGACACCGGTGCCGTGAAGGTGATGGACTTCGGCATCGCCCGCGCCCTGCACGGGGCGTCCACGACGATGACGCAGACCGGCATGGTGATGGGCACCCCGCAGTACCTGTCGCCGGAGCAGGCCCTCGGCAAGGCCGTGGACCACCGCTCCGACCTGTACGCGACGGGCTGCCTGCTCTACGAACTGCTCGCGCTGCGCCCCCCGTTCACCGGTGAGACCCCGCTGTCGGTGGTGTACCAGCACGTCCAGGACATCCCGGTGCCGCCGTCGCGGACCTCGGAGGGCACGTGCCCGCCGGAGCTGGACGGCCTCGTCATGCGCTCGCTCGCGAAGGAGCCCGACGACCGTTTCCAGACGGCGGAGGAGATGCGCGGGCTGGTCCAGTACGGGCTGCAGATGCTCTACGACCACGGCGGCCACACCGGCACCTGGAACACCGGCCCGGTGGGGGCGCACGAGGGGCGGCACACCCCGGCGGCGGGCTTCGCCGGCACGGCGGTGATGCCGCACCCCGCGGACTCCGGTTCCGGCACCGCGCAGATCCCGCAGCCGATCCTGCCGGGCGGGTACGGCGGGGGTGACGACGGCGGCTTCGAGGGGCACGGCAACCGGGGCAGCGGCCGCGGCAAGCTGTGGATCCTGGCCGCGCTCGCGGTGATCGCCGTCGCGGCGGGCGTCGCGCTGGCGCTGAACAACCAGGGGGGCGGCGGAGGCGGAGGCGGTGGCACCACCAAGTCGCCGACGAGCACGCACGCCACCAAGGACCCCAAGTCCAGTTCCACGCCGAGCGACTCGACCACGGACCAGCCGACGGACACGTCGACGGACAGCGGCAGCGGGTCGGGAGGCTCAGGGGGGGACTGGACCCCGTCCAGCCAGCCCTCGTACACGCCCTCGCAGTCCGCGCCGGACCAGCAGTCCGGCCAGCCGTCGAACCCCGCCAGCTCCGCCCCGCAGTCCAGCCCCCCGGCGTCGGGGAGCACGACCGGGGGGACGACGGACGGCGGTACGACGGACGGCGGCACGACGGACGGCACCACCACCGGCGACACCGGCGGAGGCACCCCCGGTACGACCACGGGGGACCTCACCAGCGGCGGCGGGACCAACTGACCGTCCGCCACGCGCGCGTGGAGCCCCCTCGGGCCGCACGCGCGCGTCCCGGACGTAGCCGGCCCGCCGGACGCGCCTGAGGGGGATCACTCGGCGAACGCCCCGCACACCGCGTCGTACTCCCGCGTCCACCACACCACGAGGGCCGAGGCGGCCGGGAACTGCGGGTCCGCGCGGGTGTCGCCGCGTTCGTAGTGCCAGCGCAGCATCCAGAAGTCGTTCAGGCGCTCCCACCACACCCGGTGCACCGCGGCGGCGAGCTCGGAGGGCGTCGCCCCGGCCGCCCGCCGGTAGGCGCGCGCGTACGCCCTGACCTTCGGCAGGTCGAGGGTCCCGGCGGGCCGCACGAAGAAGATCGCGGCCGCCCGTACCGCCTCCTCCGCGCGGGGCTGCACCCCGAGCCGGTCCCAGTCGACGATCGCCGCGGGCGCGTCCCCCCGGTAGAGCAGGTTGAACGGGTGGAAGTCCCCGTGCACCCAGCCCACCGGGCCGCCGGGCGGCGGACGCCGGTCCCTGTGCTGCTCCAGCAGCGCCCGCCGCTCCAGGAGCCGGTGCCTGGCCAGCTCGTCGAAGGTGTCGAGGGGGCGTCGGCGGCGGACGTGGGCGAGCAGGTCGTCGATCAGGGCGAAGGTGTCGGCGGGGTCGGCGCTTTCCACGGGGTGGGGGCTGGTGGCCGGGCGGGTGCGCCCCTTCGGGGGCATCACGCGCTCCAGACAGGCGTGCACGGCTCCCAGCAGCGCCCCGAGGCGCGCGCACTGCCCGGTGGTGAGCTGGCCGCCGTGGCGGTGCCGGCCCTCCACCCAGGGGTGCAGGGCGTACGCGTGGCCGCCGACGACGGCGACCGTGCGCCCGTCCCGGCCGGTGAGCGGGGGCGCCACCGGGACGCCGAGATCGGCCAGGCGCTGGGTGGCGCGGTGCTGGCGGGCGATGGCCGCGGGGTCGGCGGTGTCCGGATCGAAGTGGTGCTTCAGGAAGTAGCGGCCGCGGGTCGTGCACAGCCGGTAGCCGCGGTTGAGCAGGCCCTGGTCGACGGGTTCACAGGTGAGGGCGGAACCGGCGGCGTACTGGCGCAGCAGGGCGCTCAGAGGGGGCGCGAGGGGTACGGGGGGTGGTACACAAGGGCGCGGCACGCGCCAGATGCTAGGGCACCGGACGAGGCCGTGAGCTGCGCGTTGTCACAGGCAGTCTCCGTTAGTCGCTTTCGGTCACTACAGGTCGCGTGCCGTCCTCCCCCGACGCCGGTGCGCACCCCGCCGGCTACGCGGAGTCGTCCCCCGGCAGGAGCATTTCCGGCCGTCCGCTCAACCCTTCCCGTCGCCGGGGTGACCGGGATAACGTGCCGGTGTTCCGGCCCCCTGCAAGGCTGTGACCAGCGGCTGCCCCGAAGACCGGCGAGGTACTTGGACTTCCTAGCGAAAATACTTGGAAATCCAAGGAAAAACGCAGGTCAGGAGGGGTTTCACAGAAATGTGGAGCACTGGGTAACGTGACTGTTGCAGGGCGCTCGCCGGGGCACCTGTCACGCCTGTTCCCGGCCGAGTGGCACCCACCCCGTGCCCGGTGGTCGGACCAGGCGAGCCTCCCCGGGCTCTCGACGAGCAAGGGGAGACCCCCAGGCCGACCGGCAACCCCGGGGGCCGGACCGACGGAGGAGCACACGTGACCGTGGAGAGCACTGCCGCGCGCACATCGCGACGCAGCGCCGGAAGCAAGGCCGGCACCACCGGCACCAAAAGTCGCGGGGGCGCGCGGAAGAGCGCCGACCCCGAGCTCGTGCAGCTGCTGACCCCCGAGGGGAAGCGCGTCAAGAACGCCGAGTACGACAAGTACGTCGCCGGTATCACCCCCGAGGAGCTCCGCGGCCTGTACCGCGACATGGTGCTCACCCGCCGCTTCGACGCCGAGGCCACCGCGCTGCAGCGCCAGGGCGAGCTGGGCCTGTGGGCCTCGCTGCTGGGCCAGGAGGCCGCGCAGATCGGCTCCGGCCGGGCCACCCGCGAGGACGACTACGTCTTCCCGACCTACCGCGAGCACGGCGTCGCCTGGTGCCGCGGGGTCGACCCGACCAACCTGCTCGGCATGTTCCGGGGTGTGAACAACGGCGGCTGGGACCCCAACAGCAACAACTTCCAGCTCTACACGATCGTCATCGGCTCCCAGACGCTGCACGCCACGGGCTACGCGATGGGCATCGCCAAGGACGGCGCGGACTCCGCGGTCATCGCCTACTTCGGTGACGGCGCCTCCAGCCAGGGCGACGTGGCGGAGTCCTTCACCTTCTCCGCGGTCTACAACGCCCCGGTGGTGTTCTTCTGCCAGAACAACCAGTGGGCGATCTCCGAGCCGACCGAGAAGCAGACCCGCGTGCCGCTCTACCAGCGCGCGCAGGGCTTCGGCTTCCCGGGCGTCCGCGTCGACGGCAACGACGTGCTGGCCTGCCTGGCCGTCACCAAGTGGGCGCTGGAGCGTGCCCGCGGCGGCGAGGGCCCCACCCTGGTCGAGGCGTACACCTACCGCATGGGCGCCCACACCACCTCGGACGACCCCACCCGCTACCGCCACGACGACGAGCGGGTGGCCTGGGAGGCGAAGGACCCGATCCTGCGCCTGCGCCGCTACCTGGAGGCCGCAAACCACGCGGACGAGGGATTCTTCGCGGAACTGGAGGCCGAGAGCGAGGCGTTGGGCAGGCGAGTGCGCGAAGCGGTCCGCGCCATGCCCGACCCGGACCACTTCGCCATCTTCGAGAACGTGTACGCGGACGGGCACGCGCTCGTCGACGAGGAGCGCGCCCAGTTCGCCGCCTACCAGGCGTCGTTCGCGGACGCAGAGGGGGTCTGATCATGGCAGCGGAGAAGATGGCCCTGGCCAAGGCGATCAACGAGTCGCTGCGCCGCGCCCTGGAGTCGGACCCCAAGGTCCTGATCATGGGCGAGGACGTCGGCAAGCTGGGCGGCGTGTTCCGGGTGACGGACGGCCTGCAGAAGGACTTCGGCGAGAGCCGCGTCATCGACACCCCGCTCGCGGAGTCCGGCATCGTCGGCACCGCGATCGGCCTCGCCCTGCGCGGCTACCGCCCGGTGGTGGAGATCCAGTTCGACGGCTTCGTCTTCCCGGCGTACGACCAGATCGTCACGCAGCTCGCGAAGATGCACGCCCGCTCGCTGGGCAAGGTCAAGCTGCCCGTGGTCGTCCGTATCCCCTACGGCGGCGGCATCGGCGCGGTCGAGCACCACTCGGAGTCCCCCGAGTCGCTCTTCGCGCACGTGGCGGGCCTGAAGATCGTCTCCCCGTCGAACGCGTCGGACGCGTACTGGATGATGCAGCAGGCCATCCAGAGCGACGACCCGGTGATCTTCTTCGAGCCGAAGCGGCGCTACTGGGACAAGGCCGAGGTCGCCACGGAGGCCATCCCCGGCCCCCTGCACAAGGCGCGCGTGGTCCGTGAGGGCACGGACCTCACCCTCGCCGCCTACGGCCCGATGGTGAAGCTCTGCCAGGAGGTCGCGGACGCGGCGGCCGAGGAGGGCAAGGCCCTGGAGGTCCTGGACCTGCGCTCGGTCTCCCCGCTCGACTTCGACTCGATCCAGGCCTCGGTGGAGAAGACCCGCCGCCTGGTCGTCGTCCACGAGGCGCCGGTGTTCTTCGGCTCGGGCGCGGAGATCGCCGCCCGGATCACCGAGCGGTGCTTCTACCACCTGGAGGCCCCGGTGCTGCGGGTCGGCGGCTACCACGCGCCGTATCCGCCGGCGCGGCTGGAGGAGGAGTACCTGCCGAACCTGGACCGCGTGCTCGACGCCGTCGACCGCTCGCTGGCGTACTGAGGAGAGGGTCGTGACGACGATGACGGAAGCGTCCGTGCGCGAGTTCAAGATGCCGGACGTGGGCGAGGGGCTCACCGAGGCGGAGATCCTCAAGTGGTACGTCCAGCCCGGTGACACGGTCACGGACGGTCAGGCGGTGTGCGAGGTGGAGACGGCCAAGGCGGCCGTCGAGCTCCCCATCCCCTACGACGGCGTGGTCCGCGCGCTGCACTTCCCCGAGGGCACCACGGTGGACGTGGGCACGGCCATCATCGCGGTGGACGTGGCGGGCGGCGCGCCCGCCGAGGTCCCGGCCGCCACGGAGACCCCGGTCGCCGCCGAGGCTCCGGCCCCGGCCGAGCAGACGGCGCAGGAGCCCAAGCCGGAAGGCCGCCAGCCGGTGCTGGTCGGCTACGGCGTCGCGACGTCCTCGACGAAGCGCCGCCCCCGCAAGGGCCCCGAGGCCGCGGCGACCGCCGCCGCGGCGGCGGTCCAGGCCGAGCTGAACGGGAACGGCGCGGCCGCGCCGGCCGCCGGGCCCCGCCCGCTGGCCAAGCCGCCTGTGCGCAAGCTCGCCAAGGACCTCGGCGTGGACCTGGCCACGGTGGTCCCGTCCGGCCCGGACGGCATCATCACGCGCGAGGACGTGCACGCGGCGGTGGCGGCGGTCCCGGCCCCGCCGCAGGCCGCCGAGCCGGCGCCCCAGGCCCCCGTGGCAGCCGCACCGGCCCAGGCCGCCCCCGCCTCGACGGTGACGTACGACGGTGCGCGCGAGACCCGCATCCCGGTCAAGGGCGTCCGCAAGGCCACCGCGGCGGCCATGATCGGCTCCGCCTTCACGGCGCCGCACGTCACGGAGTTCGTGACGGTGGACGTGACCCGGACGATGCGCCTGGTCGAGGAGCTGAAGCAGGACAAGGAGTTCGCGGGCCTGCGGGTGAACCCGCTGCTGCTCATCGCCAAGGCCCTCCTGGTCGCCATCAAGCGCAACCCGGAGGTCAACGCGTCCTGGGACGAGGCCAACCAGGAGATCGTGCAGAAGCACTACGTCAACCTGGGCATCGCGGCCGCCACGCCGCGCGGCCTGATCGTGCCGAACATCAAGGACGCGCACGCCCAGACCCTGCCGCAGCTGGCCGAGTCGCTCGGCGAGCTGGTGTCCACGGCGCGGGAGGGCAGGACCTCCCCGGCCGCGATGCAGGGTGGCACGGTCACCATCACCAACGTCGGCGTCTTCGGCGTCGACACCGGCACGCCGATCCTCAACCCCGGCGAGTCCGCGATCCTCGCGGTCGGCGCGATCAAGCTCCAGCCGTGGGTCCACAAGGGCAAGGTGAAGCCGCGTCAGGTCACCACCCTGGCGCTGAGCTTCGACCACCGCCTGGTCGACGGCGAGCTGGGCTCCAAGGTCCTCGCGGACACCGCGGCGATCCTGGAACAGCCCAAGCGCCTGATCAGCTGGGCCTAGCGAGCGATAGGGAAAGGGCCCGCCGCGAGTGCGGCGGGCCCGTTCGTTTGTGCGAGTGCTCCGGCGTCAGCCCAGCTTGGCGAAGCCGTAGTTCAGGATCTTGGTCGAGTCCGTCGCGCGCTGCGCGTACGTGGTCGACGCCAGAACCGTGCCGATGACGGTCTTGCCGTTGCGGGTGGCGGCGAAGACCAGGCAGGCGCCCGCCTCGGGGCCGGAGCCCGTCTTCACGCCGATGGTGCCGCTGTAGCTGCTCAGCAGCGAGTTGGTGTTCGTCCACGTCGCCATCGTGCGGGTGCTGCCCGTCTTGGTGATGGTCTTGGCCGTGTACGACTTGGTCTTCACGATGGTGCGGAACGTGGAGTTCTTCATCGCGCTGCTCGCGATCTTCGTCAGGTCGCGCGGCGTCGAGTAGTTGGACCCGTTGCCGATGCCGTCGAACGAATCGAAGTGCGTGTTCTTCAGGTTGAGCGCGCCCGCGGCGCTGTTCATCTTGCCGATGAACGACTTCACGCGCGCATCCCGGGTGGTGCCCGAGCCGAACTTGTCGGCCAGCGCGTACGCGGCGTCGCAGCCCGACGGCAGCATCAGGCCGTACAGCAGCTGGCGGACGGTGACCTTGTCGCCCACGATCAGGTGGGCCTGGGAGGCGTTGTTCTTCACGACATAGTCGCTGTACGCCTTCTGGATGGTGACCTTGGCGTCGAGGTTCAGGTTCGGCTGCGCGAGCACGACCTTCGCGGTCATGATCTTCGTGGTGGAACCGGTGGAACGCCTGTAGTCCGCGGCCTTGGTGTACAGCGTCGTGCCGGTCGCGTTGTTCATCGCGTAGCCGCCCTTGGCCACGATCGAGGGCGCGGTCACGGCCTGCGCGGGCGCCGCGGTGAGGGCCCCGGTGGCGAGCACGGCGCCCGTGGTCACGGCGACGGCTGCGGCTCTGCGGATACGGAAGCCCTGGATGCCGGTTTTCAAGTGAGGTACCCCGATTACGTCGAATGCCCCTGCGGTGCGGTCGAGTTGAGTGCCACAAAGAAAGTGGGACCGCACCCGTGTGACTCGTAACTAGCACAGATGGTTGTGCGCGCGCTGGGAATGACTTCCCGCCCGGTCCGCATCGTGGACGGACGGGGGTATGCGTACGTGTTGTATCTATGCTGTGGACATGAGCCTGGCCGTCAAACAACCTCCCGCCGCCGACCGCGTCTACACCCACGTCAAACAAGGAGTCCTGGACCGCCGTTACGAGGGCGGGACGCTGCTCACCGAGGGAGAGCTGGCCGAGGCCGTCGGGGTCTCGCGCACACCGGTGCGCGAGGCGCTGCTGCGGCTGGAGGTCGAGGGGCTCATCAAGCTCTACCCGAAAAAGGGAGCCCTCGTCCTCCCGGTCTCCGCGCAGGAGATCGCCGACGTCGTGGAGACCCGGCTGCTGGTCGAGGAGCACGCAGCGCGCAAGGCCGTACCCGCGCCGCCCGCTCTGCTCGAACGGCTTCAGGAACTGCTCGACCGGCAGAAGCGGCAGGCCGCCGCGGGTGCCTTCGCCGAGGCCGCCGTCACCGACCGCTGCTTCCACGCCGAGATCGTCCGCAGCGGCGGCAACGAGATCCTCTCCCGGCTCTACGACCAACTGCGCGACCGCCAGTTGCGGATGGGTGTCGCCGTCATGCACTCCCACCCCGACCGGATCGCCAAGACGCTCGCCGAGCACGAGGAGATCCTCGACGCGCTGCGCTCCGCAGACGCGGAGGCGGCCGTCGAGGTCGTCCACCGCCACGTCGGCTGGTTCTCCCACCTGGCCCGGGGAGAGGTGCGATGAGCTCCTCGTCCGTCTCCCTGCCGGGAGACCCGCCCGGCGGCCGGCGCGCCGTCGCCGTCTGGGGCATCGGCGTCGCCGTCTACTTCGTCGCCGTCATCTTCCGTACCTCGCTCGGGGTCGCCGGCCTCGACGCCGCCGTCCGTTTCCACGTGAACGCCTCGGCGCTGTCCACCTTCTCGATCCTCCAGCTCCTCGTCTACGCGGGCATGCAGATACCCGTCGGCCTGCTGGTCGACCGGCTCGGCACCAAGAGGGTGCTCGGCCTCGGCGTCGTGCTGTTCACGGCCGGGCAGCTCGGCTTCGCCTTCTCCACGTCGTACGGCACGGCGCTCGCCTCGCGCGCGCTGCTGGGCTGCGGCGACGCCATGACGTTCATCAGCGTGCTGCGGCTGGGCACCCGCTGGTTCCCCGCCCGGCGCGGGCCGCTGGTCGCCCAGCTCGCCGGGCTGGTCGGCATGGCCGGCAACCTGGTGTCCACGCTGGTGCTGGCCCGGCTGCTGCACTCCCTGGGCTGGACCGCCGCCTTCGCCGGCAGCGCGCTGGCCGGCGTGACGGTGCTGGTCCTGCTGCTCCTGTTCCTCCGGGACCACCCCGAGGGCCACGAATCGGCGCCGCCGGCGCACCAGGGCGCCGCCTATGTGCGCCGGCAGATCGCCGCGGCCTGGCGGGAGCCGGGGACCCGGCTCGGGCTGTGGGTGCACTTCACCACGCAGTTCCCGGCGATGGTGTTCCTGCTGCTGTGGGGGCTGCCGTTCCTGGTGCAGGCGCAGGGGCTGTCCCGCGCGAGTGCCGGGGAACTGCTCACGCTGGTCGTCCTGTCCAACATGGTCGTCGGCCTCGTCTACGGCCAGGTCGTCGCCCGGCACCACGCGGCCCGGCTGCCGCTCGCGCTCGGCACGGTGACGGCCACGGCCGGCATGTGGGCCGCGACGCTGGCGTACCCCGGTGAACGGGCCCCGATGTGGCTGCTCGTCGCGCTGTGCACGGTCCTCGGGGCGTGCGGGCCGGCCTCCATGATCGGATTCGACTTCGCCCGGCCCGCGAACCCGCCGGAGCGTCAGGGCACGGCGTCCGGAATCACCAACATGGGCGGTTTCGTCGCCTCGATGACGACCCTGTTCGCGATCGGCGCGCTCCTGGACGCCACCGGGGACGACTACACGATCGCCTTCTCGGCGGTGTTCGTGCTCCAGGCACTGGGGGTCAGCCAGATCCTGCGGCTGCGCGTGCGGGCGGCGCGCAGGGAGCGGGAGCGGCTGGTGGCGAGCCGGGTGGAGACGGTGCACGTTCCCGCGTAGGGCACCCGCTGCCGGCGTCCCCGGGGACGGGGCCCCCGGGCCCCCGCCTCGGAGCTTCGGGGCGGGCCCCAGGAGAGTCCCTTACTGCGTCACCGTGAAGTTCCGCAGGATCGCCCCCGTCAGATCCGGGTCGCCCTCCGCCTTCACCCGGTCCGCCACCGCCTCCGGAGCGACCCGGCCGCAGGCCAGCCGGACGTACGTCTCCCAGTCGAGGGTGAGGGTCGCGGCCGGGCCGAGGGCGGGCGCGGTCTCCAGCGTGCCGCGACCCTGGATGTCCACGCGGATCGTGCGCAGGAACTCCACCGGCCCGTGCACGTCGAAGACGATCGCCGAGCTGCGCGGGGCGTCGGCCTTCACCGCGACCACGTCGGGCAGTTCGCCCAGCAGATAGTCACGGGCGACCAGCGCACCGGGCGCGTCCAGCCCGCCGGGGCGGCCGAGGGCGGCGCGCAGGTCCTGCTCGTGCACCCAGATGTCGAACGCGCGGTAGCGCATCGCCTCTTCGAGGGTGATCTCCGTGCCGAGCGGCCCGCGGATCTTGGTGCCGGGGTCACGGGACTCGTTCCGCAGCTGGCGGTTGCGGCGGATGATCGTGTACTCCAGCTCGGAGGTCATCTCCGGTGCCGTGTGGTGGCGGCGGACGTCGACCTGCATCTCCATGTAGCGCTGGTGCTCGTTGGCGACGTGGAACAGGTCGCGCGGGAGCGAGTGGATGGGGCGGGGGTCGCCGAGCATCTCGCAGTCCATGCCGATGACGTGGGAGACCAGGTCGCGGACCGACCAGCCCGGGCACGGTGTCCGCCGGTTCCACTCGCCCTCCACGAGCGGCTGCACCAGCTCGGATATCGCTTCGACGGAATGGGTCCAGGCGTCGGCGTAGGGCTGGAGGGTGGGATGCAGACTCACGGAACGGGACCCCTCGGCGGTCGGTACACGGGCTGATGGTGGCGGCGTTGCCAGGCAGAGGTGGCTGCTGTCGGCGGGTGTCTTCGAGCTCCCCCAGGCTCTCCGCTCCGCTTCGAGCAGGGGACCCCCAAGTTACGCTGCTGTGAGGCACCCCGGCAGTGCTTTCGTGTGACGATCGTAGGCCCGTGTGGACGACTCGAATGTCAGGACGGTGGTAGTGTGCGCGCCTCGCTGATCCAGATCGCCGTAAACGAGAACGAATCGATCGAATCGCGTCGTGAACGGGTGGCCGCGCTGGTACGAGAACAGGCCGGAGCCGATCTCGTGGTCCTGCCGGAGCTGTGGACCACCGGAGCCTTCGCCTTCGAGGAGTTCGCGGACCGGGCCGAACCGCTCGAAGGGCCGACGTACGAGGCGATGGCCAAGGCGGCGAGCGACGCGGGTGTGTGGCTGCACGCCGGCTCGATCCCCGAGCGCGACCCCGACGGCCCGCTCTACAACACCTCCCTGATGTTCACCCCCTCCGGAGAACTCGCCGCCGCCTACCGCAAGATCCACCGCTTCGGTTTCGACAAGGGCGAGGCCGTGCTGATGGGCGCGGGCAGCGACCTGGTGACGGTGCGTCTGCCCGAGACGACCCTGGGCCTGGCCACCTGCTACGACCTCCGTTTCCCCGAGCTCTTCCGCGGGCTGGTCGACGCCGGGGCCGAGACCCTGGTGGTCCCGGCGGGCTGGCCCGAACGCCGCCGCGCGCACTGGACGCTGCTGGCCCGGGCGCGGGCGGTGGAGGACCAGGCGTTCGTGCTCGCCTGTGGAACGGCCGGGACGCACGCGGGGGTTCCGCAGGCGGGTCACTCGATCGTGGTGGATCCCTGGGGCGAGGTGCTGGCCGAGGCCGGCGCCGAAGAGGAGGTCCTCACCGTGGACCTGGACCCCGGGAAGGTCGCCACGACCCGGGAGCAGTTCCCGGCTCTGAAGGACCGCGTGCTGGGGCTGAAGCCGCCGCGGGGCTGACGGGGGCGGCCGCGTCGGACGAGCCCGGAATCCTTCCGGCCGGTCGGCACGAGGCGTCGCGCCCGCTCGCGGCCCTGCCCCCATCGGCGTCGGGAGGACGTCCGTGCGCCGGAGGGTGGGCCGCACGACCCGCCGTACGACCCGACGGCATTTCCTCAAAACCCTTTCCGTGGGCGACATTTCCCCTCATAATGGCCACTCGGCCGAGGCGTCGCGGTGGAGCCACTCCACCGCCGCCGGAGCCCGGGGGGTGAACGGTGATGGCCTGGGGGCGGCGTCGGCTGCCGGACGGTTCGGAGGACGCGTTACCGAAGGACTGGAGCCGGTACCGCGCCGGAAGGGATGTGGAGGGCCTCCGCCGGAGCATCGGGCTGCTGGCTGAGGAGACGGGGGACCGGACCGCGGTCTCCACGTCCGCGTTCATCCTGGCATGTCTGGACCGGGCAGCCCGTGCCGACGGCTCCGCGGATGCCGGGACGGCGGCCCTGACGGTCCTGCGCGCGGCGGTCGAACGCGGCGAGCCCGCCGTCGAGCGGTGGGCCGTGGCTTGGCTGGAGGCGCTGGGAGAGCCCTACCCGCGGCTGCGGTGGACCACCGTCGCTCCTGAGGAGCGGCTGATCACGAGCCTCGTGGCGGACGCGCCCGTGACCGCGCTGAGCGCCTGGGACGCCACGGTCACGGACGAGCCGGGGTTCGTCGTCGGCACGCGACAGGGGGGCCTGGCTCGCTGGGAGGGCGGAGCCCTGCGCGCGGTGGAGCACCTCCCTTGGACGGTGCACGCGGTCGCCGGCTCCGCCCGGGAGATCCTCGCCGGCGGGCCGGACGGCAGATGGGTCCTGATGGGGCCGCGCGAGCACCGCGGACGGCTCAGCGAGAGGCCGAGCGCCCCGGTGACCGCCGTCGCGCTGCGCCCCGACGGATGGATCGCCCTGGGCACCGAGACGGGATCGGTCCTGGCCGGACCCGCGCCGGCCGCGCTGCGGCCCATGGAGAACGAGCGAGGCGGGCGGGTCCTCCTCCTCGCGTGGCGGCCGGACGGCGGGCTCGACGTCGTCCGGGCGGACGGCAGGGTCGACGTCTGGAGCCCGGATCCGGACACCGCGGCGCACACACCCGCTCCCCGCCCGGAGGGGCGGGACCGTGGAGGGCCGACGGAGGTTCCAGGCGCGCGGCCCTCCGTCATGGTGGGCCCCGTCGACGCCGCCGCGGGCCGGGCCGGGCGGCTGGCGCTCGCCCGACCGGACGGAAGGCTCCTGACCTTCGGTACCGGGACGGAGGGGCCGCATGACATACGGCACCCGCACGTCCGTGCCCTTGCCTGGTCCGCCGGGAACACGCTGGCCGTCTGCGGGACGGACGGACGCCTGGAGGTGCGCACGCCCGGACGCGACGACTCGGCCCAGGTCCTGCCCGTGCACGCCTCCGCGGTCGCCTTCCTGGAGGAGGAGCGGCTGGTCTGCGCCGAGCGCGGGGAGATCACCCTGTGGAGCACGACCCGGTCGGGACTGGAGGAAGGACGCAGAGCCGAGGACCGGGTCACCTGCGTGGCCACGGACTCCCACGCCCCGCACCGAGTGGTCGCGGGCACCGCGGGAGGCGGTCTCAGGGCCTACGACCGGGGAGTCCTGCGTGCGGCGGAGCGGGTCGGTTTCGGCCAGGTCGACCAACTGCTCGCGGAGCCCGGCAGCGGGGGCGAGGTCTGGCTGGTGGCGTCCGACACCGGGTTGTACCGGTGGCGGCTGGACGAGCCGGTCGAGGAACTCGCGCCCGGCGCGTGCACCGCCCTCGGAGCGGTCCCCGGCGGTGAAGCGGTCTACGCACTCGGCAGCGGGATCCATCTCGCCCGGCAGGAGGAGCCGTTATGGCGTCACCCCGCTCCCGTGACGAGCCTCGTGGTCGGTCCGCTGGGGGCGATCGCGAGCCTGGACTACTCCGGCGACCTCGTCATCGGCACGCCCGGCCGCTCCCACCGGAGGCATGCCGGGCTGCTTCCTGGACACCGTGTCCTCGGGTGGGCCGACCGTGACTCCTTGGTCTGCCTCAGCGGCGCCGACCACCGGGGCGCGCACGCGCTCGTCCGCGTCACGAAGGACGGGCGGGTCACCGAGGTCGTGGGCGAACTGCCGCCGGAGACGGCCGCGGCCGTCGGGGAGGACGGCACCCTAGTGACCGCCCACCCGGTCCGCGGCCTGCGGGTGCACGAGCCGAACGGCACGCTCAGGTCCGTCTGCCCGGTCCCCGGCGGGGGCGGCGGGGCCGTCGGGATCTCCCAGGGCAGAGTGGTGCTGGGCGCCGGGACCGAGCTCGAGGTGCACGATCTGATGCCGGCCGCCGATGACGACGCGTGGGGCGAGGTCATCGTGCGGGTCAGGAGGGAGGACCGCCGCTGCCGGCTCGCATGGGACTCTCCCCGGCCCAGGACGGTCGACCTCGGGCCTGAGCCGTGCGGACCCGAAACCGACGGCACGGGGCTCGACCGGCTGTGGCACGACGCCGACAGCAGGGATGTGCAGAGCCTCTCCGAGGCCGCCCACCGCGCCCAGCTCCTCGGGGAGCGGGTGTGGGCCGCCGGAATCGCGGCCGCGGTGGACCGGGCCCGAGGCCCGGATCCGGACCGGCCGGTGCGCCTGCGCTGGGACATTCCGGACGTCGCCCCGCTGCACGGAGTCCCCTGGGAGCTGCTCCACGACAGGGGCACCGGCCTGCTCTGCTTCCAGGAACCGCCGGTCACCACGGTGCGCACGGTCGTGGGGCGCCCCGCCGGACGAGGGGCGGCCACGTCCGCCGAGGGCACCGGTCGCCGGCTGACGTACCTGCTCGGGCCTGAGCCCGCCCTGGACGAGATCCCCAAGGAGATGGCCCGCCTCGCTCGACGACTGGCTCCCCGGGGCGTGCGGGTGGAGAGGGCCCCGCGCTTCGGCGAGGCCTCCCGGCCGCTGCGGCACTGCGACGTCCTGCACGTCTGGGCCCACTGCGGTGACAGCGGCATCGGCCTCGCCGGGGGCGGTCCGACAGACCTCGGACGTTTCGTCGAGTGGGCCTGCGCCTCCGGTCCGCCGCGCCTGGTCGTCCTCGTCGGTTGCGAGTCCACGCGTGCGGCCCGGCTGCTGATCGAGGCGGGTACCGACGCGGTCGTCGCCATGCGCCGCACCGTGATGACCGGGGCCGTGTCGGTGCTCGTGGAGGACTTCACCGTTGCCCACGCCTCCGGACTCGCCGTCGACCAGGCCTTCGCCCGGGCGCTCCGCGCCTACATCCGGACCGGGCACCCCGGGGCCGCCGCGGTCCCGGTCATCTATCTGAGGGAGGGGAGCATCCCGTGAACGACGACACTCTTTTCGTCGAGTCCTTCGACTCGGTGCGGACCGGGGAGAGCACCGCGACGGAGGCTCATCTGGTCCAGCCTCAGCTGGAAGCGCTCGCCTCTCTGCTGATCGGCCGCCGGCTGGCGGTTCCCAACACGTATGCCTTCGACTCCGCGAGCTTCCTGGAATTCGCCGACGTGGTCCTGCGGTCGTGGCAGGAGCACGCGCCCCGGCTGCCGGCGGAGTCCCGCCCCGGGCTCGACCCGTTCGAGCTGCGCGTGTGGGCGCCCGGCGTCGCCGAGAGCGACGTCAGTCTCCTGAGCGCGGCCGCGGCTCAGCTGCGCCGGTCCTCGGGGGAGAAAAGATTCGTGCTGTCCGCGTGGCCGGAGATCGACGAGCAGCCCGCCGAACGGGAGGAGATGGCGCGCGTCCTCGACGTCCTGCGCCGTGACGACCGGCTGCCGCCGCTTCCCGCCTTCCTGCGGGACGGGACGGCCGCGCGCCGCTTCGACATCTTCTGCTCGCTGCACCGCGCGGCGAGCGGGGCGAAGCCGTGCGTCGTACACCCGAGGGGCCACACGCTCGACGGGTACCTGACGGGGTTCGCGGCACTGGGGGACGACGCGCTGCACACCCTGGCCAGGGCCGCGGGGGCATCCGGGGAGCTGGCACACGCCGTCCGCCACGCGGTACGGGAGCAGGCCGGTGACGGTCCGGACGGGCCGCACGAATCCATCAGGAACCGCAGCTGGGTGCACGACCCCGACAACTACGCCGGCGGTCCGATCGACCTGCGGGTCCAGGAGTTCGTCGACACCTTGTACAACGCGGTGCTCGCGGCCTCCGTGGAGGCCCTCGACGCCTACCTCAGCTCGCCGCCGCGCCTGGGATGGGAGACCGATCTCCAGCAGAGCAACGAGCTGGCGCTCGCCTACCTCCGCTCCCGGCAGGGTAGGAAACCGCAGCAGCGAGGTGCGCTGCACGGTCGGCTCAGTCGTGTCCGCGACGCGGTCCGGCTGCCCGGCCAGGAACAGGTCGGCCGGAGCATGAGCAGCATCCTGAACGCCTACTTCGAGCACCGGACCACCGACGAGTCGCTCCAGGTTCCCTGGATCCAGTCCTGCGAGCGCCTCCGGTTCCTGACGGGGATTCGAGCCGAGCCATGGGTGCCGGAACAGCTCGACGACGCGTGGGGGCGCCACCTGCAGCTGCTGCGCAGCATGCTGACCGGGGCGATGCCCGACGACGACCCGGCTGCCATGGCGATCGAGGCCGTCCTGGACGGCTCCAGCCAGGTCTACCGGCTGGACCAGTGGCCCACCGCTCTGCCGCCCCGGGGCGACGGGCCGCAGGCTCCGCCGGGTGCCGAAGCGGCGACGGAGCCCCTGGCGACGGGACATCTCCATCCCACCCGAGCGACCGAAAGGTGACCTGCATGCGACCCGACGACATCACGCGCGCGACCGAGCCGGTCTTCGCCCACAACCCGTGGCTGCAGGTGTACCTGGACGACGTCGTCGTGGGGGGACTGCCCTCGCAACGGCTACGGCTCGTCGAGTCCGGGGGTGTGCCCGGCGTCGTGATCCTGCCCCTGCGCGGAGCCCACGTCGGGATGGTGCGGCAGTACCGGGTGGTGCTGGGCGAAGATGTGTGGGAACTTCCGCGGGGGTTCGGCGAGGCGGCCGACCCCGTGCAGGACGCGTCCAGGGAACTCGCCGAGGAAACGGGGCTGGCGGCCGCGTCCTGGGTCTCGCTGGGCACGGTGCTGCCCAACAGTGGCCTGTCCGCCGGCGCCGTCCGCCTGTTCCTGGCCCGTGTGGGGCAGACGCGGGACCTCGACGCCATGGACGACGAGGTGGACACCTTCGCGTGGTGGCCGGTGTCCCGCCTGCGCGCCGCCATCGAGGCGGACGAGATCCGCGACGGGTTCACCCTCGCCGCGTTCCTCCGGGCCGACCTGCGCGGCCTGCTGCCGAAGGACTGACCGACAGGAGACCGGGGTCGTGACCGATCCGGAGTCGCTGCTGCGGGGCGACCGAGCACCTGAGCCGTCGCTGTTGCCGTGGCTGACCGCACGGGCAGGCCGGGATTCACTGCGTACGGCGTCGGACGCCGCGGTCTCGCTCAGCGGACTCGGCACGTCGCAGTGGCCGGGTCTCGCCGATGCCGTCGCGCAGGAAGCGGCCCGCCTGGTGGGCGGGGACGCGTCCTCGCTCCTCGCTCTGGTCAACGTACTGCCCCCGCTCCTGCGGCACCTCGCCACGCCATCCGTCGCCCTCCTGCGGGAGCGGGCCGACGCCCTCGACCCGGCGGTGGCCCTGCTCGCGAGGACGCTCGGCGCGGACGGGGAAACGCTCTCCGTCCGTGATCTCGAGACGCCTCCCGAGTGGGCGGCAGCCACCGTCGCGGTCAAGAGCGGACTGCTCCTCGACGACGCCCTGGAGGTCGTCGAGGCCTGGCAGGAGCTGCCCCGAGTGCGGTCCGGGAGCCGGACGGCGCTGGCGTTCCTGCTCCCCCTCCTCGTGTCCGGGGGAGTCGTCCGCCGCCGTGACGCCGGTCCGGTGCGGCATCTCGCGGCGCTCCAGGACGCCGCCCTGGTAGCCGTGGCGGACTCCCTGCGGGAGGGCCCCCAGTGGCGGGCGGCCGCGCTGATCACGCACGTCGTGCCCGCTCTGCCGACTCAGCAGCGGCGGCGGGTGGACCAGCGCATCCGGGACGCCTGGGGTGACGACGCCTGGGCCGAACACCTGCTCAGCGACGTCGTCTGGCACACCGCAGGCCGGGAGGGCCCGGCCGAGGAGCTGTTCGCCTCCCATCCCCTCGGCCGTGATCTCGAACGGGCCATGTCGGAGGGGCACTTGGACGGACGCTGGTGCCAGGAGGCCCTGCAGCGTACGGCCGACGCGGTGTCTTCCGGCGGCACCGCCGATCTCCGGCTGAGGAGAGCAGGGACCGTCGCGTTACGGATCCGGGAACTCGGCATCCAGGATCACGGCGCCTCGCCGGAGCCACCCGCGATGCCCCCGGGGCCGGAGCGCTTCCTCAACGCCCGCATGGTGCGACCCGGTTCCAGGGAACCCCTGCCCACGGACCGGTCCCTGGGCAGAGGCATGACCTACGAGTTGCGTCTGGACATCGGTCCCCTGGATCCCCTGATGCCGCGGAGCGACGGCCTCGTCCCCTTCCCGGAGGACGGACTGCCGCCCTCCGCGAACGGGCACTGGCTCGACGTCCGTACCGTCGGGTTCGGCTTCACCGTGGCCCCCGCCTCCGAGCATGCCCGCCTCTTCCTGCCGGTGATCGGGCCCTCGTGGTGCTGCCCCTGCCCTCCCGACGGGCAGCACCACTGCGACGCCGGCAGACGCGAGCGGTTCCTCCACCTCACAGTCACCGCACCGCCGGTGACGGGCCCCGCCCGGCTCGGGGTCCAGATCCTGTACCGGGGTAACGTCCTGCAGTGCCTGCAGGCCGACTTCTACGTCCGGGACTCCGAGGAGCCGGGGCACCAGCAGAGCATGAGCCTGCCGCTGGTGCTGGCCGGCGATCTGCGGTCGCTCGAGGCGCTCTCGCCGCGGGACGTCTCCGTCGTGCAGATGCCGGCGCCCGACGACGCGTGGCACCTGATCGTGAATCAAGCCGGGACCACGACCGGACAGATCACCGTCAGACCGTCGCTCGCGCGCGGAGACCTGGTCGAGGAATGCCGTGACGTCCTGACCGGTGTCCACCAGCGCAGAGGGCCGCTGGGAGGCAGACGCAACCGGCTCGGACCCGACAACGGACTGAGCCCGAAGGAGTTCCGCAAGGACCTGGCACGACTGGCCACGGTGGGGCGGCATCTGTGGAACGGGCTCTTCGACCGGGCGACGGACCGCCGGGTCGTGGCCAGGGCACTTCGCGCACCGCGCAGGATCCAGGCCCCCGGAGCCGCGGCCCTCCCCTACATCCCCTGGTCCCTCGTCTACGACCTGCCGTACACCGGCACCAAGCAGGGCGCCACCTACTGCCGCGTGGTCGACGAACTGCCCGCCCTGCCGTCGAACGCACGGCAGGAGGGGTGCCCCTACGAGACGGACCATCCGGAACCCGGATCGGCCGAGCCGGAGAGCTTCCTGTGCCCCTTCGGCTTCTGGGGGATGCGGCACAGCATCGACGCGCCGCCCCACCGTGAGGATGCCGGGCGGTTCGTCACCGAGACCGCCGCGGACACCGGCAGCCCGCTCATGGTCGCCGCGATCGAGCTGCCCGAACCCCGGCGGAGCGGCCACCGAGATGTTCTCGAGGAGACCGTCGGGCCGATCGGCTGGGCGGACACCGGCAAGGATCTCATCAGGCACCTGCACGTCAGCACCCCCGCGCTGCTCTATCTCTGCTGTCACTGCGGCCGCGATCCCGGTCTCGAACGGGTGCACAGCCCCTGCTTGATGCTCCCGACACCGCCCGAACCCGGCATCACGCCCGACCAGGTGCGCGAGCTGGCCGACGTCGGAGACCTGCCCGAGCGCTGGAGACGGACCAGGCCGCTCGTGTTCATCAACGGCTGCGGCACGGCGGCGGTCCAGCAGCCCGAGATGTGGCTGGACTTCGTCGGGGCGTTCGCCTCGCTCGACGCGGCGGGTGTGGTGGGCACCGAGACAGAGGTCGAGGCGGGCCTGGCCGTGGAGGTGGCGGAGCACTTCTGGTCCGTGCTGCTGGCCGGCGGAACCGTCGGCGACGCACTCCGCTCCGTACGGATCCGCCTGCTGCGCAAGAACAACCTGCTGGGACTGACCTACACCGCCCACTGCTTCGGGGACCTGCGCCTGCGCACACCGCGAGCTGACCCAAGGGGAACGTGATGACCGTCGACGACGTCGGTGCCGCCTGCTTCGGCTTGGTGATCGGCTGGGTCACCTACCGGTCGCTCCGGCACCGGAAGGACAGGCCCGTGCTGAGGGACATCTCGGTCGTGATCGGCGCGGTCGGCGGTGGAGCGGTGGTGGCGCTCTTCCAGGCCACCCTGTTCGCCTGGTACGCGATCGGACTGGCCCTCGGCTTCTTCCTGTACCTGGTGGTGGCTGCCGCCGTGCTGAAGGACGGGGCCACCTGGATGGCGCCGTCCACGCCGCTGCGCGTCGCGGTCGACGCTCTCGGCCCGGCGGTCGGGGCCGTGGGATGCGGTGCCGTCGCCGCCCTCTTGGGCATGGCCCTGTTCACGTGGTACGCGATCGCCCTGGCTGTGGTCCTGGCCGGCCTGGTCCTGGGCCTGGGGCTGAGGCGCGCCGGCGCCCGGCCGCGCCGGACGGGCGGCGGCTGAGGCGGGTTCCGGCCCCGGGCCTGCCGGAGGCCCGGTCCGGGCCTCCGCTGGTGCTGCGAGCGGAAAGGCTCACCGGCTCGCGACGCCCGGTGCGGCACCTCGCCGCGTCGTCGCCTCAGCCGATCGCATCCTCCGCGACGCCGGCAAGATCCGAAAGAGAGGGCCTAGCTAGAACTAGTCCTCCTCCCGCTCCTTCTCCGCCAGGTGGATCACGCACACCGCCACCGCGATCACCAGCGCCGGGTCCATGTCCTCCCGTACGACGTCGACCCCGTACGTCTCCACGACGGTGAGCCACCGCCGCGAGATCACCGCCAGCAGTTCGCCGTCGTACTCCACGGCGAACTCGCGGTCGAGGATCTTGCCGCTGACGTCGAGTTCGGTGCCGTCCACCAGGGACACCCGGTAGTGGTTGCGCAGCAGCGACAGCCGCTTGCGGCGGATCTTCGCCAGGGCCTCCCCGCCCCGCTCGATCACCATGGTGTCCCGCAGGGCGAACATCTTCTGGTGGATGTCGATCAGGATCCGGCCCTGGGTGTCCTTCAGCTCGAAGGTGTCCCGCAGCCGCATGGCCTTGCCGTCGACGAGGAAGACCTTGCGGCCCTGCTCGTCCTCGATCCAGTAGTCGTCACCGATGCCGAGGATCCGGTCGCGCACGAGGAATCTCATGCCCTCACCGCTTCCCCGGCGGCCGCTCCGGAACGCCGCCGGTAGGCCGACGGGCTGAGCCCAGGGGGAACGTCGTGCTCACACGTCCCTGGGGAATCGCGCCCGGAGCCGTGTGGTTGGCTTGAGGCATGGCAAAGCGCGCACGTGTCCGCGCCCCCGAGCTGACCGGCAGGGGCGGCTGGCTGAACACCGGTGACAGGCAGTACACCCTCGCCGACCTGCGGGGTCGCATCGTCGTCCTGGATTTCTGGACCTTTTGTTGCGTCAACTGCCTGCACGTCCTGGACGAGCTGCGGGAGCTGGAGGAGAAGCACCGGGACACGGTGGTGATCATCGGGGTGCACTCGCCGAAGTTCGTGCACGAGGCGGAGCACCGGGCGGTGGCCGACGCGGTGGAGCGGTACGGGGTGGAGCACCCGGTGCTCGACGACCCGGAGCTGGCCACCTGGAAGCAGTACGCGGTACGGGCCTGGCCGACGCTGGTGGTGATCGACCCGGAGGGATACGTCGTCGCGCAGCACGCCGGCGAGGGGCACGCGCACGCCATCGAGCGGCTGGTGGAGGAGCTGGAGGCCGAGCACACGGCGAAGGGCACCCTGCGGCGCGGCGACGGGCCGTACGTGGCGCCGGAGCCGGAGCCGACCACCCTGCGCTTCCCGGGGCGGGCGCTGCTGCTGCCGAGTGGGAACTTCCTGGTCAGTGACACGACCCGGCATCAGCTGGTGGAGCTGGAGGCCGACGGGGAGACGGTCGTCCGGCGGATCGGCCAGGGCGGCCGGGGGCTGACCGACGGCGCCCCGGACCGGGCCCGGTTCCAGGAACCCCAGGGGCTCGCCCTGCTGCCGGACGGCACCGTCGTGGTCGCGGACACGGTGAACCACGCCCTGCGGCGCTTCGACCCGGAGACGGGACGGACCACGACCCTGGCGGGCACCGGGTACCAGTGGATGCAGGGCGAGGCCACGTCCGGCCCCGGCGGTGAGGTGAAGCTGTCGTCCCCCTGGGACGTGGCCTGGTGGCAGGGCAGGGTGTGGATCGCCATGGCGGGGGTGCACCAGCTGTGGGCGTACGACCCGGCCGAGGGGACGGTCGGGGTCACCGCGGGCACCACCAACGAGGGGCTCGTCGACGGGCCGGGTGCCGAGGCGTGGTTCGCGCAGCCGTCCGGCCTCGCGGCCACGCCCGAACGGCTGTGGCTCGCCGACTCGGAGACCTCCGCGCTTCGCTGGGTGGATCCCGACGGCTCCGTGCACACGGCCGTCGGTACCGGTCTGTTCGACTTCGGACACCGGGACGGTGCGGCCGAACAGGCGCTGTTGCAGCACCCGTTGGGCGTCACGGCCCTGCCGGACGGCTCGGTCGCCGTGTCCGACACCTACAACCACGCCCTGCGCCGCTACGACCCGGCGACCGGTGAAGTGACCACGCTGGCCACCGATCTGCGCGAGCCCAGTGGCGCGGTGCTCGTCGGTGAGGACATCGTGGTCGTGGAGTCGGCCCGGCACCGGCTGACCCGGCTGCGGCTGCCGGAGGAGGCGGTGCGCGTGGAGTCGGTCGCCCACCGGACCCAGCGGGCGGCGACCGAGGTGGCCCCGGGCCCGCTCCGGCTGGACGTGATCTTCGAGGCTCCGGCGGGCCAGAAACTGGACACGCGGTACGGCCCGTCGACGCGGCTGCTGGTCTCCTCCACGCCGCCCGAGCTGCTGCTGGAGGGCGAGGGCGCGGGGACGGACCTCTCACGCGCCCTGGAGCTGAACCCCGCGGTGGCGGAGGGCGTGCTGCACGTCTCCGCGATGGCCGCATCGTGCGACGACGACCCGGTGAACCAGTATCCGGCCTGTCATGTGCACCAGCAGGACTGGGGCGTTCCGGTCCGCCTCACCTCGGGCGGGGCGGACCGGCTGCCGCTCGTGCTGGCGGGGCTGGACGCCTGATCGGGCGTCCGCTCACACACCGTAGCCGTCGGTGTAGCCGTCGCGGGCGTGGTGGTGCCGCTCCTCCTCGACCACGGCCGTCGTGGGAGGCACCATGACGCGGCGGCGCCGCGCGATGCTGCTGAACGTCACCACGCCGATCAGGCCGACGATCATCAGGATGATGCCGACGAGGTCGAGGTTGACGCCCTGCATGTGCCAGTCGGTCGCGAAGGTGAGAATGGCTCCCACCGCGATGAGGACTATGCATCCGCCGAGGCCCATGAGTGTTGCCTCCTGTCCGGTGTCAGGTCCGGTGGTTCCGGCCTGTTCCGGTCCCTTCCGGTCACCGTCGGGTACCCGGACATCCGGCGACCATGCTGAAGCGATTCCTCATGGGCCGCCGCCGGTCAGCCCTCCAGGAACGCCGCCAGCGCGTTGGCCAAGAGGAACGGGTCGTCGGCCGCGCACAGTTCGCGGGCGCTGTGCATGGACAGGATCGCCACGCCGATGTCGACGGTCTGGATGCCGTGCCGGGCCGCGGTGATCGGGCCGATGGTCGTGCCGCACGGCATGGAGTTGTGGGAGACGAAGGACTGGAAGGGCACGCCGGCCTTCTCGCAGGCCGCCGCCCAGACCGCCCGGCCCGAACCGTCCGTGGCGTAGCGGTTGTTGACGTTGACCTTGAGGATGGGGCCGCCGCCCGCGCGCGGGTGGTGCGTGGGGTCGTGCCGCTCGGCGTAGTTGGGGTGGACGGCGTGGCCGGTGTCGGAGGACAGGCACACGGTGCCCGCGAAGGCACGCGCCCGGTCCTCGTACGACCCGCCGCGCGCGAACACCGAGCGCTCCAGCACGTTGCCGAGCAGCGGGCCGTCGGCGCCGGTGTCGGACTGGGAGCCGTTCTCCTCGTGGTCGAAGGCGGCGAGCACCGGGATGCAGGGCAGCTCGGCCCCGGCCACCGAGGCGAGCGCGGCCGTGGCGGCGTGCACCGACAGCAGGTTGTCCATGCGCGGGCCCGCGACCAGTTCGCGGTTCCGGCCGAGGTAGGCCGGCGGCTCCACGGAGTGCACCATCAGGTCCCAGCCGGCCGCCTCGCCCGCCGGGACGCCGGCCTCCTCCTCCAGGAAGGAGACGAGCTCGCCCTCGCCGACGTCGTCGCCCAGCCCCCACACCGGCTGCAGGTGCCGCTGCTTGTCGAGCTTGAGGCCCTCGGAGGACACCGAGCGGTCGAGATGGATGGCCAGTTGCGGGACGCGCAGCAGTGGCCGGTCGACGTTCACCAGGCGGGTGGAGCCGTCGCGCAGGGTCAGCCGGCCGGCCAGGCCGAGGTCGCGGTCGAGCCAGGAGTTAAGCAGCGGGCCGCCGTAGATCTCCACCGCGACCTGGCGCCAGCCGTGCGCGCCGAGGTCGGGCTGCGGCTTCACTCGCAGGTTGGGGGAGTCCGTGTGCGCGCCGACGATGCGGAAGGGGGTGTGCGGCGCGGCCCCCTCGGGGACGTACCAGGCCACGATCGCCCCGCCGCGCAGCACGTACTTGCCGCCGGACGTGCCGTCCCAGACGTCCGTCTCGGCGACCCGGCGGAAGCCGGCCTTCTCCAGCCGCTCGGCGGCGTTCGCCACGGCGTGGTACGGCGACGGGCCGGCCGCCAGGAAGGACATGAGGTCGTCGGTGTGGCCGCGGTCGAAGCGCTGGCTTGTACTCATGGGTTCACCTTAACGACGGACGAGGGCCCGTTCCCTGTGATCGGGAACGGGCCCTCGTGGGGGCCGTGTGGAGTTTCCGGAAAGCCCGGCGTGCGGGCCGCCGGCCCCAGCGGAAGGACCGGCGGCCCTCCCCCGCGGGCGGACTAGAAGGCGGTCTCGTCCAGCTCCATGAGGTCGAGGTCGACGTTCTCCGAGACCTTGCGGGCCAGGGTGACGCCCGGCAGGACGTTGGCCGCGAAGAACTTCGCCGCCGCGATCTTGCCCTGGTAGAACGCCTTGTCCTTGGCGGAGGCGGTCTCCAGCTTCTCGGCGGCGATCGCCGCGCCCTTGAGCAGCAGGTGGCCGACGATCACGTCACCGGAGGCCAGCAGCAGGCGAGTGCTGTTCAGGCCCACCTTGTAGATGTTCTTGACGTCCTGCTCGGTGGCCGCGAGGTCGGTCAGCATCAGGCCGACGATGGCCTCCAGCTCGACGGCCGCCTTGGCGAGGTGCTCGCGGGCGCCGGCGAGCTCCTCGCCGCCGGTGCCGAGCGCCAGGAACTTCTTGATGTCCTCGGCGAGCGAGTTCAGCGCGGCACCCTGGTTGCGGACGATCTTCCGGAAGAAGAAGTCCTGGCCCTGGATGGCGGTGGTGCCCTCGTACAGGGTGTCGATCTTGGCGTCGCGGATGTACTGCTCGATCGGGTACTCCTGCAGGAAGCCGGAGCCGCCGAAGGTCTGCAGCGACTGGGCGAGCTGCTCGTAGCCCTTCTCGGAGCCGTAGCCCTTGACGATGGGCAGGAGCAGGTCGTTCAGCGCGTGCTCGGTGGAGGCGTCCTCGCCGTTGGCCTCCTTGACCGCGATCGTGTCCTGGACGGCGGCGGTGTGGAGGACGAGCGCGCGCATGCCCTCCGCGTACGCCTTCTGCGTCATCAGCGAGCGGCGGACGTCGGGGTGGTGCGTGATGGTGACCTTGGGCGCGGTCTTGTCCATGAAGTTCGCCAGGTCCGGGCCCTGGACGCGCTCCTTGGCGTACTCCAGCGCGTTCAGGTAGCCGGTGGAGAGCGTGGAGATCGCCTTCGTGCCGACCATCATGCGGGCGAACTCGATGATGCGGAACATCTGCCGGATGCCGTCGTGCTTGTCGCCGATCAGCCAGCCCTTGGCGGGGTGGCGGTCGCCGAAGGTCATCTCGCAGGTGTTGGAGGCCTTGAGGCCCATCTTGTGCTCGACGTTGGTGGCGTACACGCCGTTGCGCTCGCCCAGCTCGCCGGTCTCCCAGTCGAAGAGGTACTTCGGGACGAGGAAGAGGGACAGGCCCTTGGTGCCGGGGCCGGCGCCCTCGGGGCGGGCGAGGACGTAGTGGAGGATGTTCTCCTCCATGTCGTGCTCACCGGAGGTGATGAAGCGCTTCACGCCCTCGATGTGCCAGGAACCGTCCTCCTGCTTGACCGCCTTGGTGCGCCCGGCGCCCACGTCGGAGCCCGCGTCGGGCTCGGTGAGGACCATGGTGGAGCCCCAGGTCTTCTCGACCGCGATCTGCGCGAGCTTCCGCTGCTCCTCGGTCCCCTCCTCGAAGAGGATGCGGGCGAACGCCGGGCCGGAGGAGTACATCCACACGGCCGGGTTGGCGCCGAGGACCAGCTCCGCGTAGGCCCAGATCAGCGACGGGGGAGCGGTGGTGCCGCCGATCTCCTCCGGCAGGCCCAGGCGCCAGTACTCGGAGTCCATGAAGGCCTTGTAGCTCTTCTTGAAGCTGGCGGGCACCGGGGCGGTGTTGGTCTCGGGGTCGAAGACCGGCGGGTTGCGGTCGGCGTCCGCGAACGACTCGGCCAGCTCGTTCTCCGCGAGGCGGGTCAGCTCCTCGAGGATGCTCCTGGCCGTGTCGGTGTCCATCTCCTCGAACGGGCCGGTGCCGTAGAGCTTGTCCCGCCCGAGAACTTCGAAGAGGTTGAACTCGATGTCGCGGAGATTCGACTTGTAGTGCCCCATGGCTACGGCTCCCGTGTGAGGACTCGGGCGAGGCACTGACTCCTCGCGACTGGTTCACGTACCAACAAGTAACCCCGATGATGCTACCCGTCGGTAATAAGAAGCAACCCCGATCGGTCATCTGTGACGAGGCTCTACTCGGGGCCGGGCCGTTGACTACTCTTGCCGGCATGTACGGCTACGAGCAGAGCGCGGGCGCTCAGCAGGGTTACGTCCCGCCGCAGCAGCAGATGCCCGGCGGCGTCGGCGGATACGGCCAGCAGCCGCCCCTGTACCCGGAGCCGTCTCCGCCGTCGCTCGCCGACGCGGTGCGGGCCTTCACCACGGGCCAGATGGCCGCCGAGGACTTCCAGCAGATCTTCGCCACGTCGAAGGTGTACTGCCCGCGGGGTGACACACCCGGCTTCCTGGCCCTGCACAACACCCAGCAGCCCGTGATCCCGATGTTCACCTCGCTGAAGGAGCTGCGCCGGTACGCCGGCAAGGAGTCCAAGTACTTCGTGATCACCGGCTCCGAGGTGATCGACCTGCTCCCCACCGGCTACGGCTTCGTCCTCGACATGGAGGGCGAGCACCGGATCGTCTTCGACGCGAAGGCCGTGGAACAGATGGTCGACTTCGCGATGCGCCGGATGTATGGCTAGACGCCCTTGCCGCGCAGACGGCTAGACGCTCTTGCCGCGCAGACGGTTGGACGTCATCGCTTCGCGGGCGGCCGGCCCGCCCTTGCTGCGCAGGCACCGAGCCCGGAGGGAATGCCCTCCGGGCTCTCTCTGTTGGGAGTGGCGGAAAGTTCAACGCTCAACTAAAGTGTCCGCACAAGGAGGTACCGACCATGCCTGCAGTGACCGTCGAGAACCCGCTGACGCTCCCGCGCGTGAGCGCGCCGGCCGACGCCGTGGCACGTCCCGTGCTCACCGTCACGACCGCGCCCAGCGGTTTCGAGGGCGAGGGCTTCCCGGTGCGCCGGGCGTTCGCCGGGATCAACTACCGCCATCTCGACCCGTTCATCATGATGGACCAGATGGGCGAGGTGGAGTACGCGCCGGGCGAGCCCAAGGGCACCCCGTGGCACCCCCACCGCGGCTTCGAGACCGTCACCTACATCATCGACGGCGTCTTCGACCACCAGGACTCCAACGGCGGTGGCGGCACCATCACCAACGGCGACACCCAGTGGATGACCGCCGGTTCGGGCCTGCTGCACATCGAGGCCCCGCCGGAGTCGCTGGTGGTGTCCGGCGGTCTCTTCCACGGCCTGCAGCTTTGGGTGAACCTCCCGGCCAAGGACAAGATGATGGCCCCGCGCTACCAGGACATCCGCGGCGGCAGCGTCCAGCTGCTCACCTCCCCCGACGGCGGCGCGCTGCTGCGCGTCATCGCGGGTGAGCTGGACGGCCACCAGGGGCCGGGCATCACGCACACGCCGATCACCATGGTCCACGCCACGCTGGCGCCGGGCGCGGAGATCACCCTGCCCTGGCGCGAGGACTTCAACGGACTCGCCTACGTGCTGGCGGGCCGCGGCGCGGTGGGCGCCGAGCGCCGACCGGTCGGCCTCGGCCAGACCGCCGTCTTCGGCGCCGGCTCCGCACTGACCGTCCGCGCGGACGAGAAGCAGGACGCGCACACCCCGGACCTGGAGGTCGTCCTCCTGGGCGGACGGCCGATCCGGGAGCCGATGGCCCACTACGGCCCGTTCGTCATGAACACCCGCGACGAGCTCATGCAGGCCTTCGAGGACTTCCAGAAGGGCCGGCTGGGCACGATCCCGGCCGTGCACGGGATGTCGGAGAGCGGTCCGCGGGCCTGACGCTCCGGCACCCTCCTCCGGTGGGCGCCCAAGCCCGCGGGCCCCGACCGCTCGTCACCGTCGTCGCCTCCGTCACCGCAACCCTCTCCGCGACTGTCGCCGTCACCGCAGCGCCTCCCTCACCTCCGCCGTCGCCGTCACCCGGGCGGGCCGTCCGCGCAGGACAGCCCGTCCGGGGCGTGTTCGGCTGGGGACGTGCTGCTGCTCCCCGAGCCCGTCCGGCGTCTCGGCGCCTGGTGTGCCGTCGTCCTGCTGGTGTCCGGGGTGGTCTGGGTCGGCGTCCGGCTGTGCGTGGAGTTCCGCACCGCCGTGACACCGGTGCTGCTGGCCCTGCTCGGCACCGCCCTGCTGCAGCCCCTCTTCCGGCGGCTGGTGGCGGCCGGGGTCAACCGGTCGCTCGCCGCCGGACTCACCTGCGTCGCCGTGGTGGCCGTGGTCGGAGGGGCGGTGTACATCGTGGTGGCGGCGCTGGTGGACAGCGGGGAGCAGATCGTCTCCTCCCTGAAGTCCGCGGCCCGGTCACTCGCCGAGCACTTCGGGGCGGCGGGGACCTCCCTGGACGACCTGGCCTCGAACGCCCGGGACCTGCTGAGCAAGTTCGGCGGGACGGCCGCCTCCAACGTCATCAGCGGGGTCAGCGTGGTCGGCGAGAGCCTCGCCATGGCCGTACTGGCGCTGCTGCTCGTGTTCTTCTTCCTGCGGGACTCCCACCGGGCCGCCGAAGCCCTGCGCTCCCTCGCCCCGCACGGCACCTCCGACACGGTGGAGGCCATGGCCCGCCGGGCGTTCCGGGGCGTCGAGGGGTTCATGCGGGGCACGACCCTCATCGCCTTCATCGACGCCGTCTGCATCACCGTCGGCCTGCTCGTCCTGCGGGTGCCCGGCTCGGTCGGGCTCGGCGCGCTCGTCTTCGTCGGCGCCTACATCCCCTACCTGGGCGCCTTCCTCTCCGGCGCGGTGGCCGTGCTGGTCGCGCTCGCCGACCGCGGGTTCGTCGTCGCGCTGTGGGCGCTCGGGGTCGTACTCGCCGTGCAGGTGCTGGAGGGCCATGTGCTCCAGCCGGTGATCCAGAGCCGGACCGTGCAGATGCACCCGGCGGTGGTGATGCTGGCGATCACCGCGGGCGCGTCGGTCGCCGGCATCGTCGGCATGCTGCTGGCCGTGCCCGTCACGGCGGCCGCGTTCGGCGTGGCCCACGAGCTCCGCGACCGGTACGCGTCCCAGACGTAGCCGTGCCCCGCCCGAAGCCGCGGCCGGCGACGCGCGTGGCCTACTTGGCCACCGGTTCGTAGAGCTCGAACCAGATGCTTTTGCCCTGGCCGCGCGGGGACACGCCCCAGGCGTCGGCGAGGAGCTCGATCAGCACCAGGCCGCGACCGGAGGAGGCCAGCTCCCCGGGGCGGCGCTTGTGCGGGAGCTCGTCGCCGGCGTCGGTGACCTCCACCCGCATCCGGCGCTCGCCCCGGTCGCCCGCTATCTCGGCGAGCAGCAGCGCGTCGGCGTCGGTGTGCAGCAGGACGTTGGTGAGCATCTCCGACAGCAGCAGCACGGCCGAGTCCACCTGCTCCTCCGAGGACCAGTCGTGCAGCAGCTGCCGCAGCTGCTGCCGGGCCACCGAGACCCGCTCGGGCTCGGCCTGCGCGACGGTCAGCAGCGTGCGCCGGACCTCGGGCCGGACGGCCGCGGCGCCGCCGCGCTCCTCGGCCCGGCGGCTGAGCAGCAGTACGGCGATGTCGTCCTCGCGGCGGTCGGCCAGCGGGCCGGTGGTGTGGTGCGAGGAGGGGCCGTGCACGGCCTGTACGAGCGCGTCGGCGAGTTCCTCGCTGCCGCCCTCGTGCTCTTCGAGGGTGGTCCGGATCCGCTGCCAGCCGGAGTCCAGGTCGTGGCCGCCGGTCTCGATCAGGCCGTCGGTGCAGATCATCATCGTCTCGCCGGGTTCCAGGGTGAACCGGGTCGTGGGGTAGTCGGCGTCCGGGTCGATGCCGAGCGGCAGCCCGCCCGCCGTCGGCCGCAGCAGCACCGTCCCGTCGGGCATGCGGATCACCGGGTCCGGGTGCCCGGCTCGGGCGATCTCCAGCACCCCCGTGCGGGGGTCCACCTCGGTGTACAGGCAGGTCGCGAAGCGCAGGTCGGCGCTGTCGGGGTCGTTGGTGACGCCGTGCAGGAACCGCGAGACGCGGGAGAGGACCGCGTCGGGGCGGTGGCCCTCGGAGGCGTAGGCGCGCAGCGCGATCCGCAGCTGCCCCATCAGCCCCGCGGCGCGCACGTCGTGCCCCTGGACATCGCCGATGACCAGGGCGAACCGGCCCCCGGACGCCGTCCGGGAGGAGCCGCCGGGCAGCGGGATCATGTCGTACCAGTCGCCGCCGACCTGGAGCCCGCCGCCGGTGGGGATGTAGCGGGCGGCGACGTCCATGCCGGGTATGCCGGGGCCCAGCGTGGGCAGCATCGTGCGCTGGAGCCCCTCGCTGAGCTCCCGTTCGGTCTCGGCGGTGCCGGCCCGGGACAGGGCCTGGGCGAGCATCCGGGCCACCGTGGTGAGCACGGAGCGCTCGTCGGGCGTGAAGGCGACCGGATAGGTGAAGGCGGCCATCCAGGCGCCCATCGGGCGGCCCTGGACGGTCAGCGGCAGGAACGCCCAGGACTGGCGGTTGAAGCGCTGGGCGAGCGGCCAGGTGAGCGGGTAGCGGCTGCGGTACTGCTCCGGGGAGGAGAGGTAGACCGCGCGGCCGGTGCGGACCGCCTCGGCGGCCGGGTAGTCCGTCTCCAGCGCCATGTGCACGAAGGGGCCCTCGTCACCGGGGCGCTGCCCGTGGTGGCCGATGATCGTCAGCCGGTCGCCCTCCACACCGAAGACCGCCAGGCCGTCCGGCGAGAAGCCCGGCATCGACAGTCCGGCCGCGACCCGAAGCACCTCCGCCGTGGACCGCGCCTCGGCCAGCGCCCGGCCCGCGTCCAGCAGGAACGCCTCGCGGGAGCGCCGCCAGTCGCCGGTGACCGCGCTGCGCCCCGCCGGGGAGCCCGGCGTCGGCTCGGTGACCTCCTGGAGGGTGCCGATCAGCTCGAACGCCTTCTTGCCCGGGTCGAAGGTGGGCTTGGAGCGGCTGCGCACGATCCGGACGATCCGGCCGCGCTCGTCCATGATCCGGACCCGCACCTCGGCGAGGGTGCCCTCGGCCACGGCGAGCTGGATGACGCCGGTGATCTCGTTCCAGTCGACGGGGTGGAGCCGGGCGCGTACCTGGGCCTCCGTGAGGGTGGTCCCCTCGGGCGGCAGCCCGAGCAGGCGTGCCGCCTCGCCGTCGACCACGACCAGCCCGGTGGCGGTGTCCCAGTGCCACAGACCGGTCGCGAGGGAGGCGAGAACATCCCCCACGGCGGGCAGGAGCTCACCAGTGCGCATTGCCCCACTGTAAGAAGAGGCTGTCGCACACTGCCACCGATGACGCACAGGTGTGCGATCTCGAATTCATGTCGGACTGCCGCAGGGCGGTCGTCGGGCCGCGGATCGGCCGCCGCACGGCCGCCATCGGACCTGTCGGAAACGGTGGGGAGGGGATCTTGGGGTGGCCGGTACCCTGGGGAGGTCCGGGCCGTGTGCGTGCCCGGGCGTCCCGGGGAGTGGCCCCCGGGGAAACCCCGATCGCGAAGACTGGATGAACGACGATGCATCGGTACAGGTCCCACACCTGCGGCGAGCTCCGCGCCTCTGACGTCGGCAGCGACGTCCGGCTGAGCGGCTGGCTGCACAATCGGCGCGACCTGGGCGGCATCCTCTTCATCGATCTGCGCGACCACCACGGCATCACGCAGCTCGTCGCCCGTCCCGGCACGCCCGCCTACGAGGCGCTGGACAAGCTGTCCAAGGAGACGGTGGTCCGCGTCGACGGCAAGGTCGTTTCACGTGGAACCGAGAACGTGAACCGCGACCTGCGCACCGGCGAGATCGAGGTCGAGGTCGGTGAGGTCGAGGTGCTCGGCGCCGCCGCCCCGCTGCCGTTCACGATCAACGCCGAGGACGGGGTCAACGAGGAGCGGCGCCTGGAGTACCGCTTCCTCGACCTGCGCCGCGAGCGCATGCACCGCAACATCATGCTGCGTACGGCGGTCATCTCCGCCATGCGCCACAAGATGGCGGCGATGGGCTTCAACGAGATGGCCACGCCGATCCTGTCCGCCACCTCCCCCGAGGGCGCCCGCGACTACGTGGTGCCCTCCCGGCTGCACCCGGGCCGGTTCTACGCCCTGCCGCAGGCCCCGCAGCAGTTCAAGCAGCTGCTGATGATCTCCGGCTTCGACCGCTACTTCCAGATCGCGCCCTGCTTCCGCGACGAGGACGCCCGCGCGGACCGCTCGCCGGGCGAGTTCTACCAGCTCGACGTGGAGATGAGCTTCGTCGAGCAGGAGGACATCTTCCAGCCCATCGAGAAGCTCATGACCGAGCTGTTCGAGGAGTTCGGCGGCGGCCGGCACGTCACCTCGCCGTTCCCGCGGATCCCATTCCGCGAGGCGATGCTGAAGTACGGCTCCGACAAGCCGGACCTGCGCGCCAAGCTGGAGCTCGTCGACATCACCGACGTCTTCGAGGGCTCGGAGTTCAAGGCCTTCGCCGGCAAGCACGTGCGCGCGCTGCCGGTGCCGGACGTCGCGTCGCAGCCCCGGAAGTTCTTCGACCAGCTCGGCGACTACGCCGTCACGCTCGGCGCGAAGGGCCTGGCCTGGGTCCGGGTCACCGAGGACGGCTCGCTGACCGGCCCGATCGCGAAGTTCCTCACCGAGGAGAACGTCGCGGAGCTGACCAAGCGCCTCTCCCTCGCCCCGGGCCACGCCGTGTTCTTCGGCGCGGGCGAGTTCGACGAGGTCTCCAAGATCATGGGCGCGGTGCGCGTCGAGGCGGCCCGCCGGGCGGGTCACTTCGAGGAGGACGTCTTCCGCTTCTGCTGGATCATCGACTTCCCGATGTACGAGAAGGACGAGGACACCGGGAAGATCGACTTCTCGCACAACCCGTTCTCGATGCCGCAGGGCGGCCTGGAGGCCCTGGAGACCCAGGACCCGCTGGACATCCTGGGCTGGCAGTACGACATCGTCTGCAACGGTGTCGAGCTGTCCTCCGGCGCCATCCGGAACCACGAGCCGGAGATCATGCTCAAGGCGTTCGAGATCGCGGGCTACGACCGGGACACCGTCGAGGAGCAGTTCGCGGGCATGCTGCGCGCGTTCCGCTTCGGCGCCCCGCCGCACGGCGGTATCGCGCCCGGCGTCGACCGCATCGTGATGCTCCTCGCCGACGAGCCGAACATCCGCGAGACGATCGCCTTCCCGCTCAACGGCAACGCCCAGGACCTGATGATGGGCGCCCCCACCGAGCTGGACGAGGCCCGCCTGCGCGAACTGCACCTGTCGGTGCGCAAGCCGCAGCCGAAGTAGTCACGGCCGGGCCCCGCGCGGGGTCCGCCGGAACCGAGGTCACAGGGGCCCGGGATCACCTCGATCCCGGGCCCCTGTCACATGTTCCGCGTCTCCCCCGTCAGTGAGGCAGCGGCCACGGCCGCCCCGGCCCACCGTCCGAAGGAGACCGTCATGCACACCGCCCTCGTCGTCGTCACCGTCCTCGCCGCCCTGATGGCGGGCCTCTCCGGCACGGTCCTGCTGCTGCGGGTCCGGTGGATCGTGCAGGCCCTCCAGGAGTACGGGGTGCCGGGGTCGTGGTGGACCTGGCTGGGCCTCGCCAAGACCGCCGGGGCCGTGGGGCTGCTGGTCGGCCTGTTCGTGCCGGTGATCGGCCTGCTCGCCGGTACCGGTCTGGTCCTGTACTTCACCGGCGCGGCGATCACCGTGGCCCGGGCGCGCGCCTACGCGCACATCCCCTTCCCCCTGGTCTACGCCGCTCCGGTGGTCGGCGCGCTCGTCCTCGCCCACGCGGCCTGAACGGCGGCACGCGTGCCCGGCCGCGGGCGCGCCCCGCGCGACCGGGGCCCGGTGACCTCGGGAGGGAGGTCACCGGGCCCCGGTGCGGCGGTGGAGCGGCGGCTACGCGGCCTCGCCGCCGAAGCGCTCCTTGTACGTCTCCAGGTCGTCGTCCGTGAGCTTCGCGAACAGGACCGGGGGCACCGTGAAGGGGATGCCCGGCGCGAGCTTGGTCAGGGAGCGGGCCTCGTCCGGGGTGCTCCACGTCGCCGTGTCGTCCGGCAGGGCGAAGGCCTCGCGCATCGTCTTCGCCGAGGCCGGGATGAAGGGCTCCGAGACCACCGCGTACAGGTGGATCAGGTTCATCGCCGTGCGGAGGGTGAGGGCCGCGGCCTCCTGGTCGGTCTTGATCTCCAGCCAGGGGGCCTTCTCCTCCAGGTAGGAGTTGCCGGCCGACCACAGGGCGCGCAGCGACGCCGCCGCCTTGCGGAACTGGAGCGCCTCCATGTGGCCCTCGTACTCGGCGAGCAGCCGTGCGATCTCCTCGCCCAGCCCGGCCTCCGCCTCGCCCGGCTCGCCGCCCGCCGGGACCTCCTCGCCGAAGCGCTTCTTCGAGAAGGACAGGACCCGGTTGACGAAGTTGCCGAGGGTGTCGGCCAGGTCCTTGTTCACCGTCGCCGTGAAGTGCTCCCAGGTGAAGGACGAGTCGTCCGACTCGGGGGCGTTCGCGATCAGGAAGTAGCGCCAGTAGTCGGCGGGCAGGATCTCCAGGGCCTGGTCGGTGAAGACGCCCCGCTTCTGGGACGTGGAGAACTTTCCGCCGTAGTACGTCAGCCAGTTGAAGGCCTTGACGTAGTCGACCTTCTTCCAGGGCTCGCGGACGCCGAGCTCGGTGGCCGGGAACATCACCGTGTGGAACGGGACGTTGTCCTTGGCCATGAACTCCGTGTAGCGGACGGCGGTGTCGACGTCGTACCACCAGGACTTCCAGTCGCGGTGGTCCGGGTCCTGGTCGGCCCACTCCTTCGTCGCGCCGATGTACTCGATCGGGGCGTCGAACCAGACGTAGAAGACCTTGCCCTCGGCGGCCAGCTCCGGCCAGGTGTCGGCCGGGACCGGGACGCCCCAGTCGAGGTCGCGGGTGATGGCGCGGTCGTGCAGGCCCTCGTTCAGCCACTTGCGGGCGATGGACGCCGCGAGCTGCGGCCAGTCGTCCTCGTGGCGGGCGACCCACTCCTCGACCTCGTGCTGCAGCTTGGACTGGAGCAGGAAGAGGTGCTTGGTCTCGCGGACCTCCAGGTCCGTGGAGCCGGAGATCGCCGAGCGGGGGTCGATCAGGTCCGTCGGGTCCAGCACACGGGTGCAGTTCTCGCACTGGTCGCCGCGGGCCTTGTCGTAGCCGCAGTGCGGGCAGGTGCCCTCGACGTAGCGGTCCGGCAGGAAGCGGCCGTCGGCCGGGCTGTAGACCTGGCGGATGGCGCGCTCTTCGATGAAGCCGTTCTCGTTCAGCCTGCGGGCGAAGTGCTGGGTGATGTCCCGGTTCTCCGCGGAGGAGCTGCGGCCGAAGTAGTCGAAGGCGAGCGCGAAGCCGTCGTACACCGCCTTCTGCGCGTCGTGCGCCTGCGCGCAGAACTCGTCGACCGGCAGGCCCCGCTCCTTCGCGGCCAGCTCGGCCGGGGTGCCGTGCTCGTCGGTCGCGCAGATGTAGAGGACGTCGTGGCCGCGCTGGCGCAGGTAGCGGGAGTAGACGTCCGCCGGGAGCATGGACCCCACCATGTTGCCCAGGTGCTTGATCCCGTTGATGTACGGAAGGGCGCTGGTGATGAGGTGTCGAGCCATCGCGGGCTGCTCCCAAGTCGCTACGCGGGGTGACGGGCGGGCGGTTTTCCGGACCGTCCGATTTCGTCTACGAACCTTGAAATCGTAGCCGACACGACCGCGCCGCCCGCTTCCCGTTTTACGGGCTGGGAAGCGGGCGGCGCGGTGTGCCGTGCGGCGGCTGCCGGCGGTTACGAGCGGTTACGGGCGCCAGGCGGCCAGGATGCCCTCGTAGAGCTCCTGGTCGGTGAGCTCGCGCGGGGTGGGGCCCGCGTGGAAGAAGGCGGTGTTGCCGGTCTTCAGCTTGCGGAGGTAGTCGAAGGCCTTGTTGTCGTGCTCGCCGAAGGCGACGAAGGAGAAGAACACGGTGGGGTGGTTCTTCGCCGCGCCGGTGAGGGACTGGGTGGCCGGGGTCTTGGCGTCGGGGGCGCCGTCCGTCTGGAAGACGACCAGGGCGGGGGTGCCGGGGGCCGCCTTCTCGTGCTGGGCGACCACGGCCTCGACGGCGGCGTGGTAGCTGGTACGGCCCATCCGGCCGAGGGAGGCGTGCAGCTCGTCGATCTTGTTCTCGTGCTCGGTGAGGGTGAGCTCACCGGTGCCGTCCAGCTCCGTGGAGAAGAACACGACGTGGACCGTGGCCTCGGGGTCGAGGTGCGCGGCGAGGGCGAGGGTCTGCTCGCCGAGTGCCTGGGCGGAGCCGTCCTTGTAGTACGGGCGCATGGAGGCGGAGCGGTCGAGGACGAGGTAGACCTTGGCGCGGGTGCCGGTGAGGCCGGCGCGGGTGAGGGTGGTGATGGCCGCCTGGTAGGCGGTGGTGAGGGTGGGGGGGACGGCGGCGGGGGTGGACGTCCCGGCCTCGCCTTCGCCGGAAGCGTTCCCGTCCGCACCACCCGTGTGGGTCTCGTGGCCGGGTGCGGGGGGCCCCTGTGGGGCGGTCTCGCCGTCGGCGGCTTCCGGTTCGGTCGCCTCCTCGGCCTCCGGGGATTCGGCGGCAGTGGCCTCCGGCTCGGGGGCCTTCCCGCCCTTCGGCGTCTCCGGCTCGGCGGCGGGAGTGGGCTCGGGCTCGGTCGCCTTCTCGGCGTCCGGGACCTCGGGGGTGTCGGTCTTCGCCGCGAGCGGCTCCGGCTCCGGCTCCGCCTCGGGCTCCGCGGCGGGCTGCGGGTCGGTGGCCTCAGACGCCGTCGGCCCGGGCGCCGCGTCGGCCTGCGGCTCCACCGGCTGAGGAGCCTCCTCGGCCGCCGGGACCTCCCCCTTCGGCGTCTCCGGCTCGGCGGCGGCCTCGACCTCGGCCTCGGGCTCGGTCGCCTCCTTGGCCTCCGGGGCGTCCGCCTCCGCGGTCTCCGGCTTGGCGGCGTCGGCTGCCTCCGGCTCGTGGGCCGTCTCCGGCTCGGCGTCGGCGGCCTCGGCCTCGGTCGCCTCCACGGCCTTCGGGACGTCCGTCTGCGGCTTCTCCGGTTCGACGGACTCCGGCTCCTGGGCTTCAGCCGTCCACGGCTCGGTGGTCTCCTCGGCCTGCGGGACTTCGGACTTCGACGCGATCGGCTCCGGGTCCTCCGTGGCCACCGGCTCCGGGGCCTCGGTCGCGGCCGGCTCCGTGGCCTTCGCTGCCTCCGCCTCTGCCGCCTCCGGCTCCGGCTCCGGCGTCGCGGCCTCCGCCGCCTCCTGCGCCTCGGCCTTGGCAGGCTCCGGCGTCTCGGCCTCGGCTGCGGCCGGCTCTTCGGCCTTCGCGGGCTCCGGCTGCCCGGACTTGGTCGGCTCGGACTCCTCCGCCTCCGCCTTGGTCTCCGCCTCCGCCTTGGTCCCCGGCTCCGGTGCGGGCTCGTCGAGGGGCTTGGACTGGGCGGGGACGGTGATGTTGTCGAACGCTGCGCTGACGAGGTCGTGTTCGTCCGGCGAGGACGGGCGGGGGTCCGGGACGTGAGGGGTGGTGGGGGTGGGTGCGGGGGACGGGGACGGGAGCTTGGCGTCCGTCTGCTCGGCGGGGGCCGCCGGTTCGGGGGACGGAGTCTCCTCGCGCGCGGGGGCGGTGTCCTGCGACGGAACCCGTTCCGCACCCTCTGCCTCGGCCGTGCGCCCCTTGCGTGATCGGCCGAACGCGTTCCGCAGGAGAGTGAGAATGCCCATGTGCGCAACCCTTCGCATGAGTTAAGCCCGTCGATCCCTGGCCAGGACGGACACGTAAGGTTAGCGGCCCGAAGTGATGATCTTGGGCAGGGGCGAGAGCCCGAGTTCGAGCCGTGTCCATGGTGCCCGAGCAGGCCCGACCGGCCGCCCCTCGACGCGGGGTTGTCCGCCGATGGAGGGTGAGGTCGACGAGCGACGCGCGGTGCTCGGGTCGGCCCCGGCGCGCCCGATGTCTCCGCCGCCCGGCGCCGGGGACCGGCCCGGCGCCTACGAGATGCCGTCCACCCGTGTCAGGAACCGGCCCAGTACCTCGTTGAACGCCTGCGGACGTTCCAGGTTGGGCAGGTGCGCCGCCCCCTCGATCACGTGCAGGGCGGAGTCCGGGAGCGCGGCGTGCATCGCCTCCGCGTCGGCGACCGGGGTGAAGGTGTCGTCCGCGCCCACGACGACGAGGGCCGGGACCGGGACGCGGGTCAGCAGGCCGCGGTAGTCGGGGCGTTCGGCGCGGCCGCGCAGGGCCGCCGCGGCGCCCTCGGCGGGGGTGGCCGTCATCATGCGGTGGACATGGGCCTTGACCGCGGCGTCGGCGTACGGGGCGACCATCCTCTCCAGCACCTCGTCGGCGTAACCGCACGTGCCCTCCCGCAGCAGGCGGTCCGCCATGGCGTTGCGCGCCGCCCTGCCCTCCGCCGTCTCCGGTGCCGGGAAGGTGTCCGCGAGCACCAGACCCCGGATCCTGTCCGGGAAGCGCCGGCAGCACTCCATCGCGATCTGGCCTCCCATCGACAGCCCGGCGAGGACGAAGGTCTCCACCTTCAACTCGTCCAGCAGGTCCTCGATGTCCTGCGCGAACCGTCCCAGCGGCGTGACACCGGGGACCACGGGCGAGGCGCCGTAGCCGCGCAGGTCGGGGGCCACGACCCGGCGGGCGGCGGAGAAGGCGTCGAGCTGCGGGGCCCACATCGTGCGGTCGAAGGGGTGGCCGTGGATCAGGACGAGAGGGATGAGAGGGACGGAGGGGGCAGGGCGGGCGAGGAGGGCCGGCGGTTCTTCGGGGCCTTTGTCCTCGTATGCGAGGAAGGGTGCCATGGCTGCGACCCTAGAGGCGGTCAACTGCTCGGTGCAATAGAGTCTTTGCCCTCGGAGCAATGGGGGCGGAAGGCAGGCGAGGGGGTTTTCGTGGACGACTACCGGCGCATCGCCGACCGGATCGCCGACGCGATCGCGGACGGGCGGCTCGCGCCCGGCCGGAGGCTGCCGCCGCAACGGGCGTTCGCGCGGCGGCACCGCATCGCCGCCTCGACCGCGGCGCGGGTGTACGGCGAACTCGTGCGGCGCGGGCTGGTGGTGGGCGAGGTAGGGCGCGGCACCTTCGTGCGGGCCGCGGCACCGGGGCCGGCCGGCCGTGCGCTCGCCGAGTCCCCGGCCGTCGCCCCGCCGACGGTCAACCTCGAACTCAACTACCCCACCGCGCCCGGCCAGTCCGAGCTGCTCGAACCCGCCCTCGCCGCCCTGCTGCGGCCCGGCAGCCTCACCGACGCGCTGCGCCCGGCCGCCGCCACCGGCACCCGCGCCGCCCGGGAGGCGGCCGCCGCGCTGCTCGCCACCCCGGGCTGGCGTCCCGAGCCGGACCGGGTGCTGTTCGCGGGAAACGCCCGGCAGGCCATCGCCGCCGCCCTCGCCTCCCTGGTCCGGCCCGGCGGGCGGGTCGGCGTCGAGGCGCTGACGTATCCGCTGGTCAAGGAGATCGCGGCCCGGCTGGGGATCGTCCTGGTGCCGCTGGCCGCGGACGCGGAGGGCCTCAACCCGCACGCCCTGGCCGCCGCCCACCGCTCGGCGCCGCTGTCCGCGCTCTACCTCCAGCCGACGCTGCACAACCCGACCTCGCTCACCACGAGCCCGGCGCGGCTCCTCGGGCTCGCCCGCGCGGTGACCGAACTGGGCCTGCCCGTCGTGGAGGACCGCATCTGGGCCTTCCTGCACCCCGGCACCCCCGACCCGCTGGCCGCCCACGCCCCCGGCCTCGTCCACGTCGTCGACGGACTGTCCAAGCGCGTCGCCCCCGGTCTCACCGCCGGTTTCCTCGTCGTACCGGCGGACCGGGTCGAGGCCGTGGCCGCGGCGGTGCGTTCCGGGGGCTGGAGCGCGGGAGGCTTCGCGCTGGCGGCGGCCGTGCGGTGGGCCGGGGACGGGACGGTGGCACGGCTGGGGGCGGCGAAGCGGGCGGAGGCGGCCCGGCGGCAGCGGCTGCTGCGCCGGCACCTGGGCGCCTTCGCCGTACGGTCCGATCCGTACGCCTATTTCGCCTGGTGGGAGCTGCCCGCACCGTGGCGCGCGGACACCTTCACGGCCGCGGCGGCCGTCCACGGGATCGCCGTCACGCCCGGGCCGGCCTTCGCCGTCGACCCGGCCCGTACCCCGGACGCGGTCAGGCTCGGGCTTGCGTCGGCCCCCGAGCCGGAGCTGGAGCGGGCGCTGCGGACGCTCGCCGACGTCGCCCGGAGCGGGGCGGACGGGGGCGCCCGGAGCGGGCGGTGACCAACGTGAGGGCGGCGACCGTCAGGCCGATCGCAACCAGCAGCCAGGAGGTCGTGCGCAGGGTGGAGGTGAGGGCGTCGTAGACGGCGCCCGCCGCCGGGTGGGAGACCTCGCCGGGCAGGTCGGAGAGGGTCAGGTCGCGGCCCACGGCGAGGGCGAGGGCGAGCAGCGCGCCGCCGAGGGCGGTGCCGAGCGCGGTCGCGAGGACCGCGCGGCGGCGGCGGGCGGCCAGGGCGATGCCGGCGACGGCGAACAAGACGGCGGCGACGGGGAGCCAGAAGCCGGCGACTTCGAGCACGTGGAACCCCTTCCGCAGGCGGCCCAGTTGCTGGGCCGGGAGCAGGGAGACCTCGGTGTGCTCGACGGGGATGCGGCCGGCGAGCGGCACGTGGTCCTGGGTGAGCTGCCGCTTGACCTGGGCGGTCACGGGGGCGAGGTCGACGGTGACCGGGCGGTCGTGCTCGGCGCGCTCGTCGCGCAGGGCGTGCAGCACGGCGTCGTGGGCGGCCCGGTTGCCCTCGTTCCATGCCGTGCGGAAGGCGACGGTCTGCGTGAACGAGCGCACCGCCTCGTGGACGAAGGGGGCCACCGTGCCCCGGACCACGCGCGCGTCCAGCTCGTGGTCGGTCCTGCGCGTGTCGATCTCACGCATGATCCCGTCCCCGACGGTGTCCGCGACGGCGTCACGCACGTCCGGATCGCCCGCGAGCGGCGCCATCGTGGTGACGTAGCGGTCGGTGTCGGCGAGTCCGTACGCGGCCCAGGCCGACAGCGCGCCGAACGGCACGAGCAGGCACGAGAGCGCGATCAGCGCGGTCGCCGGACCGCTTCGCAGACGGGGGGACACCCTCCCAGGCAACGGCCTCGGGGCGGGGGGCGCGAGTGGTGGTGGGCGAACGGGTGAGGGGGCGTCCCCGGTGGCCCGGTGGCCGGCGGCCCGGCGGTTTCCCGCGGTGGGTTCCCGAGGTTCCGGTGGGTCGTCGCCGGCCCGGTGCGTTCCTGGCGACCCGGCTTCCTGATCCCGAGACCCCGAGGGGGGCGGCCTCGGGGGCAGGTCGCGGCACGGCGCGGGGCCGGCGGACAGGCCGAGCCCCGGCGGAGCGGTGCGCGCCCCCGGCGGGACGCGGGGGTCAGAGGCGGTGGCCCTCGGCGTCCTCGTGGGTGTAGCACCAGTAGAAGAGCGAGACGCCCACCAGGGCGGCGCAGCCCAGGCCGATGAAGAGGGCGGTGAAGACCGAGTCGCCGGTCTGGGCGTAGAGGAAGCCCACGGCGATGCCGGTGAAGGCGGCCCACAGCGTGGCGTGCAACTCGCGCCTCAGGCGCGGCGCCAGGTACAGGACACCGACCATGGCCAGCATGAACACGATCGCGGTGACCCAGCCGAACAGCAGGTTCCAGCCGGTGACCGGCCCGCCGTGGCGCTGGTTGGCCGCGGCCCAGAAGCCGTAGACGAGCCCCAGCACGGCGGGGATCGCCCAGCGGGCGACGGCGTGGGTCCGCTCGCTGAAGACGTCGGGCGGGTGGGTGCGCCTGGTGCCGCCGGGCGCGAGCGCCTGAGCCATGAGAGCACTCCTCTCTCTTCGCCCCCGCCTACCAGGGCACACCGGGCGGCGGGCCTCGGCAAGTCGGCGGACGGGGATTGTTCCAGAGGCCTTCCGTGGCCGCGTGCGACATGGGGGCCGTCCGGCCCCATCCCGCCCCCGGCCCGGATGCGGCCGGTGCGCCGCTGTGTTTCGCTGAGGCGCGTGAGCGAGGGCGGTGGGGGTCCAGAGCCGCTCGACCGTTGTCCGGAGCACGGTCGCGGCGACGTCCTGCACCGCGGCCAGTTGCTGCGCGTGCGCGGGCGCAGTGTTGCCTGGGTGCCGCCGCTGCTGCTGCTCGTGGCGATCGCGGTGGTCGACTGGAACACCACCGGCGAGTTCCGGATCATCTCCTGGATCGTGCTGGTCCCCGGCATCTCCGCGGCGATCTGCGGGGTGTGGGCGACGGCCGTCTTCGCCGCGCTGTCGGTCGTCACCTACCTGCTGGTGGACAGTGCCTGGCCGCACCAGTTCCGGACCGGGGTCCCCGACTTCATCCTCGTCGCCACCGGCGGCAGCCTCGCCGTGCTGGCCTGCGCGGTCCGGGTGCGCGGCGAGCAGCGCATGCTGCACATGCGGGACGTCGCCGAGACCACCCGCCGCACCGTGCTGCGGCCGCTGCCACCGGGCTTCGGCGGGCTGGACCACTCGGCCGCCTATCTGGCGGCCGACGCCGAGGCCCGGGTCGGCGGCGACTTCTACGACATCCAGCCCGGCCCCGGCCGCACCTGGGTCCTCATCGGCGACGTGCAGGGCAAGGGCCTCGGCGCGGTCGAGGCGGCGGCCGCGCTGCTCGGCACCTTCCGCGAGGCCGGCTTCCACGAATCGTCCCTGGCGGCCGTCGCCGAACGCCTGGAGACCCGGATGCTGCGGCACCGCCGCCACACCACGGCGCTCGGCCGCGCGGACGGCGACCGCTTCGCCACCGCCCTGCTCCTCGGCTTCCCCGCGGACGCCACGAACGCCGTGGAGATGGTCAATTTCGGCCATGAGCCGCCGCTCGCGGTCGGCCCCGGCGGGGTACGCCCGCTGCCCCAGGGCGACCGCCTCCCGCTCGGCCTCGGGGAGCTGGCCCCCGGCCGTTCCCAGGCGGTGCGGTGGGTGGAACTCGGCCCTGGTGAGACGCTGCTGCTGTTCACCGACGGCGTCACGGAGTCCCGCGACGGCGCGGGGAGGTTCTACCCGCTGGTGGCCGAGCTGGCCCGCGCCGTGGCCGCCGACCCGCGCACCGCGGAGCCGCAGCGCCTGGTCGCCCACGTCCGGGACGGCACCCTGCGCCACTCCGGCGGCCACCTCGGCGACGACACCACGATCTTCGCCGTCCGCCGCGCCGCCGGGCGGGCCACCGGGCGGGGACCCTGGTACGGCCTCCACCGGCACTGACCGGTCCGAAGCCCACCTTCGCAGCCGCAGAGGCTACGGTGCTGACGTACGCGACCGTCAGGATCACCGACACGACACGGGGGGACGATGCCCGGAACAGTGCTGCTGCTCGCGGCCTCGCCCGTGGGGCGGGGGCGCCTGGTGGACGCCGCGTCGGTGCTTCCCGTGCTGGCCGCCGTCCCGCCCGCCGTGCTCTCCGGCACGGACACCGCGACCGTCGTGGAACTCGTCGACCCGCTCGAACCACAGGCCGTACTGACCCGGCTGCGCGCCGCCGCGGCGGCCCCCGGCCCGCTGACCGTCTTCGTCACCGGCCAGCTCCAGCTCGACCGCCGGCAGCGCCTGCCCCACCTGGCCCTCGCCCGGACCGCCCCCGCGACGGTCCGCTACACGGCCCTGCCCTGGCACTGGCTGCGAGAGGAGCTCCGGCTGCGCCCGGACGGCACCACCACCGTCCTGGCCGACCTGCACGCGGACCCGGAGGCCTGGGCCCGGCTCCGGGAGCGCCCGCTGGACTCGGGCCGCAACATCGCCGTCTACGGCCGGATCGCGCCCCCGCCCTCCCGGCGCACCGTCGCGGTGCCGTCGTACATGAAGGCGGTGGCGACCCTCCTGCGCAGCGGGCACCGGCCGCCGCCCGACCAGTTGCACCAGCAGGCGCTGGCGCGCCTCGCCGACGAGGGCGGTACCGGCAGTGATCTGGTGCTGACGGCACAGCCGCCGGTGACGGGCGTCCCGTACCCCGCGACGGCCGCGTCCTTCCCTCCGGGCCGATACCCCGCGCCGGCCGCGTCCTCCCACCCCGACCGGCACGCCGCGACGGCCGGACGCGTCCCGGCCGGGTGGCAGATCCCGCGGGCGCCGGTGGCGTCCGACCCGCCGGCCGCGACGGCGGAAGGCGTCCCCGCCGGGTGGAACACCACCCCGCGGGCGCCGGTGGCGTCCGACCCGATCGCCGCGACGGCGGAAGGGCGGCACGCCCCGCAGGCGCCGGTGACGGCCTCCCCGCTCGCCGGGACGGCCGACGGCGTCCCGGCCCCGCGCCGCGATCCGTGGCCGCCGGGGGCGGACGACCCGCACGCCGCGATCGCCGAGTGCGTCCGGGGCGGACGGCACGGCGACGCCGACGCGCTGGCCGCCCGCTGGGAGCAGGCCGCCGTACGGGCGCACGGAACCGCCTCCGAGGAGGCGCTTCACTGGGCCGAAGTCCGCGCGGACCTGGCCATGCTCGCGGGGGACGCCGCCCGCAGCTGCCGCGCCTGGCTGACCGTCGCCACCACCCGCCTCGCCCTGGGACAGTCCCCCGACACCCCGGAGGTCGAGGCCGCCGTCGACCGGGCGCACCACCAGTGGGGGCAGCTCGGCGACCCGGCGCGGGCCCGTGAACTCGGCCCCGAAATGGCCGAGTTGCGCGGCCGGGTGCCCGGCCGGCGGCAGGGCGCGCTGGACCACGTGCGGCGGCAGCTGAGGCAGCTCCAGGCGCAGGGCTGACCCAACTCCGCTGGTACCAAAAGGACGTGTCCGGTACGAACCCTCCCCGCGACGCCTGCCGCGATGCCAGAATGGTGAGTTATGGCTGAGGGGGATGGCGTGGCCGGCCGAGGCATCCGGGTCCGGTTGGACGGAAGCGCGGGCAGCACCAACGACGTCGCCGCGCTGAAGGCGTGGCTGGAGCGGGAGAGACCGCTGGAGGAGCTGGTCCGCGGCGGGCAGTTGCGGATCCTGGAGCGGCCCCGCACGGACGGCCCGCCGGGGCACATGGGCGTCGGCATGGAGATCCTGCTGGTCGTGGTCGGTGTGGGCACCGAGATCACGTTCCGGGAGCTGCTGGCGCAGACCAAGCGGGCGGTCGCGGCCTGGAAGGAGAACCGCCGCCGGGTGGAGCGCGGTGATCCGCCGGAGGAACGGGTCGATCCGGTGGACCTCGACGAGGGGTAGCCCCGTGAACCGCTTCGACCCGCGCGGGCGGGTGAACCGGGCGCTGCTGGTCGGCGTGTCGGACTACGACCACACGAAACCGGCCGAACCGGACGGTGTGCCCGGCGATCTGCCCGCCGTCGGGCACAACCTGACCCTGCTCGAGGAAGTGCTGCGGCGGGGCGGTGTGTTCGATCCGGGGCAGATCACCGTCCGGCGTTCGCCGTCCCTGGACGAGTTCAGCGAGGAGCTGCGCACGGCCGCCCGTCTCACCGAGGGGCTGCTGCTGTGCTACTTCGCCGGGCACGGGGCGGTGCCGAGCGCGGGCAACGAGCTGTTCCTGCAGATGCGCAACGCGCGCGTGGTCGCGGGCGGGCGCGCGGTGTTCCCCGGCGCCGACGCCTTCACCGCTGTGCTCACCGAGCTGGCCGGGAGCCGCGCCGAGCGCGTCGTGGTGATCCTCGACTGCTGCTACGCGGGCAACGCCGCCAAGGTCTGGCACGACTTCGCCGACCGACGCCAGAAGATCCTGCTGCTGATGAGCGTGCAGGCCAACCGGCTCATCGACTCCGGCGACGGCACGAGTCCGACACCGTTCACCGACGCACTCGTACGACTCCTCGGCGCGGACGGGGAGTCGTCGCTTCTGGAGCTGTTCGACCGGCTGCGGGACCGGATGTCCCTGGCGGGCCGCACGACCACGCTGGGTGACCCCTGGGAGCCGCAGCTCGCCGGGGAGCCGGGCACGGACGTCCTGCTGACGGGGGCCCCGTTGTCACCGTTATCGGCGTCGTCACGGTCGCCCGTGTCCTCGTCGGCGTCGGGGGCGGCGCCCTCGGCGGCCTTGGTGTCTCCCCCGTCCTCCACCCAGTCGTCCGAGCAGCCGGGGCCCGGTCCGGAGGCGTCCGAGCAGCCGCCCCGTGCGGAACCGCCGGGATCCGAGCCGGGGGGACGGCCGGGTTCGGCGCCGCCGGGATCCGGGCGGCCGGACGCGGAGCCGTCGGAGCGGGGGGAGCCGTCCGGGCCGGGGCGGCCGCCGGGCTCCGGGGCCCGGGGCTCGCTCGTGGCCGCGCTGCGGGCCGTTCGCGGCCGGGTCCACGCCGCCGGCCGGTGGTTCCGCGGGCTGCGCCCCCGCGTCCGGGCCGCCGTGAGCGCCCTGATCGTGCTCGCGCTCGGCGCCCTCGGCATCGGCTGCTACGTCCTCATCGCCCCCGGCGACGACCACCCCTGCGCGCCGCCGCTGGAGCTGCGCGTACTGACCGACCCCGACCTGGAGCCGACGGTGCGCGCGGCCGCGGACGCGTACCTCACCTCGGACGCCAACACCACCGGGCACGGCTGCCGCCGTACCGGCATCACCGTCTACGGCGCGGGCGCGGCCGCCGCGGTCAACGCGCTGCACCAGCAGACGGACCCCTGGCAGGCACCCCGAGAGGACGCCGACCCGCAGCGTGACGTGGGACCGCAGCCGGACGTCTGGATCCCCGCCTCCGTCGCGGACGTGCCCCGGGTCAACACCGACCGGCCCAACCGCTCCTTCGCCCCGCTGGAACCGGAGGCCGGGCCCTTCGTGTACTCGCCGGTCGTCCTGGCCGTCCCGCAGAACACCGCCGCGGACGCTCTGGCGGACCGCGTCGGGCGCCCGCTGTCCCAACTGGTCGACGCCCTGAAGAAGCAGGACGCGAACGCCGAGGTCCGGCGGCCCGACCCCGAGTTCACCGACTCCGCGCTCCTCGCGACCGTCGGCCTCTACGGCGGCGGCGACGACGACCCGCGCACCGCCGAGGGGAGGATCCGCCCCACCGGGCCGCCCGCGCCCACCTCCGCCGAGCTGCTGTGCACGCTGCCGGCCGACCACGCCGCGGACGGCCGCACCGCCGTACTCGTCCCCGAGTTCCTGCTGAAGAGCGGCGTCGGCTGCGCCCGGACCACCCGGGTGCGGCGGATCGCCGAGTACCCGAGCGACGTACCCGGGCTGACCCCCACCTTCGTGCGGGTGCGCTGGGAGGGCGCCGACCGGGACGCGTCGGTGCGGGACGACGCCGTGCGCCGTTTCCACGACTGGCTCACCGGTGAGCCGGGCCGTGCCACGTTCGAGAAGGCCGGCTTCCGGCAGGCGTCCGGCCCCGGCCACGCCCTGCTCGACCAGGACGACCCCGGCGAGGGTGTGCTGCGCGATCCCAGCCCGCTGCCCGGCCCCGCCGAACCCGGGGTCATGGACACGGTGCTGGAGCGGTACCGCAGCGCCAACGGCCCCGGCCGGGTCCTCTACCTCCTCGACAGCTCCGGTTCCATGAACGCCCAGTGGCGCGGGCCCAGCGGCGGCCCCGGCCTGCTGAAGCAGTCCCTCGGCGGACTCGGTGTGCAGGACGAGTACGGCGTGTGGTCGGTGTACGGCACCTCGGGCGCCCGGCCGTACGGGACGCTGCTGCCCTTCACCCACCACCGGCGCGCCGACGCCGAGCGCGTCGTGGACGGCGGGGCGCGGGTGCGGGACGCGGAGGCCGATCCGCACGCGGCCCTGCTCGCCGCGCTCGACGAGATGCGGCGCCGCGGCACCGACGACGCCCGGCCGCAGCTGATCGTCTACATCACCGACGACGAGGACGACAACCGGCTGGCCGGCGGGAACCTGGACGAGGTGCTGACCCGGGCACGCCGGCTCAAGGTGCCGGTCGACATGGTGTCCCTGGCGGGCGGCTCCTGCGACGAGGGCCGGCCGGACGCCCTGATCGCCGAGGCGAGCGGCGGCCGCTGCCTGGACGCCGGCGACGACCTCGGCACGGGGCTGCACGACGAGGTCGCACGGGCGGGGACGGGGGAGGACTGATGTCACGGGGACCGACGCCACGACGGCTGGTGCCACACTGGCTGACACCACGGCGACTGGTGTCACAGCGGCCGAAGACAGGGCGACCGACGCCGCAGCGGCCGGAGGCAGGGTGGTCCGAGCCACGCCGGCCGGTGTCTGTGCGGCTGACGGCACGACGGCTCGCCCTGCCCGCGCTGCTGCCGCTGCTCGCGGTCGGCGCCTGCACCGGGCGGGGCCCGCAGGTGTCGCAGACGCCCGCCGCCGACGTGCCCGGGGAGATCGTGGTGGCCAGCGGCCGGGACGTGACCGGCAAGAACGGCATCCGCGAGCAGCTCATCGATGCCTGGAACCAGCAACAGGCCAAGGAGCACTCGAACTTCACCGCCCGCCTGGTGGAACTGCCCGGCTCGGCCGACGAGCAGCGCAGCCAGCTGCTGGGCGCGCTGCAGTCGGGCAGCGCGAAGTACGACGTGGTGAACCTGGACGTGACATGGGTGCCGGAGTTCGCCGAGGCCGGGCTGATCCGCCCGCTGTCCGACCGGGCGGTCGACGACGACGTGATCGCGTCGGTCGCCGGCACCGCCCGCTGGAAGGACAAGGTGTACGCGGTGCCGTTCAACAGCGATGTCGGACTGCTCTACTACCGCAAGGACTACCTGCGCGAGGCGGGCGTCCAGCAGACCGCGCTCGGCGGCGGCACCGACTGGCAGGACCTGCTCAACCTGGGCGACGTGCTGAACACGCACCGGCCCAAGGGATTCGAGAAGGCGTGGACCACGCAGCTGGCCGGGTACGAGGGCCGTACGGTCAACGCGATCGAGGCGTTCGCGTCGGCGACGAAGGACTTCGCGCTCACCGACGCCTCCGGCCACTACACCGGTGACGTCCAGGAGCTGAGCGACGGCATCGCGGAGCTGCGCGGGCGCACCGCGAAGCCGTACACCCTCGACGACGCCGTCGACTCCGACGAGGCCGCCTCGCTCAGCGACTTCGCGGACGGCCGCACCGCGTTCCTGAGGCACTGGCCGTACGCCTACCGCACGCTGTACCAGACCTTCACCGAGAAGCAGCTGGGTGTGGCGCCGCTGCCCGGCCGGGCGGTGCTCGGCGGGCAGAACCTGGCGGTGACCCGGGACTCGCAGCGGGCGGAGAAGGCGGCCGATCTGATCACCTTCCTCACCAGCCCGGAGAGCGAACGCTGCCTGCTGGACGCGGGTTTCGCCGCGACGCGCACCTCGGCCTACGCGGACGACCACGTCACCTGCGCCTCAGCGCCCACCTCCGGGGCGGGCCCCTCGGCGTCGCCGACCGGCGAGAGCGCCGACCACATGCCCCGCGACCGGATGGGCCGCCCCCGCTACGCCCGCGGCATCCTGCTGCCGGCCCTGCGCGCCGCGGTGCGGCGGCCGAGCACCCCGCTCTACGGGGCCTTCACCCAGACGTTCACCGCGGAGCTGGGGGCCCTGTTCACCGACGACCCGCCGGGCGACGCGGACCTGGCCGCCCGCCTGGACCGGGCCCTGCGCCGGGCCCTGCCGGACTAGGGACCCTCCTTGGGGATCGGGCCGGCCAGGGCTCCTCTTCCGGATGGGGTCTTCGGGATCGGGCCGACCAGGCCCGCGGCCTTGGGCAAGATCCGAAAGAGAGCCCTAGCAGTGCCGAACCGCCTGGTGGGCGGCCGGTGCGGCGTCCGACGCGCGCGCGGGTCCGGCGTTGGCGGCGGTGATCAGGGCGGCCACGGCTATGACCGCCGCGCCGAATCCTCTGGCGTGACGTGCGGAAATGCGTCCATGGCGCGCGACAGTGCGTCCGGGCACGGCAACCGACCTCGCAGCGACAGTGATGGATTAAGCACGCTTAATGTGCTCCCCAACCTAGGGGGTCGGGAGGCCGAACCGGAAGGGGGCCCGGGGCAGTTGGGCGCCATCGGGCCTCCTCCTGCGGGCGTCTCGGGAGGCCCCTGCGACCGCTCGGTGTTAAGTCCGCTTACTGGCATGATTAACCGCATGGCGAAGCGGGACGACCCGAAGACCATCGGGCGCAGGGTGCAGCGGCTGCGGCACGAACAAGGCCTCACCCAGCGCCAGTTGGCGGAGCCCGCCTACACGCCCGCCTACATCTCCACCCTGGAGGCCGGACGGGTGCGGCCCTCGGACGAGGCGCTCAGGCACCTCGCCGGCCGGCTCGGGGTCGCCTTCGACGAACTCGCCACCGGGCGCCCCGCACACCTGGCCACCGACCTGCGGCTCAGGCTCATCGAGGCACAGCGCGCCCTCGCCGCGGGGGAGACCGGGAAGGCGGCCGAGAGCTACGCGCGGCTGCTCGCGGAGGCCGAGGAGCACGAACTCGCCGACGTCCGGGCGCAGGCCCTGCTGGGGCTCGGCGAGTGCGCCCTGGAGACCGGCGAACTGGAGGCCGGACGGCAGCACTTCGAGCGGTCCGAACGGGCCCTCGCCGACGCGCCGCTGCCCGCCCGCGTGCCCGCCCTGCGCGGCCGCGCCGTCTCCCACTACCTGGCCGGCGAACTCCGGTACGCCGTCTACCTCCTCGAATCCACCCTCGACGAGCTCAACCGCGGCGGACTGCACGACCCGGACGCGCTGCTCCTGCTGTACGCCAGCGTGATCGGGCCGTACATGGACATGGGGGCGCACGCACGGGCGGCGCAGGCGGCGGAGTTCGCGCTGGCCCTGGCCCCGCAGGCGGGCGATCCGGCGCTGGTGGCCCGGATGCACCGCTCGGTAGCCCGCACCCTGCTGGCCGAGGGCCGGGTCGCCGAGGCCGACGCGTCGCTCGCCAAGGCCGCAGAGCTCTACCGCCGCCTCCAGCTGCGCACCGAACTGGCCAAATGCCACTGGATGCGCGGCTACGTCTGCGCGCAGAACGGCGAACTGGACCGTGCCGAGGAGGAGTTGCGCTCCGCGAAGGCCATGCTCTCGGCCCGGCGGGCGGCGCTCTACACCAGTCAGGTCGTGGTCGAGCTGGCCGATGTGATGCGCCGGCGCGGCAAGTCGGAGGAGGCCGTGGCGCTGCTGTGCGACGTCCTCGGCGACCTCTCCTCCGAGCGCGGCGCCGTCCACGCGGCCGCCGCGCACCGGCTGCTCGGCATCATCGCGGAGGACGCCCGCGACACCGAGACGGCCGAGGAGCACTACGTCCGCGCGCTGAGCCTCCTGGAGCGGGCGGGCGCGGCCGGCGACCTGGCCGACCTGTGCCGCCTCCTCGGCGACCTGCTGCGCCGCACCGGCCGCGTCGAGGCCGCCCTGGACGCCTACCGCACCGGCCTGGGCCACCGCACGGCCCCCGGCACCACCACCCTGGGCCCGGCGCCCGCCCAGCCGCCCCTGTGAAGGGGGCCCGCTCCTCTCAGGCCTGCACCCGCGCCCGCCGGCGGATCTCCGTCAGACGCTGGGCGCCCAGCTGGGCCGTCTGCGCGGTGGCGTCGGACGCGATGCCGCCGAGGGCGCCGTCGGTAAGGGTGATCGCGGTACCGCCGACCCGCACCGCGGCCACGTCCAGGGTGAGCACGGTCCGGTCGCCGTCGGAGTTCCTGCCGGTCAGCACCACCCGCAGGCCCTGGCGGGCGTCGCCGACGGCCGGCAGTCCGAGATCGGTGACCTCCACCCGCTGCGTGCCGGCCCGCGTGGTCGTCGCCGTGAACTGCGCGCAGGTCTCCGGCAGCTTCTTCAGCCAGGCCAGGGACCGGTCCACGTCCGCCGCCGGGCGGTCGAGGACCTGGTAGCGCAGCTGGGCCGCGTCGTCGCCGTTGTCGAAGGCGGCGACCGCGTGCGTCCCGGTCGGCGTGCCGAGCGGCTCGTCGGCGTAGAGGGCGTCGAGCAGGCGCTGGCAGTCGGGAGTCTCGGTGCTCGCCTTGAGCAGTCCGTCCCGCCAGGTCGCGGCGCCCTCGGTGGGTGCCCACGCCGAACCCAGGTCGGCCTGGGTGAGCAGGGCGGCCTGCGCCTGCGCGGCGGTCAGCGCGGACCCGGCCGGGGAGGCGGCGGGCGTGCGGGTGTCCGGTGCCGTCACCGGGGGCGGTTCGGCCTGCCCGGGCCCGACCGTGCACGCGGTCGTGGTGAGCAGGGCGGCGGCGGCGACCGTGGTCAGCGCGGCGGAGGCGGAGCGGGCGCGGGCCGGGGAGGGGGGCATGGCGGTGCCTCCAGACGTACGGACCTTGAGGGGCTGGGCTCAGTTCACGGCACCACCGGCGCCGCCCGCGCACCAGCGCGCCGGGCCGTCCGGGTGATCGTGTGAAAAGCACTCCGTCGCCCCGGCGCGCGGTACCGCGCGCCGGGAGTGGCGCATAGGGTCGGTGCGACGGAAGGAGCCCGCCGTGACCGGTCAGCCCGTCCCCGTGGTGATCGACTGCGACACCGGCGTCGACGACGCCCTGGCCCTGCTGTTCGCCGTACGCCACCCGGGCCTCGACCTGCGTGCGGTCACCTGTGTCGCCGGGAACACGGACGTGGACCAGGTGGTGCGCAACACCCTGACCGTCCTGGAGCAGGCGGGCGCCGGTGACGTGCCCGTCGCGCGCGGCGCCCGGCGCCCGCTGATCGAGCCGGCCCGGGGCGCGCATCACGTGCACGGCCGGGACGGCATGGGCGACCTCGGTCTGCCCGCACCGCGCCGCCGTCCCGTCGACGTGGACGCGGTGGCGCTGCTGCGGCGGGAGATCATGGCGTCCGACCGTCCGGTCACGCTGGTCCCGACGGCCCCGCTGACGAACATCGCCCTGCTGCTGCGCACCCACCCGGAGGTGACGGGCAACATCGAGCGGATCGTGTTCATGGGCGGCGCGGTGGCCGCCGGGAACGCCACGGCGGTCGCCGAGTTCAACGTCTGGCACGACCCCGAGGCGGCGGCGATCCTGCTGTCCGCCGGGGTGCCGATCACCATGTACGGTCTCGACGTGTTCGAGCGGGTGATCGTCCCGGCGGCGGACGTACGGCGGCTGCGGGAGAGCGCGGAGCCAGGCGCCCGGCTGGCCGGGCGGCTGCTGTCCCACCGCGACCCGGCGACCTACCAGGCCCCCTCCGACGCCCTCGGCGACGTCTGCGGCGGCCTCGGCGACGCGGGCGCGGTCTGCTCGGTCGCCGACCCGGCGGGACTGGCCACCCACCGGCTGCCGGTGGAGGTGAACCTCGCGCCGGGCCCGGCCCGCGGGCAGACGGTCGTCGACCGCCGCCCCCGGCCGGGCGAGGCGGAACTGCACGGCGAGATGCGCGAACAGCCGCTGGTGGACGTGGCCCTGGACATCGACGTCGAGCGCTACGTGAAGCTGTATCTCACGACGGTCGAGAACGGTGCCCGGGCGGAGGCTAGTTGACGTCGGCCGCCGGGACCGACCACCGCTGCTCCACCTTGGCCACCTTCCAGTACGACAGCGCCGCCGCCCACACCACGACGAACAGGCCCACGATGACGTAGCCGACGTTGTCCAGGTCCAGCCCGGCGATCCAGCCGGTCACGTCGTCGCGCAGGTCGAGCTTGTCGTGCAGCACGCCGACGAGCTCGATCGTGCCGATGAAGAAGGCGACGGCGATCGACAGGCCGGTGATGGTGAGGTTGTAGAACACCTTGCGGACGGGGTTCGAGAACGCCCACTGGTAGGCGAAGTTCATGAACGTGCCGTCGAGGGTGTCGAACAGGCTCATGCCCGCGGCGAACAGCAGGGGCAGACACAGGATCGCGTACCAGGGCAGCCCGGCCGCCGCCCCCGAGCCCGCCATCACCATCAGCGTGACCTCGGTGGCGGTGTCGAAGCCGAGGCCGAACAGGAAGCCCAGCGGGAACATCTGGCCGGGCCGGCTGACGGACCGGGTCAGCCGGCCGAGGACGCGGTTCATGAAGCCGCGGGAGTCCAGGTGCTCTTCGAGCTCCCGCTCGTCGTAGGTGCCCGCCCGCATCGCCCGGAAGACCTTGAGGATGCCGATCAGGGCGACCAGGTTGAGGGCGGCGATCAGGTAGAGGAACGTGCCCGAGACGGTCGTCCCCATGAAGCCGAGGACCTGGTGGGTGCGCGAGCCCTGGTCCATGACCTTTCCGGCGAGCTGGGTGCCGCCCGCGATCAGCACGGAGAGCACGACGACCACACTGGAGTGGCCCAGCGCGAACCAGAAGCCGACCGACACCGGCCGCTTGCCGTCGGCCATCAGCTTGCGGGTGGTGTTGTCGATGGCGGCGATGTGGTCGGCGTCGAAGGCGTGCCGCATGCCGAGGGTGTAGGCGGTGACGCCGAGGCCGATGCCGAAGGCCTGGGAGCCGACCTCGTAGTGGCCGGGCACGACGAGGAGGAACAGCACGCCGAAGGCCACGACGTGCAGCACGGCGATGACGGCCATCAGGCCGGCGGTCTTGAGGGTGTCCTCCCGGCGCCAGCGGAAGGACGGCGTCGGGGCAGGGTCGGGCAGGGTCATCCGGTATCACGCTCCAGCACCTCGTGGATCACTTCGTGAGCTGCCGTGGCCGGTCTCCTGGCTTACGGGTCGTGCGTCCGCCGTCCCTGCCTTCCCGGTCGTGCGACCAGTGGCCCGGCGTGAGCCGGACGGAACGGGAACTCCCCGATCACAGTGGCGAGGGCCGCTCCGGCATGGGCCCCTGACGGGCCGTCACCGGCTTCCCGAACACCACGGCGCGCCCACCGTAGGGCCATGAGCCGTCCCCTGCATAGCTGCGCACCTGGGCAGGTATGGAAGATCACACCGGGGCGCCTGCGAGGATGACGCCATGCATCTCGTCCCCGCGGACCGCGCAGACCGCCGCACGATCGACGGCCACCGGGTGTGCGACGCCATCGCCGCGATCGGCGATGCCGGCCACGTCCGTGCCTGGGCCGACCGTTTCTCCCTGCTCGCCGACCCCAAGCGGCTCGCGCTGCTGCTGGCCCTGCACCGCACCGGCCCGCTCGCCGTCTCCGACCTCGCGATCGCCACGGGCATGAACGACCCGGCCGTCTCGCAGGCCCTGCGGCTGCTGCGCGCGGCGGGGGCCGTGGAGGGGGACAAGGAGGGGCGCGTGGTGCGCTACCGGATCGTCGACCCGCAGGTGCGGCAGCTGCTGCAGCACTGCGCGGCCGACGGGGGCCGACCCGGCGCGCGCTGACGGGGGGGTGCACAGGCCCGAGCTGCGGTGATCCGGCGCGCGCCGGCCCTGCTTCCGTCGATCCGGCGTGCGCCGGTCCGGCGCGGGCGCGTGCCGTCCGGCGCACCAACTCCGCGTACCCCGAACGGGTTTCACTTTTCCGGCGAGGTGGACAGAGTCCTACGTGACGCTCGTACGCAGCCGAAGAGGAGAAAGCGTGACCGACCGCACCACCACGCACGACTCCCCGCCCGACCTCTCGTCCCGCGACCCCGACTGGTGGCGGCAGGCCGTCGTCTACCAGGTCTACCCCCGCAGCTTCGCCGACGCCGACGGCGACGGACTCGGCGACATCCGGGGCATCACCCAGCGGCTGACCCATCTCGCCGCGCTCGGTGTCGACGCCCTGTGGCTCAGCCCCTTCTACCCCTCCGAACTGGCCGACGGCGGCTACGACGTCGCCGACCACCGGGACGTCGACCCGCGCCTGGGCACCCTCGACGACTTCGACACCATGGTCGCCGAGGCGCACCGGCTGGGCCTGAAGGTGATCGCCGACATCGTGCCCAACCACACCTCGCGGCAGCACCGCTGGTTCGAGGAGGCGCTGCGGGCCGGACCGGGATCCCCGGCCCGGGACCGGTACGTCTTCCGCGACGGCCGGGGCCAGCACGGTGAACTCCCGCCCACCGACTGGCAGTCCGTCTTCGGCGGCAGCGCGTGGCGGCGGGTGCCCGACGGGCAGTGGTACCTGCACCTGTTCGCACCCGAACAGCCCGACCTGAACTGGCAGAACGAGGAGGTCCGCGCCGACTTCCGCACCACGCTGAGGTTCTGGTCCGACCGCGGGGTCGACGGCTTCCGCGTGGACGTCGCGCACGCCCTGGTCAAGGACCTCGACGAGCCGCTGCGGGACCTCGGCGACATCGGCGCCACCGGCGAGGACGCGCTGCTGCGGGTACCGCCCGGCAGCCACCCCTACTACGACCGGGACGAGGTGCACGAGGTCTACCGCGACTGGCGGAAGATCTTCGACGCCTACACCCCGCCGCGCACGGCGGTCGCGGAGGCCTGGGTGCCGGGCGACCGGCGTGTGCTCTACGCCCGCCCGGACGAACTCGGCCAGGCCTTCAACTTCGAGTACCTGCGGGCCGGGTGGGACGCCGGTGAGCTGCGGCAGGTCATCACCGAGTCGCTGCGCACCGCGCGCGCCGCGGGAGCGTCTGCCACCTGGGTGCTGTCCAACCACGACGTCGTCCGGCACACCTCCCGCCTGATGCTCCCGTCCGGCACCGACGACAACGCCTGGCTGCTGTCCGATGGCCGCGCCCCGGCGGTCGACGCGGCGGCGGGGCTGCGCCGGGCCCGTGCGGCGACGCTGCTGATGCTCGCCCTGCCCGGTTCGGCCTACGTCTACCAGGGCGAGGAACTCGGCCTGCCGGAGGTGGCCGACCTGCCCACGGAGGTGCTCCAGGACCCGATCTGGGAGCAGACCGGGCGTGTCCGCAAGGGCCGCGACGGCTGCCGGGTGCCGCTGCCGTGGACGACCGGCGGACCGTCGTACGGCTTCGGGGCGGGCGCGGCCTGGCTGCCGCAGCCGGACGACTTCGCCGCGTACGCCGTCGAGGCGCAGGACGGCGTGGAGGGCTCGACCCTGGAGCTGTACCGCTCGGCCCTGCGGCTGCGCCGCAAGCTGCTTCAGGGCGAGTCGCTGACCTGGGCGGAGGACGTCCCGGCCGGGGTGCTGCGGTTCGACCGGTCCGACGGCTGGCAGTGCGTCACCAACCTGTCGGACCGGCCGGTCGCGCTGCCGGCGGGCGAGGTGCTGCTGTGCAGCGCCCCGCTGGACGACGGCCGGCTGGGCCCGGACACGACCGTCTGGCTCGGCCCGGGCCTCTCCGTGGGCTGATCCCGGGGAAGGGACCTGGTTCTCATCCCACCGTCGGACTCGGGGCGCCGTTCTGGCCGGGGTTCTCGCCCGGCAGGACCGGCGGCTTGGTGGTGCTGTTCACCGGTGGGGTGAGGACGACCTCGGGCTGGCCCACGGGCGGGGGCGGCGGGGTCAGGTCCGTGGCGGGCAGCTGCGGCGGGGTGGTCTGCTGGAAGAGGACCTGGTCGAAGTCGACCAGGCCGGTCTGTTCCATGACCGTGATGTGGTCCAGCACCGTGTCGTTGGCCTGGTCGGCCAGGGTCCGCACCAGCGTGTTCTTCGTGGTCGAACGGACCTTCGCGATCGTGTTGAAGATCGAGCCGTGCGTGATGCGCAGGATGTTGGCGAAGTCCGTGTCGAACTGCTTGCCGCTGTCCGAGGCCAGCTTGCTGACGAAGCCCTGCTGCTGGGGGCTGGCCACGTTGGGGATCGCGATGTTGAGCATGGGAGCGATCTTGCGGCAGCTGGCGTCCAGGGCCGCGTGCCCGTCGATCAGGTGCTTGCTCGCGGTGATGACCGCGTTGCTCTGGCCCTTCTTCAGGCCCATCTGCCCCACGGGGTACTCCCACAGCCCGGCCGCGCGCACCTTGACCACGAAGTCCCGGTCCCCCTCGGTCAGCGGCCCCCACTGCGTCTGGGCGATGACGCGCGAGGAGTCGGTGGAGACCTTGGTGACCCCGAGCATGGACGGATAGGCGAGCGCGACGAGGGTCAGGCTGAGAGCCCCGCCCACGAAGAGAGTTCCCGTCGCGTTCCGCGAAAAGCGCACTGTGCCTCCTGCCCGGTCGTGGATCCGCCGGCGGGCGGTTCGGACACACAGGAGTACGGACGCGGGAACGCACGGCGCCGCTCCTGAAGGTAAAGAGTAGGCAAAGTATGCACGCATGCGGGCCGGGTGCGCCGCCGCCCGGATGTGACCCGGGGGCGCTCGGGTTTTACTCGGCAGAGGGGCCGATCGGGCCCGGGAGCGCAGGCCGCGGGGTTGCGGGAGGTGACCGGATGCCGACGCGCGACGGAAGGCCGCACACGTCCGCGGAGCCGGGGGAGGCGGCCGCGCTGCGGCGCCTGCTGGAGGAGCGCACCGCGGATCTGCAGCGGGTGAAGGCGGAGTACGACAACTACCGCAAGCGGGTGCGGCGGGACCGGCTGGCCGTGCGCGAGATCGCGGCGGTCAACGTGCTGCGCACCCTGCTGCCGGTGCTGGACGCCGTCGACCGGGCGGACGCGCACGAACCCTCCACACCGGGGCTGCGGGACATCGCCGGCGCGCTCCGGGAAGGGCTCGGCGCTCTCGGCGTACGGACGTTCGGCGCGGTCGGCGACCCCTTCGACCCGGCGTGCCACGACGCCCTGGCGCACCACGTCTCCCCGGGCGTCGGCCCCCTCGTCTGCTCGGCGGTCCTCCGCCCCGGCTACCGCCTCGGCGACCAGCTGCTCCGTCCGGCCCACGTCGAGGTGACGGGCCCCGCGCAGGCCTCCGCAAAGCCGCCGATGACCGTACGCGGGGCCAAGGTTGAGGGAATGTTGACCGCTTCCGGGGAGAGCCCGGAGGAGGGCCCGGCCTAGATTCGGCGCCATGCCCCCACAACCCCCCGGCGTGCCCGCCGCGCTGCCCGTCCTGCCCTATCGCAAGCCCACCGAGGGCCGTGACTACTGGGTGCTGGACGACGTCCTGTCCGACGCAGAGGCCGTCCGGCAGCGGTGCCTGACCAGGGACGACTGGGTCAGGGGCCACCCGTACACCACGGAGAGCTGGCCCGGGATGCGGACGATGCCCGGCCTGGAGCCCGCCGAACTGGCCCGCGTCGAACGGCTGGTGAAGAAGGCCACCGGGGCGCGGGAGCTGTGGGTGCAGCGGACGCCCGGCGGCGGCACCCTCAACCACAACTGCGTCCAGGTCGTCGGCGAGGGCGAGAGCGAGCCCCGGCCGCACACCGACTCCCGTGCGCTGTGCCGGTACGCGGCCGTGCTCTACCTCAACCCCGCCGTCCCCAAGGACTGCGGGACCGGCTTCTACCGGCAGTCCCTGCCCGGCGGGCGGCTCGGCGGCAACGTCGTCCGGGCCCCGCACACCAACCTCGTCGAGGCCCTCGGCACCCGGTTCGTCGCACCCGGCGCCTTCGTCGAGGACGTCCGCGTGCCGCACCGGGCCAACCGGCTGCTGCTCTACCACGCCAACTTGGTCCACAGCGCGAGCGGTTACACCGGGCGGACGCTGGAGGAGAAGCGGATGACGGCGGTCTTCTTCTGGATGGCGTGACCTTCGGGACGGCCTGGTCTCCGGGACGGCCTGGTCTCCGGGACGGCCCGCCGGGCGCGGCGGGGTCAGTACCGCAGCGCGGTGCCCACCTCCGCCTTCACCTGGCCGGACAGCTTGTGGGTGCTGCGGGCGGTGCCGTTCGCCGACTTGCCGGCCGGGACGTCGTGGAGGGTCAGCACGACCGTGTCGAGCAGGTTGCCGCCGGAGTCCTTGTAGTTGACCTGCACGGCGAAGGACTTGGTGGAGTCGGCGGAGTTGGTGACCTGTACGGGGACCGTGGTGCGCCCGGCGTCGTCCGTCGTCGGCGCCCCGAGCTTGACCGAACTCCTCGCGTCGACACCACCCTTGGCCTCGTCGAGCCGGTGGCCCGCCTCCGCGGTCGCCGATGCCAGCGCTTCGTTGGCCTGCGAGGCGAGGGAGGCGGCGGCGGAGGACGCCTTGCTCACGGACTCCGAGGGGCTGCCGGTGTTGTCGGAGCAGCCGGCCAGCCCCATGGCCACGGCCGCCGCCAGCGCCGCGCCCGTCGTCCAGCGTGCCGGGTGACCGGCCATGTCGCCTCCCACTGCTCGTGCGGTGACCCCTGCGCCGGGAGCCGACGGGAGGGGTGGGTCGTCAGTTCCAGTGAAGGGCCGGGAGCGGGCCCCCGCACGCGGGCGTCACCCGTCCGGGCCCGCCCCCGTGGTGGCGCGGGACGCACGGCCGGATGGTCGTAGAGGGGCGGGCCCGGATGCCGCCCGTGGCCGTTGCACGCGGCCGCCGCGTCGGGCCGTCCCGCGCGGCCGTCCCCCGCGTCCACGCACGCACACATCGAAGCTCCGATGGCAGGAATCGGATCTTCTATTGGCTCGCCGGCGGCGGGCGATCCTACCGTCGGGATCCTCGCCCCCGTGACCGTCCGAGGAGAGCTACGACCATGGCGAAGATCCTGTTCCTGATGACCGCCGCCGACCAGTGGACCCTGGCCGACGGCAGCAAGCACCGCACCGGCTTCTGGGCCGAGGAGGCGGTCGTCCCCTTCGAGGCGTTCAAGTCCGCGGGCCATGAGGTCACCGTGGCCACCCCGGGTGGCGCGGTCCCGCCGGTCGACCCGGCCAGCCTGAGCCCCGAGGCCGCCGGTGGCGCCGAGGAGGCCGCCCGGCTGCGGCAGGTGATCGACACCGCCCCCGAGTTCGCGGCCCCCGCCGCACTGTCCGACGTCCGCCTGGAGGACTACGACGCCCTGTACGTCCCCGGCGGCCACGGCCCGATGGAGGACCTGGCGGTGGACGCCGACTCCGGCCGCCTCCTCACGAGCGCGGTGCAGAACGGCCTGCCGGTCGGCGTGGTGTGCCACGGCCCGGCCGCCCTGCTGGCGGCGGTGCGGGAGGACGGCACCAACGCCTACGCCGGGTACCGCATCACCGCCTTCACCAACGCCGAGGAGCGGATGGCGGGCAACGCCGAGCGGGCCAAGTGGCTGCTGCAGGACCGGCTCACCGAGGCGGGCCTGAAGGTGGAGACGGGGGAGGCGTGGGCGCCGCACGTCGAGACCGACCGCAACGTCGTCACCGGCCAGAACCCGGCGTCCTCCGCGCCCCTCGCCCAGGAACTGCTGAAGAAGCTGGGCTGAGCCACCGGGCGCGCCGGCCGGGGCGCGCACGGCCGGGCCGCGCTCCTCAGGGGGCGTGGCCCGGCCGGCTCCGGGAAGGCTCGGACCTGACCGGAGGCGTCGACCGGACGCGCCCGGCCGCCCCACCACCCACCGCACGGATCAGGAAGCCGACGACATGACCGACACTCTCACCGTGAGCGTCCTGGGCACCGGGATCATGGGTTCCGCGATGGCCCGGAACCTGCTGAAGGCCGGGCACACCGTCCGGGTCTGGAACCGCACCCGCGCCAAGGCCGAGCCGCTCGCCGCCGACGGTGGGCGGATCGCGGACACGCCCGCCGAGGCGGTGCGGGACGCCGACGTCGTCCTCACCATGCTCTACGACGGCGGCACGGTGCTGGAGGTCATGCGCGAGGCCGCCCCCGCGCTGCGCTCCGGAGCCCTCTGGGTCCAGTCGACCACCGTCGGCCTGGACTCCGTCGAGGAACTGGCCGGCCTCGCCCGCGACCACGCGCTCGTCTTCTACGACGCGCCGGTGCTCGGCACCCGCCAGCCCGCGGAGGCCGGACAGCTGACCGTCCTGGCCGCGGGCCCGGTCGAGCACCGGGACGCGGTCGCCCCGGTCTTCGACGCGGTCGGCGCCCGCACGGTGTGGACGGGCGAGGACGGCGCGGCGGCCGGTGCCACCCGGCTCAAGCTGGTGACCAACAGCTGGGTGCTCGCGGCCACCGCCGCGGCCGGTGAGGTTCTCGCCCTGGCCGGGGCGCTCGGCGTGGACCCGCAGGACTTCTTCGGCCTCATCGCCGACGGACCGCTCGACATGGGATACCTGCGCGCCAAGGCGGCCCTCGTCCTGGAGGACCGGCTGTCCCCGGCGAGCTTCGCGGTGGCGACCGCCGAGAAGGACGCCCGCCTCATCGTCGAGGCCGGCGAACGGCACGGGGTCCGCCTCGACGTGGCCGCCGCGAGCGCGGAACGCTTCGCCCGCGCCGCCGCCCAGGGCCACGCCGACGAGGACATGGCCGCGGCGTACTTCGCGAGCTTCGACGACAAGCCGGCCGGCTGAGCCGGGGCCGCCCGGCGGGGCGGCCCCGCACCGGTCCGGGGCGGCGCGGTCAGCCCAGGCAGACCACGAGCAGGCAGAGCTGGGACGGCGACGTCGGGTCGGTCGTGGGGCTCGTCTGCGTCGACCCGGACCCGGACCCGGACGTCGAACCCGAACCGGACTGCGACCCCGATCCCGTCGCGGTCCCGGATCCCGAGGTCGAGCCGGTGCTGTCGGAGCCGGTGGGTGCGGTGGACGGCTGGGTCGCGGTGCCGGACCCGCCGGAGGCCGTGCGGCCGGTGGACGAGGAGAGGCTCCCCGTCCCCTGGGCCGCCGACGTCGTACCGGCCGAGCCGCCCGCCGCGGTACGTCCCGTCGTGGGCGCCGACGTGCGGGATGCGGCGGAGTCCGGACGGACGGCCGGTGCCGTGGAGCCCTGCGGCGCGGGAGCGGACTGTCCGTGCGCGCGCCCGTCCGTCCGCCGCGGTGCGGAGGATGCGGGGGACGACTGCCGGGCGTCGGGGGTCGGCGAGTCCGGGAGGACGTGCTGCGGCGGCAGACCGCCCACGGAGCCCGCGTTCGCGGAGTCGGGTGCCGAGGCCGCCTGGGCCCCGTCGCCGGTGTGCTGGTCCATCGAGGCGAGGGTCAGGCCACCGCCCACCATGGCGACGGCGGTCGCGACCAGGGCCCGCCGCTGCGTCTTCTTCCAGCGGGCCAGCCGACGGCGCCGGGCCGCCCGCCCCATCCGCGCGGGCGCCACGCCCACGACGCCGGCCTCACCGCGCGGAGCCTCGTCCACGCCGTGCGGGGCGTCCATGCCGTGCACGCCGTCCATGTCGTTCATGCCGGGTGCGTAGTGCACGTCGGCCGGAACCCGCGGCCCGTCCGGACGGCGGCCGCTGTGCCACTCGCCCGAGGCCGTGACCTCCCACCCGGCGGCCGGGCCCGCCGCCGCGCCGGCCGACGCCAGCGGGGCGCGGGCCGAGGCGACGGGGGGAGCTATGTCCGGGGCGTAGGCGCCGCACCCGGGGCACACCAGGGCGCCGTTGAGATACCGGCGACACGAGGAGCAGTAGTCCATCCGCGGTCTTCCTGAGTCGACACGCCGTCGGCCCGCCGGGGCCGTGGCCTGAACACGCTCGCACGTGGAACCGAGCGGCAGCCACGGTAACGAGCCTTTCGAAAGACGCGGTGCAGTCCCTGTGACGCTGTTGCGCGGATTCTCCGCAAACCTCGCGCAGGTGTGACCTGCTCGGGGCGGCAACGTCTCGCCGGCCCCGCCGGGCGCGGTCCGCAGGCACGGTCCGTCGGGCGGGTCCGGTCAGGCGCGGTCGGTCAGCTCCTCGGCGTACACCTGCGACAGCGGCTGGGGACCGACGTACTGCCGGCAGTTGCACTCACCGGCCTCGAAGCGCAGCGGCTTCCTGTTCTCGTCCCAGGCGGTGGGCACCTCCACCCGCTCGTGGCACCGGCCCGTCCTGTCGTGCTTGGCCAGGTGATGGGTGCAGCCGCACACCGGCTCCGGCGGCTTGTGCGCCGCCTCCACGGCCAGGCGTTCCGACTTCGCCGCCTCCAGCCGCTCCATCCTGCGCTCGTGCCGGTTGCGCAGAGCGGTCCGCGCGGTGTCCGCGAGCCACGCGAAACCACCCGTCCAGAACAGGATGAGCACCCACCAGAACCAGTCCATCGGTCGTCCTTCCCCCCGGTACGGCGGCGACCCGGTGCGGTCGCCGCGCGGGACCGGTGCCTGTCGGTGCACCGGGGCCCGGACTTCAGGATAGGCAGGGGGAGTTGGGGCCGACAGGGGGGAGGGCCGAGCATCGAGTGCCGGGCCGGTCACGGCTCCCGGGCGCGCTGCGGCACTGCGCGGGCCCGGTCGCCGCCCCGAGCCGCCACGGGCCGCGCGGACACGGACACGGGTGCGGGTGCGGGTACCGGCGCCGCCGGTACGAACGCCGCCCGGCCGAGCAGCCGGCTCGGGAGGTCCCCGGGGAGCAGCCGCCTCGGCCGGTGCCCGTGGAGCAGGCCCAGCACGATCGCGGCGGCCACGGCGATCAGGTGCTCGCGGCCGGCCAGGTTGGGTACGGCGATCGACTCCCACACCATCGACCCGCCGGTCAGGACGAACACGACCGGGGCACGCCGGACCACCGCGATGTAGGTGAACAGGCCCACCACGGCGGCGGACGGACCGGTGTCGAGGACCTGCCCGATCTCGGGCGGCAGCCCCAGCCCCCACCAGCCCGGCCCGATCGCCAACATCACCCGCACGGTCAGCGTCCCGGCCAGCGTGGTCGCGTACGACACCACCAGCGTCCTGGCCCGGCCCAGGGCGAGTTCGGCCAGCGCGAACGCCAGGAACAGCTGGGTGATGCCCGCCCACACCGGCAGGTCCAGGGCCGGCACGTACAGCGAGACCGGGGTGCGCAGCAGCGCCAGCCAGAGGGGCAGGTCGGCCTTGACCCCGCCGAGCAGCCGCACGGCCACCTCACCGGCCGGCCGCTGCGCCACCGCGTGGAAGAAGATCACCCCGAAGGCGGCCACGAACGCGAGCACCAGCCCGGACAGACCCCGGCGCACGAGCTGCCGCACCGGGTCGACGACGATGCCGTGCCACTCGTCGCGCAGGGTCCGGCCGACGAACAGCCCGGCCCGCGCCAGAAGGTCACGCGGCCGCTCTCCCCCGGCGCCGAGGCGCCGCCGTGCTCCTCGGAGCAATTCCCCCACCCACCGTGCCACACCCGTATGGACCGAAATCCTGCCAAGCGCGTTGCCCGGCCGCTCCCGGGCGGCCCCCCGGTCCATGATCTTCCCCGAAGTGCTCCGCGATAACATCCCGTCCGGCGCCGGTCCGTCGGGAAGCCGCGTGCGGCCGGTGGGCGCGTGCGGTCGGCGGGGCACGGGGGGAGGGTCGGCCGGCGCCTTCTCCGCCACTTCGGGGGGTGCCGCCGCGGCGAGCCGGAGGGCCTTGCTCTCCGCGTCCTGGCGCGACCGCTCCGCGTCCCGTCGCGCCGAATGGCTCACCCGTACGCCGAAGCAGGCGCCGACGACGGAGCCCACGACGCCGGTGACGCCGGAGAACATGCCGGCCACATTGCGCCGGCCGACCAGGCCGACGGCCAGGACGTAGCAGACCAGGGCCACGGCGAGGCCGGCGTTCACCACCCACAGGGGGGATTCACCCGCCGGGCAGGTCGATCTCCGCCCAGATCGTCTTTCCGTCGGCGTGGGGGCGTGTCCCCCACCGCTCGGCGAACTGGGCGACGAGCAGCAGGCCGCGCCCGCCCTCGTCGAAGGTGCGGGCCCGCCGCAGGTGCGGGGCGCTGCTGCTGCAGTCGGACACCTCGCAGATCAGCGCGGTGGCCGTGTGGATCAGCCGCAACTGGATGGGCGGCTGCCCGTAGCGGATCGCGTTCGTGACGAGTTCGCTGACCACCAGTTCGGCGGTGAAGGACACGTCCTCAAGCCGCCACTCCGTCAGCCGGGCGAGGACCGCGGCACGGGCGTCGGCGACCGCCGCCGGGTCGGACGGGAGGTCCCAGGTGGCGACATGGCCGGCGTCGAGCGCCCGGGTGCGGGCGACCAGCAGGGCCACGTCGTCGCGGGGCTGGGCCGGGAGCAGCGTCTCGATCAGGTCGTCGCAGGTGGTCTCCAGCGACCGGTCGGCCTGCCGCTCCAGGCACTGGCGCAGCAGCGCCATGCCGTGGCCCAGATCGTCCTTGGCCCCTTCGACGAGACCGTCCGTGTAGAGGACGAGAAGGCTGCCCCGGGGCAGCTCCCACTCGATGGTCTCGAAGGGCAGGCCTCCCACGCCCAGCGGAGGACCGGGCGGTACGTCGACAAAGTCCGCGGAGTCGTCGCCGGTGACGACGGCGGGCGGCGGATGGCCCGCGGTGGCGGCGGTGCAGCGGCGCGAGACCGGGTCGTAGACCACGTACAGGCAGGTGGCGATGAGCGCCGTGGAGAGGTCGAGGTCGGCCCCGCGGGCGGGCTCGGGCGCCTCCCCCGGTTCCGGTTCCGCGGAGGCGCCCTCCTCCGCGGCCAGGTGGGTGATCAGATCGTCGAGGTGGGTGAGGAGTTCGTCGGGCGGCAGGTCGACGTCGGCCAGGGTGCGGACCGCGGTCCGCAGGCGGCCCATGGTGGCCGAGGCCCGCAGGCCGTGGCCCACCACGTCGCCCACCACCAGGGCGACCCGGGCGCCCGACAGCGGGATCACGTCGAACCAGTCCCCGCCCAGCCCGGCGCGGGTGCGGGCCGGGAGGTAGCGGTAGGCCACCTGCACCGCCTCCTGGGGGGCGAGCCGGCGGGGGAGCAGGCTGCGCTGCAGGGCGAGGGCGGTGTCGCGTTCGAGGGTGTAGCGGCGGGCGTTGTCCACGGCCACGGCGGCGCGCGCGCCGATCTCCTCGGCCAGCAGCAGGTCGTCCTCCTCGAACGGGTCCTGGCGCTGGTGGCGGACGAGCACCGCCACGCCGAGGGTGATACCACGGGCGCGCAGCGGAATGACCATGATGGAGTGGATCCCGAACTTCCGGACCACCCCGGACCGCGCCGGGTCCGCCTCCTGCCAGGCCTGGACGGCCTCGTCGCTCGTGCTGTGCAGCGAGGGCCGGCCGGTGACCACGCACCGGACGGGGGGAGCGGCCTCGGGGTAGTGGTCCACGTCTCCCGGTTGGATCACTGCCTCGGGCGCACCGGGCAGCACGGACTGCTGCGCGACGCGGCGCAGGGCGACGGTGCCCTGGGAGGGGGACCGCGGCTCGACGCCCCGGAACAGGGAGTCCAGCAGGTCGATGGTGACGAAGTCGGCGAGCCGGCCCACCGCCACGTCGGCCATCTCCTGGGCCGTGCGCATGACGTCCAGCGTGCTGCCCACCTGGGCGCTGACGTCGTTCAGCAGCGCGAGCCGTTCCCGGGCCCGGAACTGCTCGGTCACGTCGAGGGCGGAGAGCTGCACGTGCCGCACCCGGCCGGACGGGCTCCTGATCGGGGACACGGTGATGGACCAGGCCCGCTCGGACGCTTCCGGCCGGGCTCGTCCCCGTATCTGGAACTCCTCCGGTGCGCCGGTCTCCAGCACCCTGCGCATACCGTTCTCGGTCGTCCGGCAGACGTGGGGCGGCAGGATGTCGGTGACCCGCAGCCCGCGCATCCGCTCCTCGCTCATCCCCAGCTCGCGCACGGCCCCGGCGCTCGCCCGCAGGGCCCGCAGCCCGGAGTCGAAGATCATCACGGGCAGATGGCACTGCGTGAACGCCTCGTCCGCGGTGAAGGTCTCGGCGTCCTCCGGCTCCCGCTGTTCCCCCGCGGTCCCTTCCGTCTCCGGCCGTTCCGTCTCCGGCTGTTCCCCCGCGGTCCCTTCCGTCTCCGGCTCTGCCGTCTCCGGCCGTTCCGTCTCCGGGGACGGTGCCGACACCACGACCAGCTGCTGTGCGTTGCCCACGCCGTCGAAGGACGGGTAGACCCGCAGCCGTACCTCCACCCGGCGGCCGTCCCGGTGCCGCAGCACGGTCGTCCCGCGCCGCATCCCGTCGGCGGCGTGCTCCCCGAGCACGGCGCGGAAGCCCCGCTGGACGTCCGCGTCCGAGCCGAACAGACGGACCACGGGACGCCCCACGACCTCCTGGTGCGGATAGCCGAGCAGGCGCTCGGCACCCGCGCTCCACCCGGTCACGAGCCCCTGGTCGTCGACGACGACCGTGGCCGTGGCCGCCGGGTCCGGGAGCGGCCCGGAACCGCTTCCGGGTGGGGTGCCACCGTGCATGTCGATCATCGCCCGTTCCGACCTCGCCGCGTCGACCCCGTACCTCCTCGCGTACCCCACTTCTACCGTCCTTCGCCGCCGCCCGCGCGTCGTGACCCGGCGCCGTCCGTCGCGGGCTGGGGGCACGGCTCGGCATCCTCCGGGAGCCGGTCGACGAGGATCATGGCGACGTCGTCCGCGAGCGAGTCCTCGGTGTGCCGGAGCAACCGCTGGTGCAGCTCCTCCAGGAACTCCTCGGGACCGTGGGCGCGCACCGCCTCCATGGCCTCGGGCAGCGGGAAGAAGATGTCGGAGCTGTCGCGCGCCTCCACCACGCCGTCGGTGTGCAGGAGCAGCCGGTCGCCCGGCGCGAACGGATGGCGCTCCGGGCCGGCGCGTGGGCCGGACAGCAGGTCCTCCAGGCCCAGCGGCGGCATGGGCACCCGGGGGGCGAGGGGTCGGGCCCTGCCCTCGTGCAGCAGCAGTGGGGGCGGATGCCCGCGGTTGACCAGCTCGACCTCGGACGTGCTCGACACCTGGGCGACGATCGTGGTGACGAAGCACTCCGTCCGGTACTCCTCGTCATGGATGGCGCCGGCGCACTCCCGGCGCACGGCGGCCGCGCAGTGGTCGGTGACCTCGACCAGGTCGCGCTCGTAGTGGACGGTCTCCCGGAACGCGCCCAGCACCGCGGCGGCCGCCTGCACCGCGGGCAGCCCCTTCCCCCGGACGTCGCCCACGATCATCCGGACCCCGTACCGGGTCTGCACCGCCTCGTACAGGTCACCGCCGATCTGCGCCCCCGCCTCGGCCGCGAGGTAGATGCTGGCGGCCCGCAGCGGGCCCAGCCGGGGGCACACCGGCCGCAGCAGGACCAGCTGCGCGGCTTCCGCGATACGGCGGATCTGGTCGAGCTCGTTCTTCCTGCGCGTCCGCATGAGGTTGCTGATGGTGACGGACGCGATGGACACCACGAACAGGCCCAGCATGTTGCTGTACACCTGCTCGCCGGCCCACGAGTGGTGCAGCGTGGCGGACGTGCTGGTGACCGCCAGGGCGCCGGTGGCCGCCGACAGGGTGCCCACCGGGCCCATGGTCAGCGCGGCGAGCGGCGGCATCGCGGTGAGGAGCGGCCCGGTGTAGACGAAGTGCGCCGGTGAGAGTTCGATGCCCAGGCCGACGAGTACGACCGCGAAGGGTACGCACTGCTCGACTCTGAGAAGGACCCGGCCGTGACCGCCCGCCGCGGATCCGGGAGAACCACGGAGCCACCGCATGACAACAGCGTCCCTCTCCGCCTCCCGATGGTCCACCCGCGCCCCGCGCCCCTACCCGCCCGAACCGGGCCGCCGCCCCCGGTGCGGCCCCGTGCGGCCCCCCGGGGACCGGCCGGCCCGCCGGGTCAGAACGGGCCGCTGAGACTGCCCAGCCGGTCGGTCAGGCGCAGGTTCTCGGCGTAGTCGACGGGACAGGCGATCACGGAGACCGCGTCGTCGGCGAGAGCGTGGCGCAGCACGGGCAGCAGCTGGTCGGCGCTCTCGACCGCGTAGCCGCGGGCGCCGAAGCTCTCGGCGTAGGCGACCAGGTCCGGGTTGGTGAACCGGGTGTGGCTGTGGCGGCCGAGTTCGAGTTCCATCTTCCAGGTGATCAGGCCGTACTCCTGGTCGACCAGGACGAGGACGACCAGCGGGACGCCCTCGCGTACGGCGGTCTCCAGTTCCTGGGAGTTCATCAGGAAGGAGCCGTCGCCCATCATCGCCAGGACGCGCCGGTCCGGCCGGACGAGCTTCGCGGCGATGGCGCCCGGCAGCGCGAAGCCCATGGTGGACAGGCCGTTGGAGACCAGGCAGGTGTTCGGCTCGTAGGTGGGGTAGAGGCGGCCCATCCACATCTTTCCGGCGCCGGTGTCGGCGAGCACGATGTCGTGGCGGTCGAGCGCGGTGCGGACGTCGGCCACCACGCGCTGCGGCACCAGGGGGAACGCGTCGTTCTCGCGCCCGTAGCGGAGTTCGTCGTCGAGCAGCGTGCGGATCTTCCCGCTGCTCCCCGGGTCGTAGGCGAGTCCGTCGGGCAGTGCCGCCGCGAGCGCGTCCAGCGCCAGTGAGGGGTCGCCCTCGACGCCCACCGCGACCGGGTAGTGGGTGTCCACCTCGGCGGGGAAGCGGTGCACGTGGACGATCCGCTTGTCGCCGTTCGGGTTGATCTTCGCCGGGTCGAACTCCTGGATCTCGTAGCCCACGCAGACCAGCACGTCGGCCGCGTCGAAGCCGAAGTTGCCGTAGTCGTGGCGCATGAAGCCGACCGCGCCGAGGGCGCTCGGGTGGTCGTCGGGGAAGACGCCCTTGGCGTGGAACGTGGTCGCGACCGGGATGCCGAGCCGCTCGGCGAACCGTACGAGGGCGTCACCCGCCCCGGCCCGGGCGGCGCCGTGACCGGCCAGCACGACCGGGTGCCGGGCGGCGGTGAGCACCTCGGCGGCCCGCGCGATCTGGGTGAGGGACGGCGCGTCGGCGTGCACCGTGTCGATCTGGAGGGGCGCCAGCGGCTCGGCGGGGTGCTCGGCCTCGATGTCCTCCGGCACCGCCAGGAACACGGCGCCGGGGCGTTCGCTCTCGGCGGTCTTGAACGCCTTGCGCGTCATCTCCGGCACCGCCTCCGGGCACTCGACGCGCGCCGCCCACCGGGTGACCGGGGCGAACATCGACACCAGGTCGATGACCTGGTGCGACTCCTTGTGCATACGGCGCAGGGAGCCCTGGGCGGACAGGGCGACCATCGGTGTGCTGTTGGTGGTGGCGTCCGCGGTGCCGAGGAGCAGATTGATCGCGCCGGGCCCCAGCGTGGCCGAGCACACCCCGGCCCGTCCGGTCAGCCGGCCGTAGATCTCCGCCATGAAGGAGGCGGCCTGCTCGTGGCGCACCAGGACGTACCGGATCCCGGAGCCGCTCAGCGCGTCGACGAAGCGGATGTTCTCCTCACCGGGGATCCCGAAGACGTACTCGACGCCCTCGGCGCGCAGACAGCGCACCAGCAGGTGCGCGACATCCTCATCCGCTTCCGTGGTCCGCGACCCGGTCGCGTCTTCGGTGCCCATGGCACGAACATAGGCATGCCCGCCGGGGCCGGCCACTTGTCGGCGTCCGGGCGGGCGGGGGCCGGTGGGTGGGGCTCCGTGGCGGACGGGCGCGTCGGGGCGGGTGGGGGCGCACCGTGGTGGACGGACGCGCGGGCAGCACCCACGGGCCGCCGAGATGCGCCCGTCGGCGCGATGTGCTGCTCTGGGGAGATCGCGCTCGACCGGTCCCGGACGGCGGAGATGGTCATGCTGACAGTGGGCACCTTTCTGCCGCCCGCCCCCGCGGCGGAACGCCGGCGCCGGCCGTTCGTGCGGAGATCGGCAGGATCCCGGCCGACGACCACGCGCTGCTGATGGACCTGCTGGCCACGCTCCCGGACGTCGAGTTCGTGCACGGCCTGGACATCCGCCGCTCCTGCGTCCGCGACGGCAGGGTGCACTGCGGCGAGGTCTGCCTCAACGACCTCGACCTCTACGTCTGGCACGCCTGGACGGCCCGTGACCCCCGCGGCTACACCCTGGAGGCGCTGCGCACACTGAGCCTGGACGTCCCCGTCGTCCCCGACCCGGATCGCTTCGCGACGGGCCTGGACAAGTACCGGTCGCACCTGCGGCTGTCCCGGGCCGGCCTCCCGGTCCCCGAGACGGTTCTCCTCGACCACCGCGACACGGCGGCGGCCGCCCCGGTCCTCGCCGAGTGGGGCCGCGCCCTGCTGAAACCCCGGCTCGGCTCGTACGGCCGAGGAGTCCTGCTCATCGAGGACTTCGCCACCCTGCGGGACCTGGCGGGCTACCTCGACAGCACCGTCGCGGGCAGTACGGAGAGCACCTTCCTGTTGGAGCGCTTCTGCCCCAACCGCGGTCCCGCCGACTGGGTCGGTACCACCCTCGTCAACGGCACGCTGATGTACGGCTACCGCAAGCGCGCCCACCGCTTCACCCGGATGTCCACCGGCGCCTGGAAGGCGTACGACCCGGAGGGCGTCGGCGGCGACGTCGACGCCTGCGACGTCACCCCGGCGCACGCCCGGCTCGCGCGGCTCGCCCAGCGGGCCCTGGGCCTGCCGCTGGTCGGCTTCGATCTGATCCGGAGCGAGGGGCGGCCCGTCATCGTGGACGAGAACACCTTCCCCGGCTTCTACCCCGATCTCTTCGCCGCCGCGGGACGCTCGCTCGGCCGTGAACTCTTCGTACTCGTAAAGGACTTGGTCGCCGGTCTGATCGCGGAGCGGGCCGAGGCGCCGGAGGCGGCACGGCGGACGCGCCTCGACGGCGTGCCCCCGGAGCCCGGTGCCCGGGGAGAGAAGCCCCGGAGAACGGCGGACGGCGTGCCCCCGAGAGTCTCCGGGACGTCCACGTCCACATAAATCCCGGCGCGGGCGCCTGCCGCCCCGGGCTTCCCGTCGCCGTCTACCTGCGGCTGCCGCCGCCGCTGCCGCCGCCGTCTACCTGCGGCTGCCGCCGCCGCCGCTGCCGCCGCCGGTCGTACCGCCGCCGGCCGTGTTGCCCGTACCGTCGCTGCCGCCGCCGGAGGTGCCGCCGGACGTGCCGTTGCCGGAGGTGTGGCCGCCGGAGCTGCCCGGGCTCCCCGCCGTGTCCTTGCCGGCCGCCGTCGCGCCTCCGGCCGGTCTGCCGGTGCCGCCCGGCCTGGCCGGCGCGGCCGTCGCGTGCGCGAGCTGCTCGGAGCAGTACGCGGAGACCTCGTCCTTGCCGCCGGCCGCCTCGACGAGCTGCCGCCAGGCCGTGGCGTCGAGCGCCTTGCCGCGGTCCTCGACCTTCTCGTAGGCGCGGCAGTGCGCCTCGGTGTCCTGGGCGGAGGCCGGGCGGCCCGTCGGTCCGCGGTCGCCGGAGGACGACGAGAGGGCACCGCCCGGTCGGTCCGAGGCGGCCGCCGACGGGTGCGCGGTTCCCGGGCCGGCACCGGCTCCGTCCGTGGACGGGCCGGCGGAACCGATGGCCGCGACCGCGACACCGCCCAGCGCCAGGCTGGCGAACACCACGCCGAACGTGGTCTTCATGGGGCGCCCGGCCCGCCGCTCCTCGGGGCGCCGCCAGTCGTCCCGGCGCCGGGTGCGCGTGCGGTGCGCGCCCGTACCGCGGGCGGACCGGTAGGCGGCCACGGCCCGCTGCTCGGCCGCGGGGGCGGGATCGCCTCCGCGCAGGGCGGCGGCGAGCGCCACCTCCAGCGCGGCGGTCTCCCGCACGTCGTCCCACCGGCCGGACGCCTCGCCGTGAGGGTGCGTCGCACGTCGACGGCCTCTGACTCCGCCGCCGCTCAGCCGTTCACCCATGTCCGCTTCCGTTCCTGTACGGCAAGTTCTGATTCATTTCGACTCCCCAAGCGTGCGGGAAGCCTCATCCGTCACACCCTCGCCCTCGGCGCTCAGCCCCAGCTGGCGGCCGAGGCGTTTCAGACCCCGGTGGGCGGCCGTGCGCACCGCCCCCGGGCGCTTGCCGAGGACGCGTGCGGCCGCGGGACCGTCCAGGCCGACGACGACCCGCAGGAGCACGGCCTCGGCCTGGTCCCGGGGCAGTCCGCGGACCAGCTCCAGGGCCCGCTCGGTGGAGAGGGACTCCAGGGCCAGGTCGTGGGTGCTGTGCGGGCTGGGCAGGTCCAGGACGTCCTGTTCGGTGCCCCCCGCCCGGGGCCGCACGCGCTGGCGGCGCAGGTGGTCCAGGGCCCGGTGCCGGGCGATGGTCGCCGTCCAGCCGCGGAACCCGGCTCCGTCCCCCTTGAAGCGTCCGAGGTCGCGGGCGATCTCCAGCCATGCGTCGGACGCCACGTCCTCCGCGTCGTCGCCGACGATCCCGTGCAGATAGCCGAGCAGCCCCGGCTGGACGATCCGGTAGGCCACGGCGAAAGCGGTCTCGTCGCCTTCCTGGGCCCGCGCCACCGCCGCGCCCAGTTCCCCGTTCGCGGCCACGCGCCCGGGTTGCCGCACCTGGCTCAAAACTGTCCTCGTTCGCACCGAATTCACAGCGAGTCCGTACCTCCGCCGTGCGTCCGATCGCGTCGACGGCCCCATGATGACCAGCGTCCGTCCGCACAGAAATGTCACAACGCACCAGGAGCTTTCACGTCGGCGCAGGTGTGCCGGGTGACGTTTCACGCCGGCCGTGCGCTTCATGAGTGCCGAGTCCGCCCGGGACAGGTCGCAAGCGACCACCTGGCCGGATCCCGGCGCCGCGATCCACCCCCGGATCTCTCTCCGTGCTGCTCTTGACTCCCCCCGGGAGCGGCACGGAGAGGGCCGCGGGCGGCCGGAACCCCTCCCACTGCATGGGGTTCCGGCCGCCCGCACATCTCCCGGCCTCAACGGGACCGGCGATCCGCGGGCGCCGGTGAGGGCGCCCCCGCCCGTGCGGGAGCGGCCGCCGCAGCGCCGGCCGTCGCGTCGCGGCACAGCAGCCGCAGCGAACCGTGTCCGGCGAAGCAGCGGCGGGCCTCGTCGATGGGGTCCCACAGCCGTCCCTCCGCCGTGCGGATCCGGTGGTCACCGTCCACCACCCACCACTCGGCGTCGGCCTGGCGGACGATCACCTCGCCCGCGTACGCCCCGAAGGCGCGCAGCACGCTCTCCACGGCGGCGTAGGGCGTCTCCTCCCGCCGGAGGTCGGCGATGATCCGGTCGACGCGCCACAGGCTCGGTGCCGAGTAGTCGAGGCGCAGCCGGGCCCCCTCGCGCATCGTCGCCACCACGTCCGCCGCCCAGCGCACGGGCTTGGCCGCGGCGTCGGGTCTCGTCTCCTGATGTGTCGTCACGTACGGAGAAGCGAGGTCTCCGGCCGATCCGTCACCCGGCGCCGCGCGCTTCCCCGCGACGGTGACCGGGAGGCCCCCTCCGGCCGTACGACGGGAGCGCGACGGGAGCGCGACGGTCCAGCACCCCCCGGACCTGGCGGTCCCTCCGCCCGCGTGACGCTTCGGCTCCCCGGTGCGCTCCTCCTGGCATGAGCGCGTACCTCCGTCTGCGAGCGGTGCCGCCCCCGGCGCTGCGCAACAGTGCGACCTGGCTTGAACGGCTCTTCCAGGACGACTCGGCGACCGTCCGGCACCGGGTCGTCCGGCACCGCGAGGAGGTGCTGGACGGGCGCTGTCTGGACCAGGAGCGCATCTACGCCGGCGGCTCCCCGCATCGCGCCGCCGACCGGCCCCAGGCCCAGGTGGTCCTCGGCGGCCGGCCGGTGCCCCGCGCCGACCCGCGCAAGCCGCAGCTCCTGGTGCTGACGGCGGCCCAGGCCCGCCGGGTGGCCAGGTTCCTGACCACCGCCGACTTCGACGCGCTGTGGTTCTTCGCCCGCGACGAACTGCTGCCGCGCTACGGCGGTGTGCGGGCGGAGCCCGAGACGTGGGGCGCGTTCATCAGGGGGCACCGCGAGCTGACGGCGTTCTACACGCGGACGGCCGACTGCGGCGAGGCGGTGGTGAAGTGGCTGTCCGTCCGGGGCGCGTGAAGGCCACCCGGGTGTAACACTTTCGGCCGCGTGCGCTCTTTCCATGCGGACGACCATGCCGGTCGTCGGCCAGGACAGGGGGCACGACTCGTGCAGTGGACGAACGACAGCGGCGCGGCGTACGGCCAGGACCCGTACGCCGGTGCCGGGTACCCGTATGCCCATGGCCAGGGCCACGGGTACGGCGACGGGTACACGTACGGGCACGCATACGGCGGCACCACCACCGACACGGCCACCCTGCCCTGGTCCCAGGAACCCGTGTACGGGACGCACCCGGGGGACGCCGCCTTCGCGACGGGAACGTACCCCCACGTCCCCGGCACGGCACCTCCACGCGGCCGGCCCCGGCCCGGCCACGACGGCGTGGAACGCCCGCTACGGTGACGCCCCGACCGTGCCGTCCCCGGAGTTCGGCACCCATGTCCCTGCCGTACCGGAAGCGGCAGCGGAACCGTCACCGGGTCCGCGTCCGGAACCGGAGCCGGACGCGGCGGGCGAGGCGGTGCGGCCCGTCTTCGTCGACTCCTCGGGGCGACGCCAGCGCCGCGTCCAGCGCGCCACCCGGCTGCTGCTGATCCCCGCCGGCGGCTACGTCGCCCTGCTGATCAGCACCGTGCTCGGCGGCCCCAGCATCAGCTCCCCGGTCGTCCCGCAGCCGCACTCCCCGCACCCGGCCGCGCCCGGGGCGACCGCACCCGACTCCGCGCCGGGTACGGACCACTCGTCCGGGACCACCGACTCCGTCGCGGCGCCACAGCACTCCCGCGCCACCGCGACACGGGCGGCCGTCGGCCCGGCCGACGGGCCGACCGGCTCCTCCACCCCCGTGGCCACCTCCGGGGCCACCGCGGCCCCCACCAGGACCACGTCCCCGACCTCGGCCCCGACTCCGACGGCGACCACGACCGCCGCCCCCACCCCCGTGTCCCAGGGCCGCGGCGTCGGCTCGACCCACAACCCCGTGAAGTGAGTCAGGCCCCGACGTGACCGACCGCCGACGCCACAGCGCTCCCGCGCGCCGCGGCCGCAGCCGCACCCGCCAGATCACCCCCCGCACCCACTGGCTGCTGCTGAGCGTGCTCACGGTGACCCTGGCGACGGCCCTCCTGCTGCAGGGCTACACCCACCACATGTTCGGCATCACGTCGGACGACGCGTCCGGCGCCCGCGGCCGGAGCGAGGCGGTGCCCCGCCAGGTGACCCACGGCGGCCCCGTGATCGCGAACGCCGCCACCACCGCGCACACCGCCCGGGTGAAGGCCCGCACCGTGGCACTGACCTTCGACGACGGCCCCGACCCCGTCTGGACGCCGCGCATCCTGGACGTGCTCCGCCGCAACCATGTGCACGCGACCTTCTTCGTCGTCGGCACCCAGGCCGTCGCCCACCCGGAACTGGTCCGCCGGATCGTCGCCGAGGGCCACCAGATCGGCATCCACACCTTCACCCATCCCGACCTGTCCCGCCTCGCCCCCTGGCAGCGTTCCCTGGAACTGCGCGAGACGCAGCTGGCGGTGGCCGGCGCGGCCGGAGTGACCACCGCGCTGCTGAGACCGCCGTACTCCTCGGAGAACGACATGCTGGACGACGCCGACTGGTCCGTCCTCCGGCAGGCCGGCGCGGCGGGCTACGTCACGGTGCTCTCCACCCTGGACGCCGGGGACTGGCAGCGCCCCGGCACGGACCGCGTCCTCGCCCGGGCGACACCGCGCGGCCACGCCGGGCAGATCGTGCTGATGCACGACGGCGGCGGCGACCGGTCGCAGACCGTCACCGCGCTGGGCACCCTGGTGCCCCGGCTCAAGGCGCGGGGCTTCACCTTCGCCACGGTCTCCGACGCGGTCGGCATGGCCCCGCCCGTCCAATCCGCCGGCCTCGGCGACCATCTGCAGGGGCTGGCCCTGATCCGGGTGCTGCAGGGCGGCGACTGGCTGGTGTGGCTGCTGGGCCTGCTGATGTACGCGGCCGGCGCGATCAGCGTGCTGCGCGCGGCGGTCGTCCTGATCGCCGCCCGCCGGCACCGGCGGCTGCGGACGGCGAGGCGGGGCGCGTCCTGGGGGCCGCCGGTGACCGAGCCGGTCAGCGTCATCGTCCCCGCGTACAACGAGAGCGCCGGGATCGAGGCGGCCGTGCGCTCCCTGCTCGCCTCGGACCATCCGGTGGAGATCATCGTGGTGGACGACGGTTCGACCGACGGCACCGCCGACCTGGTGGAGTCGCTCCGCCTGCCGGTACGGGTGATCCGGCAGCAGAACGCGGGCAAGCCCGCCGCGCTCAACACCGGGCTCGCGGCCGCGACCTACGACCTGGTGGTCATGGTCGACGGCGACACGGTCTTCGACTCCGACACCGTCGGCGCGATCGTGCAGCCCTTCGCCGACCCCCACGTGGGCGCCGTCTCGGGCAACGCCAAGGTCGTCAACCGCGGCGGCCTGCTGGGCCGCTGGCAGCACATCGAGTACGTGGTCGGGTTCAACCTCGACCGCCGCCTGTTCGACCTCGCCGAGTGCATGCCGACCGTGCCCGGAGCGGTCGGCGCTTTCCGCCGCCGGGCGCTGCTCGAACTCGGGGGCGTCAGCGACGTCACCCTCGCCGAGGACACCGACCTCACCATGGCGCTGTGCCGCGACGGCTGGCGCGTGGTCTACGAGGAGGGCGCGGTGGCCTGGACCGAGGCGCCCGCGTCGCTGAACGCCCTGTGGCGGCAGCGGTACCGCTGGTGCTACGGCACCCTCCAGGCGATGTGGAAGCACCGCGGCGCGCTGGTACAGCGTGGCGCGGCCGGGAAGCTGGGCCGCCGCGGCCTGGTCTATCTGCTGCTCTTCCAGGTGCTGCTGCCCCTGCTCGCACCCGTCGTGGACGTCTTCGCCGTGTACGGCCTGTTCTTCCTCGACCCGGTCCGGATCGTCGGACTGTGGCTGGCCTTCCTGCTGCTGCAGCTCCTGATGGGCCTGTACGCGTTCCGCCTGGACGGGGAGCGGCCCGGCCCGCTGTGGAGCCTGCCGCTGCAGCAGTTCGTCTACCGGCAGCTGATGTACCTGGTGGTGATCCAGTCCGTCTTCACCGCCGTCTCGGGCTCCCGGCTGCGGTGGCAGCGCATGGAGCGCTACGGCAGCCTGCAGGCCCCGGTGTCCGCGGAGACGCCCCACGAGGACCATGGGCTCCCCGGCTCTCCCCATCCGGCGCCGTACGACGGCGTTCCGGCGCAGGCGCCGTACGGCGACGCCCCGGTGCCGGCGGGACACGGCGGCGGCCTCCCTCGGCAGAGGCCGTACGAGCCCCTCCGGCAGCCGGCGCCGTACGGCGGAGTCCCGCAACGGACGCCGTACGACCCGTACCAGCAGCCGGCCCCGTACGACGCGCACCCCCACCCGGACCCGTACGGCGCTGCCCCGCATCCCGCCCCGTACGACCCCTGCCAGCAGCCGGCGCCGTACGACCCTCACCAGCGGCAGGCGCCGTACGACTCCCGGCAGCAGCCGCCGCCCCACCCCGGTTACTGGCAGCCCGGACCCCACGAGACCACCCGACCGTACTGAGAGGACAGTGAGCAGCGCCCATGAGCGGACACCGGCGCCGACCGCCGCAGCGTTTCCCCGGCGGCACGCGTGCCGGGGGACACCTCGCCACGGGCCGCAGGGCCGCACGCGGTGACCAGGCCCCCCGGCACGACGTGCCGGGCCGCGCCCGGAGGCGGGCGCCGCAGCAGAAACGCCGGATGGACTACCCGCGCCGGGCCAGGACGGGCCTGCGCCGCTGGCTGCCTTCGGTGCGTCAACTGCTGGCGGTCCTCGCGCTCTTCTCCGGCGTCACGGCGGCGGCCGTCGGCTACGCCTACGCCACGGTCACCATCCCCGACCCCAATCCCACGACACTGCTGCAGAACAACGTCTACTACTGGTCGGACGGCACGGTCCTGGCGACCGACGGCAGCGTCAACCGGCAGAACGCCACGCTCGCGCAGGTACCCCCCGACGTGCGGTGGGACTTCATCGCCGCGGAGAACGCCTCCTTCTACACCGATCCCGGCATCGACCCGCAGGGAATCCTGCGCGCCGTCGTCGACATGGCCGAGGGCGGGTCGGTCCAGTCCGGCTCGACGATCACCCAGCAGTTCGTCAAGAACACCTACCTGGACCAGTCGCAGACGGTCTCACGGAAGCTCAAGGAGCTGCTGATCTCCACCAAGATCGGCGCCGTCATGACCAAGGACCAGATCCTCCAGGGGTATCTGAACACCTGCTTCTTCGGCCGCCAGGCCAACGGCATCCAGGCCGCGGCGCGCATGTACTACGACCTGCCGGCGGAGAAGCTCGACGTGAGCCGGGGGGCCTTCCTCGCCGCGGCGGTCAACGAGCCGAGCCTCTTCCAGCGCGCGGACTCCGACCCGGTGGCCAGGGCGAAGGCGGAGGCACGCTGGTCCTGGGTGCTCGACCGGATGGTCGAGATCGGCAGGCTGACGCCCCAGCAGCGGGCGCGGTACGCGGCCGCCGGATTCCCGGTCCCCAGGAAGTGGACCCCCGGTTCGGGGCTCACGGGCGAGACCGGCTACCTGGTCCAGCTCGCCCGGTCCTACGTTCAGGCCCACGACCGGAACATCACCGACAGCAGCCTCAGCAGGGGCGGCTACCAGATCCACACCACCTTCGACAGGAGGAAGACGGCGCACCTGGCCCGGGCCGTCGCCTCGGTGCGCAGGCAGCGCCTCGACCCCGCCCACCGGTCCGTCGACCGGGACGTCCAGGTCGGTGCCGCCTCGGTGGATCCCTCGACCGGCAGGATCCTCGCCGTCTACGGCGGCCCCGGCTTCGACCACAACCACTTCTCCGACAACGCCGACACCTCCGGCGTCCCGGTCGGCTCGACCTTCAAACCCGTCGTCCTCGCCGCCGCGCTCCAGCACGGGGCCGTACTGCGGCCCGGCGCGTCCCCGAAGCCGATCACCCCGGCCAGCAAGTTCAACGGGGACGACGGCCTCAGGATCAAGGACCAGCAGGGCAACTACGTCGCCGACCCCAAGGACCCCACCGGCCTCCTCCACCAGCACAACGACACCACCCAGCGCTGGGGCCACATCTCCCTGCGCAAGGCGATGGAGCAGTCGGTGAACACGCCGTACGTCCAGCTCGGCGAGGACGTCGGCTACGGCAACGTGGCGCGCACGGCGCAGGCCCTCGGCCTGCGCCCGAGCAGCCTCGCCGCCCCCAGCGCCGGCTTCTACATCGGCACCTCCACACCGAGTGCCATCCGCATGGCGGGCGCGTACGCGACCTTCGCCGCCGAGGGGATGCAGGCCGCCCCGTACTCGGTGACGAAGGTCGTCCACGACGGCTCGCCCCTGCCCGGCTTCACCGCCCCCGCCCCCGTGCGGGCCCTGCCGGCGGAGGTCGCCGACAACGTGACGGACGTGCTCCGTGGTGTCATCGCCCGGGGCACCGGCACCAAGGCCCAGGCGCTCGGCCGGACGGCCGCGGGCAAGACGGGCACCACCGACGACTTCAAGTCGGCCTGGTTCGTGGGCTACACCCCCCGGCTCGCCACCTCCGTCGTCCTCTTCCGCGAGGACTCGGCCCACCCGCAGTTGCAGTCCCTGATCGGTGTCGGCGGCCTGCGGAAGGTGTTCGGCGGCGACATCCCCACCGAGATCTGGACCCAGTACATGCGGGACGCTCTCTCAGGTCTGCCCGACACGCCCTTCCCGGCCCCCGCCCCCCTCGGCCACGGCGCCGACGAACCCGGCGCCCCGTCCCCCTCGCCGTCCGCGTCCCCTGACGGGCGAGGCGGCAAGACCGGCAAGAAGGCGCCGTCGACCGCCGCACCCACCCCGGGCGCCCCGGCGAACCGCACCAAGTGCCACGCTCACAAGTGCGGTTGACGCGGCGTGGCCCGGAGCGTGAGACCCCGGGTCGCGATGGCGTGACGTTCGTCCGGTCGTCCGGCTGTCCGGTCGCCTGGCTGTGTGGTCCTCCGGCTGTGCGGCCGGTCCAGCCGGTCCGGTCCTTCGGGAACGGCGCGGGTTCCCCCGCGTCACATCCCGCAGGAGCCGCGGTCGAACTGGAAGAACCGGTTGCTGGCCCAGCGGCACAGCCACATGCCGACGGCGACGCCGGCGATCGTGGCGAAGGCGGGCAGGTATCCGCTGGCGACCTGGATGATCGGGATCGTCGGGCACCCGCCCGAGATCGCCCAGCCCGTGCCGAACAGCATCGCGCCCGGGATCACACCGGCGTGGATGCGCCCCGGGGTGCGGCGGACCCGCACCAGGGCGAACGCGACCACGATGATCGCGACGGCGCCGGCGAAGGAGTAGAGCATGCGCAGGTCCTGGAAGGTGAACATGCGGTTCAGCTCGGCGAAGTCGCCGAAGCCGATGTTGGTGACGACGTAACCCAAGGCCAGTCCGGTGAGGACGTTGGCCAGCAGAATCGCGCCCCGGGTACGCATCAGATCACCTTCCACAGGAGGAACGACACCGCGACGGCGGTGCCGAAGAAGACGGTGGTCGCGACGATGCTGACCGGGCGGAGCCGGCCGCAGCCGCTGAGCCCGTGGCCGGAGCTGCACCCGCCGGCCAGTCGCGTGCCGAAGCCGACCAGGACGCCGCCGAGGAACAGCACGCCGACCATGACGGCCGGATCGCCGGTGACGAGGCTCCGGAAACCCGCGCCCATGTCGTACCGCACGTGGAACCGCCCGGAGGTGACCGCGGCGATCAGTCCGCCGAAGAAGACCGACACCAGCAGGGCGGCCTGGGTGACCAGCGGGGCGGGCCGCGGGTTCGTGACCGAGGAGTCCGCACCCGGCGCCGGTTCGGCGACGTGCGGCTGGGGCGGCTGCGCCTGCGGGTAGGGTGCCGGCGCCGCGGCGGGGGCACCGACCGTGCCGAAGTGCTCCGCGGTGGCCGCGGCGAGCGCCGCGGCGAGCGCCTCGTCGTCCGCGAACTCCTCGTCCATCCGCTCGAGTTCGCGTTCGCTGCGCCAGTTCAGCACGCGCTCCCACGCCGACGACACACCCAGGGAGCGGTCGGTGATGAGGGTGAAGTTGATGGTGATCAGCGCGAGCCCGACAGCTCCCGCCCACCAGGGCCAGTACGTACTCATGCGGGGCCTCTCATCCAGTCGGCGAGCCGAGCCCACCAGCCGCGCCTGGGGCTGGGCGCCTGCCGCGCGCGTCGGGCGGGGCGATCCCCGGCCTGGGGAGTCAGGGTGGGTGATGACGGTTGGTGATGTCCGGCCATGGTCGGCTGGGACCAGGAAGCGGCGGCCGGCTGGGACCAGGAAGCGGCAGCCGGCTGGGACCAGGAATCGGCTCCCTGTGCCCACGGATGGGGCTGTGACGGCGGGGCCTGTGCGGGCGCCTGCCAGGACGCCTGCCCCGGGTTCGTCGCGCCGTACATGCCGGCGCCGGGCACACCCGCGCCCTGCATACCCGCGCCGGGCATCCCAGGACCGGGCATTCCTGTGCCCTGCATGCCGCCGCCGGGCATACCCGCGCGGGCCGTCTCCGCGGCGGCCGGGGTCTCGAGGTGCCGCGCCACCGCTCCGTTGGGCAGCAGGCTGATGGGCACGCGCTCACCCGCGAGCGACGACTTGTAGCGGGCACAGGTGTGCCACTGGTCCTGGCTGTCGCAGTAGTAATCGCGCCATCCGTGCAAGCTCGCCCGGAGTAGGGGGAAAAGGGGACATGACACGGCGTGCGAGCAACTCACGCTGCTCCCTCCTGACCGGGGCCTGCCGCCCGGTTCGGAGAGGGCGGTTGCCGTTCTCGGTTCTTGTCCTTGCTGCGGTCGGCCGACGATTTCGAATGCCTCGGGAAATGCGGGCCCCGCGCCGAATTGTGACTTCCTGTCATCGGGTTCAGGCGTGATGCAACCACCTTTTCGGCCTCCCGGGCAACCTGACTGGGTATTACTCGGCCAACCCCTTGACATCACGCAGTGATGTGCGCCACGCGATGAATACGCCGGTCTATCTCCCATGTCCGGATATCCGCTGGCCACGGCGCGGGCGGTTTGATCGTTATTCGGCCGCACAGTTGAATCCTTGACCGATCAGGTCGGTTGTTCGTGGAGAGAGTAGAAATCTGCGACCGAGTGTGACGAAGATGTGAATATTGCGGATCGTGAATGAAGGCCTTTGCAGAAGGGGATCAGCTGGCCTGGTCTCATGGCCCTCGAGCTCGGCCAGGAGGCCGTCGGTGCACGAGGTGGGGAGGGGCCCCGCCCGGTCAGGACGTCACGTCCCTGGTGGACCGCCACGCGATCGCGTCGGACGGGCCGCTGACCTCCAGGCCGCCCTCCTCGGTCGGCCGGAGACCGTTTGCCCCGGGTCCCCGCCACGCGGATTACGCCATCCGGGTGATGCCCGGCGATCCCGGCACTCCCGGCGAGCCAGGCACGCGGCGATGCGAGGGGGCCGCCCGGTCCATCGGCGACGGAACGCGGCGCGCGAAGAAAATGACAAAGGCAAGGAGGTCGACCCACTCCTTGCCACTCTCAACGTATAGCGCACCTGGGGGCTTGCGGCAAGGCCCCTCCTGTGCCGCAGAATCGCGGGCCGAAGCGGCAACCCGCGGAAAAAATGGGGGCATTGATGATGGACGTGATCATCGCCGGTGGCGGACCGACCGGATTGATGCTGGCCGCCGAGCTGCGGCTGGCCGGAGTGCACGTGGTCGTGCTGGAGAAGCTGACCGAGCCGAGCGGGCAGTCCCGCGGACGCGGCCTGCACGCGCGCAGCGTCGAGGTGATGGACCAGCGCGGTCTGCTGGACCGGTTCCTCGCGGTCAGCGAGAAGTTCCAGGTCGGGGGTCTCTTCGGCGGCATCGTCAAGCCGTGGCCGGACCGCCTGGACACGGCCCACCCGTACGGCCTCGCCACCCCGCAGCCGGTCACCGAGCGGCTGCTCGAGGAGCGTGCCCGGGAACTCGGTGCCGAGCTCCGGCGCGGCCGTGAGCTGGTCGGGCTGAGCCAGGACGAGGACGGGGTGGGCGTCGAGCTCGCGGACGGCACGCGCCTGCGCTCGCGCTACCTCGTCGGGTGCGACGGCGGTCGCAGCACGGTGCGCCGGCTGCTCGGCGTCGGCTTCCCCGGCGAGCCCGCCAAGGTCGAGACCCTGCTGGGTGACATGGAGCTGACCGAGGATCCGGAGACGATCGCCGCCGTCGTCGAGGAGGTCCGCAGGACGCAACTGCGGTTCGGTGTCATCCCCGAGGGCGAGGGCGTGTACCGCGTCGTCGTGCCCGCCGCGGAGGTGGCGGAGGACCGGACGACCGCGCCGACCCTGGAGGAGTTCAGGGACCGGCTGCGGACGGTCGCGGGCACCGACTTCGGCGCGCGCTCGCCGCGCTGGCTGTCCCGGTTCGGCGACGCCACCCGGCAGGCCGAGCGCTACCGGGTGGGCCGGGTGCTGCTGGCCGGCGACGCGGCGCACATCCACCCGCCGACCGGCGGGCAGGGGCTCAACCTCGGTGTGCAGGACGCGTTCAACCTCGGCTGGAAGCTGGCCGCCGCGGTCAACGGCTGGGCCCCGGAGGGACTGCTGGACAGCTACCACGCCGAACGCCACCCGGTGGGCGCCCGCGTGCTGGCCGGCACCCGGGCGCAGATGACGCTGCTGGGGACCGATCCGGGCGCGACCGCACTGCGGGAGCTGTTCTCCGAGTTGATGGACTTCGAGGAGGTGAACCGGTACGTGACCGGGATGATCACCGCGGTCGAGGTCCGCTACGACTTCGGCGAGGGCCACGACCTGCTCGGCCGGCGCCTGCGGGACGTGAACCTGAAACGGGGCCGCCTCTACGAGTTGATGCACGACGGCCGCGGACTGCTGCTCGACCAGACCGGCCGGCTCTCGGTGGAGGGCTGGGCGGACCGGGTCGACCACGTCGCCGACGTGGCCGAGGACCTGGACGTGCCCGCGATGCTGCTGCGGCCGGACGGCCACGTGGCGTGGGCCGGTGAGGACCAGCGGGATCTGCTCGGCCACCTCCCGAAGTGGTTCGGCACCGCCGCCGGCCGCGGCCCCGACCACCGGTGACGACGACGGCCCGGAGCGCACCACGACCCCGGTTCAGGTACTCGGGTCGAGCTGAGTACGCGTGCTCTGTCCGGGAGCGGTGTGAGCCGGAACGCTTGGACCATGCGCCAAGGACTGATGAAACCCGTGCTCCCGCTGCTGCCGGTCCTCGTGCCCGCCGGGGCGTCGCTGCTGCTGTGGGCCGCCTGGCTGGGCTGGGACCAGCAGCGTGACGTCCACCCCGACGGCTCCGCGACCGGACCGTACGCGGCCTGGCAGGTGATCGGGCTGGTACTGACGCTGCTGGTGCCGGTGTACTGGGCGGCATCCCGGCGTCACGTCGCGGCCGCCGTGCTCGGCACCACGGCAGGCCTGACCGTCGCCGCCTGGGCCGACTGGTCGGACGACTCCAGCGGCCTCTTCGTGATCGGCGTGGGGATGGTCATGGTGGGGAGCCTCGCCGTGACCGCCGTCGCCTCCACCGTGATCGCCTCCGTGACCCGAGGCGGGCCGCGGTCGGCTGTCCGCTGAACGCGTTCACCAGCGCCACGAGGGAGCGCCGAGCGGTTACCGCCGGGCCGCGCGACGGCGTACGAGCAGGACCGTACCCGCACCGGCGGCGACGGCCGCGGCCGCGGTGGCCGCCAGCGACAGGGCCGGTGCTCCCCGGCTTCACCCCGTCGATCGGGGCGATGTCCCCCAGCACCAGCCCGGTCCCGGCATCGTCGGCGACGGCGCCGGAGGCGGTCCCCAACGCGATCAGCGCACCCGCGCCGATGGCACCGGCGGTCCTGCGGAACGTGCGGAGGCCGGGACGGAAGTGGGGCATGCGGGTCTCTCCGGAGAGGGGCGGCGGCGACGGACGGTGAACCGCGGGCGAACGCTAGTTCAGCACGTCAGACACACACCCACGCCGAAGAGTTGTATCGACGGCGCGCACATCGCCGAACGGAGAGACACGCGCGGACGACCCACAGCAAGCGAGTCCGGTCAGGATCCGGCGGATGAATCCGTGAAGTCGATCTCCTTCGCGGTGACGATGCGGGCGCCCATGTTGAGCTCCATCATCTCCAGCGCGGCGGACGCCAGATGGGGGTGGATGGAGGCGACGGCGTCCTTGGGCACCGTGACCTCCAGGTGGCGGATGTGCGCGTCCAGGGCGGAGTAGAGGACGCACTGCTCGGTGACCTGACCGGCCAGCACCACCTGTCCGACGCCCAGACGCCACAGGAGGTAGGCCAGGGGCGTCTCGTAGAAGGCGGAATGGCGGGCCTTCACCACGAAGAGCGACTCGTCGTCGGGCCGTATCGGCTCGATCAGGCCGGCGTGGGGTCCGGCCAGCGCGGTGTCCACCAGCTCTCCGTGGTGCGAGCGCCACCGCCCGAAGTTGTCGTTCGCGTAGATCACCGGCACGCCTGCCCCCCGGGCCCGGTCGAGCAGCTCCGCCAGGACGGGTACGACACGTTCGACGGACGGCACGAGCAGTTCGGCGTCCTCGTGCTCGTACGTGTTGATCATGTCGACCACGAGGAGGGCGAGGCCCGTCGGGTCCGACCGCCGGTCCGTGGCCTCCGCCGCCCGTCCGGCTCTCTCAGCCATGTGGCTGCGGCGGGATGTCGGACATGGTGTCTCCCGGTGAGGTGTGTGGTGCTTTTGGGGACGCGCTGCCGAGTACCCGGTGGCCCGGCGGCGCTAACGGGGGGTGTGCGGGTGTCCTGGGCGGTCGGTCAGCCGTCCGCGACGACTCGTACGGTCTCCAGGCGCTGGTCGGCCGCGTCCGGCAGGAACATACCGGCCTCGACCCCGGTGAGCAGGTACTTCAATACCGGCTCGGTCAGGCGTTCGCCGGGCAGGATCACGGGGATGCCGGGCGGGTAGGGAGTGATCATCTCGGCGGCGATCCGGCCGGCGGCCTCGGTCGTGGGGACGGTCGCGGACCGCGAGAAGTAGGCGTCCCGGGGCAGAACGGCCTGGTCCATCCGCAGCTCGGCCGGGGACGGGACGGTGACCTGGGGGGCGTCCCGGAGTTCCGAGGCATGGCCGGCCAGATCGCGCAGCGCGGTGAGGAGCCGCGCCGTGGTCCGCTCGTCGTCGGCGTGGGTGAGCTGCGCGCTGATGCGTCGATGGTCGAACAGATGTGCGTCGATGTGATGGTGGGCCCGTAGCCAGTCGGCCGCCCGGTAGCCGGTGGTGCCGAGGTCGCTGATGTCCATGACGACGGGGAGCGGGTCGAAGTCGGGGGCGAGACCGGGGCCGCAGAAGTCCATCGCGTCGTTGACGTGAAAGCCGTCGATCGCCTCGATGGCGCCGCGGGTGCGCGCGGCCAGCTCCAGTGCTCCGCCGATGAGCTCGTGACCGTGCTGCACCATTTGCCGGCGCCATGCGTCGATGCCGGCGTAGATCAGGACGTTGGGGCTGGTCGTGCCCAGGAGGTCGGCCCGCGAGGACAGTTCGGTGGGGTCGATGAGATCGCCCTGGAGGTGGAACACCGAGCCCTGCTCCAGACCGCTGCCCATCTTGTGGATGCTGGTCACGCAGATGTCGGCGCCGGCGTCCATGGCCCACGTCGGCAGATCGTCGTGGAACGGCAGGTGCGCTCCCCACGCCTCGTCCACGATGAGCGGCTTGCCGTGTCGATGGCAGACATCGGCGATGCCCCCCAGATCGGCCGCGGAACCGTACGGCGTGGGGCTGGTGACCAGGGCCCCGTCGGCATCCGGGTGCTCCTTGAACGCCTCCTCGTAGGCCGCCGCGGTGGGGGGATGGGCGAGGTGCCGGTCGGCGTCCCACTGGGGCTCCACCCACACCGGCTCGACACCGGACAGGATGAGTCCGGCGACCACCGACTTGTGCGCGTCGCGCCCGACGAGGAGCCGGTGGCCGGGGCAGGTCACCGCCAGGATGGCGGCCTTCACCGACAGGGAACTGCCGCAGGTCGAGAAGAAGGTGTGGTCCGCGTGCACCGCGTCGGCCATGAGGTCCTCGGCCCGCGCCAGCACCCGGCCCCGGGTGAGCCGGTCGTCCAGGCCGCCGTTGGCCAGGATGTCGCCGTGGAACACCGCGTCGCCCAGGACCGCGCGGGCGCGTGGATCCGCGCCGCGTGCGTGTTTGTGGCCCGGGGGCGTGAATCCCAGTTCGTCCGCGTCCTGATATGCGGCCAGCGCTTCGAGGATCGGGGCCTCCGCGTGATTCACACCCATGCGCGCCGGGTTCCCAGCGGCCCGACCGGTATGCGGGCCGGGTTTTCAGGCCCGCGTGGAGTTGTCAGGCCCGTGTTGAGGAGCCGGGGAGGCGACGTGCTCCGGCGAGGGGTCCCGTCCCGAAGCCATGGTCTTCACATCGGTTTCCCGGGTACCCGGTGCCTGGCACACAGGCAGGAGGCCGGCTCGGCCGGCTCCGGCGACCAGCGGACCAGGAGGGATCTATGAGCACGGTCAAGGAAACGGTCGACGTGGAGGTCCCGCTGCGCAGGGCGTACGACCAGTGGACGCAGTTCGAGCAGTTCCCGAAGTTCATGGAAGGCGTCGAGGAGGTCCGGCAACTCGACGACCGGCACAACCACTGGACCACCAGCATCGGCGGGGTGCGGCGCGAGTTCGACACGGAGATCGTCGACCAGTTGGCGGACGACCGGATCACCTGGCGGTCCGTCGACGGCGAGACCCGGCAGCGCGGCTCGGTCCGGTTCGAGCGGCTGGACGACGCGCACACCAGGGTCGAGCTCACGATGGAGGTCGAGCCGACCGGTGTCGCCGAGAAGGGCGCGGACGCGCTGGGCGTGATCGACATGCGGGTGAAGGGTGACCTGCGCCGTTTCAAGAACTACATCGAGGGCGGGGGCGGCGAGGGCGAAGGCTGGCGCGGACGTATCCGCCCGGAGGACCCGGGCGCGGGCACGGGCTTCTGACGGCCCGGCAGGCCCACGCGCCGACGCGGTATCCGGGCCAGGACCCCGGCAGGACCCCGGCAGGACCTGGTCGGAGCAACACTTCGGCCAAGGCAGCGGTCGGCTCCGCGCTCCGGCGGGCCGGCCCGGACCCCACGCAGGCCGGCACGGCCCCCGGAATGAGGGGCCGTACCGGCCTGCGCAGCCGCTTCAGCCGCTGTAGGCACGGCTTGCCGTCGTGGTCACCCGAGGCCGGAGGTCAGACCTTGGAAAGCGTGACCTCGGACTCCTGCTGCCCGGTGTCGACGGTCACCGGGTAGTCGCGGTCGTCCGCCTTGGCCTTGCCGCGCACCGTTGCGGTGCCCGGCCGGAACGAGGTGTCGGGTTCCTGGCTGGTCAGGCTGACGGACCACGGGACGGGCGCGCCCGGGGCGCAGGCGACGGTGGTCGAGTACGACGCGCCCGGCGTTCGGTTGTTCTGGACCTGGAAGACCTGCCCGGTCAGCGAGACGCTCGCCGGCTTGTTGCACGTCACGGTGCCACCGACGGTGATGTGGCCGTCCCGGACGTCCACCGTGCCGTTGGGGTCGGTGGTCATTCCCAGGGTCAGTTCGGCCGGAGGCTCGGGCATGACCGCGTGCACCTCACCGCTCAGCGGCACCGTCGACCCGTTGCAGTACTGCTCGTAGGTGGCGTCCAGTTCGCGGACGTAGCCGTAGGGGCCGAAGGCGATGTGCTGGACGGTGAAGGACCCGGAGTTGGTGTTGCACCATTTGTCGGTCCCGTTGTAGGTCCCGCTGAACTGCAGTTCCGGATCGGCCGGCTGGGCGTAGGGCCACTGCTTGGCCCCGGTGTACGTGGTGCCCTCGGTCAGCTTCTGACCGTCGGGCGCGGCGATGATGAGACGCCAGCGCGTGCTCTCGTCCGCGTCGACCGCGACGGTCAGGCTGTTCTCGTCCTGGCTGCCCTGGACGTCGAACAGCTGAACCGCGCCGCCCGTGTACGCGTACGACTGACCGCCCGAGATGGGCTCACCGGTACCGCCGCTGAAGCTGAGCGTTCCCGACTCCGCGCTCTGGGCCTCCGCGGTGCCCACCAGCGGTGCGGCCGTGAGCGCGACGGTCACTGCCGCGATCACGCCCATCGTGCGGGCCAGTACGCGCCTCGGCATGGTACTTCTCGTCAAGGTCCCCCCAAGGGAGTGTGGTGATCTCGACCGGCCACACGCGCGACACTTGCGCCTGTGCTGGTCAAGTCGCCCTGGAATGTGGCTGGTTGGCGGGCCGATCAGGCCCCATCCTCTAAGCGTCGAAACTTGATCAAGCGTCACAGTGGCCAGTTCGTCCCCGTCCGCCGCGCACCGCGCGCGGGCGGTGGGGTGGGGTGGGGACAGGTGGCACCGGGCGCGTCAGGTGGTAGCGTCACGCTCTTCGCTAGGCGCCCTGTGCGGAGTCACCGGTAGGTACCTGCCATGCCTGATCAGCTCGCCCTCGACCCGTACGCGATGTGGGAGCACGCGCTCGCCGAGGTGGACCGGATCTTCGCTCCGCCGCCCGCGCTCGACCGGCCGGTGGAGGGGTGCACCTTCTGCACGCCGGAGCCGGAGCTGCGCATCCTCGGCGGCGACCCGTCCGCCGTACCGGAAGATCTCCTCGGGCATTTCCTGCGCGAGGTCGTCGACCACTGGAGCACCGACCAGTACCCCGTCCTGTGGCGTCGCCTCCTGCCCCGCGCCCTGCGCCATTGGGGTCCGGGCGGCCCCGGCACCGACCCGTCCGGTGAACTCGACCGTCTCGGCCCGCACGGGGCCCGGCTGATCGACTGGCCGGTCTGCGAACGTACGGCGGTCGAACGGGCCTTCCGGGCCCTGCTCGCGATCGCCGTGACCGACGGCCGGTCCCCCGGGGAGATCACCGACCTCGTGGAAGGCATCGCGGGCGCCACGGACGGCCTGGGGCCGTGGCTGGAGTACATGGCGGGACTCCCCGGCCCCGAGGCGGACGCCGGCCTCGTCCGGCTGGCGGCCCACTGGGCAACCGAACTCCTGTGGGAGGACTTCCGGTTCTGGTGGTACGAAGGCGACCCGCAGGCCGTCGCCGACTGGCTCGTCACCCAGCGGGACCGCATCGCGGCCTTCGCCGCACGGCATCCGCGCTGCAAGAACGCGGCGGACGCGCTGACAGCGATCGGCCACCTCCGAACGGGGGCCGAAAGCCCCTGGCTGTACCCGCACAACGGGGCGAGCCGGCCGCCCCTGCAGGTCGGTGCGCCCCCGCAGGTCGGCGCGTGACGCACACCGGGAACGGCCGGGCCGCCGACGCGTCCCGCGACCGCCCTCGCGGCCTGCCCACCGGACGCGGGGGAGTGCGTCCTCTCCGGGAGCTAGGATCCGGGCCATGGCCCTGACCGTGAACGACGTGGAACGGTTCGAGGCCTCCAGGCCTCGCCTGGAGGCCATCGCCTACCGCCTCCTCGGCTCCGCCAGTGAGGCCGAGGACGCCGTGCAGGAGACGTTCCTGCGCTGGCAGGCCGCCGACGTCGAGCACATCGAGGTCCCCGAGGCATGGCTGGCGAAGGTCCTCACCAACCTGTGCCTGAACCAGCTCACCTCGGCCCGTGCGCGGCGCGAGACCTACGTGGGCCAATGGCTCCCCGAGCCGCTGCTCGCCGGGGACCCGATGCTCGGCCCGGCCGACACCGCCGAACAACGCGAGTCGGTCTCGTACGCCGTCCTCACCCTGCTGGAGCGTCTCTCCCCCAACGAGCGGGCGGTGTACGTGCTGCGGGAGGCCTTCGCCCACCCGCACCGGGAGATCGCCGAGATCCTGGACATCACCGAGGCCGCCAGCCAGCAGATCTTCCACCGTGCCAAGAAGCACGTGGCGGACGGCAGGAGCCGCACCGAGATCGACGAGGCCGCCGCCCGGCGGATCGTCGAAGAGTTCCTCGCGGCCGCCGCCAGCGGCCGGACCGAGCCACTCGTACGGCTGCTCACCCAGGACGCCGTCTCGATCGGCGACGGCGGCGGGAAGGTCCCGGCCCGGGCCAAGGCGTTCGAGGGCGCGCTCGCGGTCGCCAAGTTCATGCGGGGCCTGTTCAAACCGAGCAAGGCCAAGCGCGTCCTGGCCGGTGGCTCACCCGAGGTCTACGCCACGACCGCCAACGGCGGCCCCGCCGTGGTGGCGGTCGTCGAGGGCCGGGTCGTGGGCGTCATCTGCCTGGAGGTCACCGCGGGCGGCATCGCCGCGTTCCGCAACCAGGTCAACCCCGACAAGCTCGAACGTGCGACCCGGCGGTGGGCGTCCGCCGACCACGGTGAACCCCTGCTCCACGCCTTCTGACTCTGAGCCCTCTGACTCCGCGCCTTCCGACTCTGCGCCTTCTGACACTGATGTGAGGTGCTTCACATCGCAGTGTTGTCAGGAAAGGGCGGCCGGCCCGGTTCAAGTGGCGAACCCGCTGACGACAGGAGCCAGGAAATGCAGCACCGCATCATCGTCCTCGGAGCCGGATACGCAGGAGCCATCGCCGCCGGGCGCCTCGCGGGACGGCTGCGCCGCGAGGAGGTCGCCCTCACCCTCGTCAACGCCGAGCCCGACTTCGTCGAGCGCGTCCGGATGCACCAACTCGCGGTCGGCCAGGACCTCAAGCCGCGGCCCTTCGGCGAGATGTTCGCGGGCACCGGAGTCGAGCTGAAGCTCGGGAAGGTCACCGGCGTCGACGTGGACCGCAAGACGGTCGCGGTCGTCGCGGCGGACGGCGCCGAGGAACTGGCGTACGACACCCTCGTCTACGCCCTCGGCAGCGGCTGGGACGACCACGGCGTCCCCGGCACCGCCGAGCACACCCACGAGATCGCCGGTCGTCCCGGAGCACTGCGGCTGCGGGAGCGCCTGGCCCGCCTGGACGCCGGACAGTCCGTGGTCGTGGTCGGTGGCGGTCTCACCGGCCTGGAGGCGGCGAGCGAGATCGCCGAGGCCCGGCCGGACCTAGATGTCGCCCTCGTCGCCCGTGGCGGCCTCGGCGACTGGCTCTCCGGGAAAGGGCGCGGGCACCTGCGCAAGGTCTTCGGCAAGCTCGGCGTCACCGTGCACGAGCACACCGCCGTCACCGGCGTCGAGGCCGACCGCGTCACCACGGCCGAGGGCGGGACGATCCCCGCCGCGGTCACCGTGTGGACCACCGGCTTCGCCGTCCACCCGATCGCGAAGGCCACCACCCTGGAGGTCACCGGCACGGGCCGGATCGTGGTCGATCGGACCATGCGCTCGGTCTCGCACCCCGACGTGTACGCCATCGGCGACGCGGCCAGGGTGACGGGGCCCGGCGACAAACCGCTGCGCATGTCGTGCGCCTCGGGCGTCCCGACCGCGTGGCAGGCGGCCGACGCCATCGCGGCGCGCCTGACCGGCAGGAAGCTCCCGAAGGTGCCGCTCCGCTACTTCAACCAGTGCATCTCGCTGGGCCGCAAGGACGGCCTGATCCAGTACGTCACCGCCGACGACCGCGCCGTGCGGACCGCCCTGACGGGACGGATCGCCGCCTGCTACAAGGAGTTGGTCTGCAAGGGCGCCGCCTGGGGCGTCGCCCACCCGTTGCTCATTCCGACCCGGCGCCACCGCGTGGTACGGGAGCCGGCCCGGGCGGGCTCGGCGGTCGGGTCACCGGTCTGACCCGTCCTCAAGGCGCGCAGGGTCTGCGGCGTCGCGGCTCGGGCGGGTGCCGGCCGGCTGGCGGCGCCGAAAAGCCCCGACCGGGGCCCGATCGACTGGGGCGTGCCGGACGAGGCGTGGCGCACGATCGTCTCCGCGTGGGGCTCGCCCCATGCTGGACCCGAGGCGGGCGAGCCCGGGAGGTTCCATGGAATGGCTGGTCACACTGATCGGCGCGGTGGTGGTGCTGATCATCCTGCGGGACGTGTTCCACACTCTGTGGCACCCCACCCGGCACGGGGGCCTGAGCAGGGTCGTCATGTCGCTGCTGTGGCGGCTGTCCACCCGGGGCCGCGAGAGCAGCAGGACCGCCGGGTGGCCGGGCCTGTCGGCATGGTGGCCGTGGTGGCCACATGGGCCTGTGCCGTGGCCGTGGGCTGGGCTCTGGTGTACTGGCCGCACATGCCGGAAGCGTTCTCCTTCTCCGGCACGTTGAAGCCGTCCGAGCACTCGGGACCGGTGGACGCTCTGTGTACCTCTCACTGGTGACCGTCGCCACGCTCGGCCTCGGTGACATCGCACCCTCCGCCGACTGGCTGCGCATCGTGGCACCGCTGGAGGCGATGGTCGGCTTCGTGCTGTTGACCGCCACCGTCTCCTGGATCCTCGGCATCTATCCGGCTCTGGCCCGGCGGCGGGCGCTCGCCCTGCGCATCTCCCAACTGCGCCGCGCCGGTCCGGCGGCTGGGCGACCGGCCTCCGACGCTGAGCCTGCCCGCCCGCCTGCATCTGCGCCGGCTGGTGATCCTCGTGGTGACCGCGGCGGTGATGGGTGCCTACGCCAGGGTGCTGGTCACCGCCGAGCAAGGCTCCGGCCATCCCGGCCGCCGCCGGAGACGGCTCCGGCTCCGACGCCCCGAGGGACTCAACCGGCAAGTAGGAGCCTGCGTACGACGGGACACGGCCGCGTCCGCGTGTTCAGCCGGAACCTGAACTGGCCGCGGATTCGTTGGCGGCGCGGCGGTATGCGGCATTGATGCGCTGCGCTTCCTCGAGCTGGTCCTCGAGGATGACGATGCGGCACGCGGCCTCGATCGGGGTCCCCTTGTCGACGAGCTCGCGGGCGCGGGCGGCGATCCGGAGTTGGTAACGGGAGTACCGGCGATGTCCTCCCTCCGAGCGGAGCGGAGTGATCAGACGAGCCTCACCGATGGCTCGGAGGAAGGCCGGGGTGGTGCCGAGCATCTCGGCTGCCCGGCCCATCGAGTACGCGGGGTAGTCGTCGTCGTCCAGACGATCATTCAGTGGGTTGTCCGATGTCATGTCACCTCGCTGTGCAACGCGTCGAGGGGCCCTGGTGCCGTACGGCACCAGGGCCCCGAAGGAAATTCAACACCATCTGTCGGCCCTACTGCTGTGCCGACCTTCTGTTTCCGCTACCCGGCCCGGCAGGGCGGAGCGGGGGGATCGCAGCTGCGTGACCGGGGACCACCATCCAATCCGGGGTCTTGCGGTACCCGGGCCGAGTGCTTCTCGGGCCGGGCGATCCTGATGGCGTCTGCTCCTCCGTTCCTCTCTGAACCAACCACTGGATGAACCGGTACCTCTGTCGGCAGCTCCTCGACGTGCGAGCCGCCCAGTGCGGCTCCCAGTCCCGTCACCCGTTCTGGGAACACTTGGCTTCGAGGCTCGAGAGCCGCACTGACCTGCGTACTTCGTATTCAGCCACCCGCCAGTTCGTGTCTGGCGGGCCTCGATCGACCGTGTCTACGAGAAGAATCGTACCCACGTCGGGCGCGAAAGTCTACTTCTGTGAAAGTAGATTTCGCCCTGCTGGTGGAGGAGGAACCCTGCCGCGATCGGCCCTCCCCGGTGGGCGGCAGCCGTCTCCCGCTGAGCGCGCAGCCGCTTCACCCCCGCGGGGGGTGCGCACAAGGGCGGGCCGCATAAGCTCTGCTGTCATGTCGAACCCTGATGAGCTGCTCGTCGCGATCTCCGCCGCGGTGGAGTCCGAGCGAAGCAATCAGATGTCGCTGACCGTGGTCGTCGGCGGTGCCGTCATCACCGGCCGGCTGGCTCCCGAGGCCGTGTGGAGGGAGCGGGTGGCGGAGGTCCTGAAGGACTCGGACCGTCTCGGTCCGTTCTCGGACGTCTTCACCCGCGGCCAGCGAGGGAACCGGTCCGGTCGCGGCGAAGAGCCCACGCATCTGCACTTCCATCTCGCCCGGATCCTGCAGGGAAGCCTCGGCATCCCGGAGACGGGCGGCATGTACCGCGTCGCGATCAAGGACGTCAGCGCATGGACCGTGGGCGATCTGAGCTATTTCGACCGGTGACACGCTGCATCCGCCCCATTGCCCCGGCCGGCGGCTTCCGAGCGGACGGCGACACAGCGGTGGGGGCCCTGCCGACGCGCGTCGGCAGGGCCCCCACCGGGATCCTGAAGGCGGTTTCCCGCTCGTCCTCGTGAAGTCACGGGTGGTCGGTGCCGACGTGCAGCGCCGACGCGACCTGGAGTGGAGTGTCCGCCCGGTCGAGGCGGATCAGCGTGAGAGCGCGAGTACGCCGGGCGCCCGGCCGTGCTCCCCGAGGCCGCCGGGGCGGGCGCCGGGCGAGGGCAGCGATCCGTCGAGGACGTCCCGCAGGCGGATCCGGTCCGTGTACGTGGAACTGTCGTGGAGAACGGCGAGCCGGGCCAGGCTGATCAGAGCCGTGCTCTGGTCGTCCCCGTCGCATACGGTCAGGTACTCGACACGGGCACTCGCCATGACGGCCAGAGCCACCTCGACGGTCATGTCGTCACATACCCGAGGTCCGTGCCCTTCGCTGTCCTCGACCACGGTCACGGGGGCGGGGTCCGGCATGCCGTACTGCGTCCGCGCAGGCCTCAAGGGGTGTCTCCTTCGGTAAGGGCTGGTCGGCTGGGTCGCCCTTGCGGCCCCGGAGGCCACTGCGTCTCCCGGGAGGCCAACGGGGGCTTTGGGGACTGCGTCGGCCCAGGGCCTTTCTTTCGGATCAGGCCGGCTCCGGGCGACGGTGCCTTCCGAGACGCCGCGCCACCGGCAAGATTCGAAAGAGAGGGCCTAGCTAGGCGGCCGAGTCGTTGCCGGTCCGCCGCTGTGCCCCGCGCCGCGTCCCCGCACCGACGGGTCGGCCCTGGCCGGCGCGGCCCCGGCGGGTCCTGGACGCCGAAGACGCACGACGGGGGCGTTCCACGACCGGTGCGGTGATGATCACCGGAACGCCGGAGGGCGCCTGGGAGCCCGTGATGCGGCTCAACTCCGCCTCGCCCGAGCGGACCGCGGTGATCCGCGGGGTGATGCCGGCCGAAGCCATCAGGCGGCTCATGCCGCGGCGCTGGTGGGGAGTCACGAGGGTGACGACGCTGCCGGACTCGCCGGCACGGGCCGTACGACCGCCACGGTGCAGGTAGTCCTTGTGGTCGCTGGGCGGATCCACGTTGACGACCAGGTCGAGGCTGTCGATGTGGATGCCGCGGGCCGCGACGTTGGTGGCCACCAGGACGGTGACGTGACCGTCCTTGAACTGCGCCAGGGTCCGGGTGCGCTGCGGCTGGGACCTGCCACCGTGCAGGGCCGCGGCGCGGACACCGCTGTTCAGCAGGTGCTGGGTCAGCCGGTCCACGGCGTGCTTGGTGTCCAGGAACATGATGACCCGGCCGTCCCGGGCCGCGATCTCGGTGGTCGTGCGGTGCTTGTCCGCGTCGTGCACGTGGAGTACGTGGTGCTCCATCGTGGTGACGGCACCGGCCGACGGGTCGACGGAGTGGACCACCGGGTCGGTCAGATAGCGGCGGACCAGCAGGTCCACGTTGCGGTCCAGGGTGGCCGAGAAGAGCATCCGCTGGCCGTCGGGACGCACCTGGTCGAGCAGGGCGGTGACCTGGGGCATGAAGCCCATGTCGGTCATCTGGTCGGCCTCGTCGAGAACCGTGGTGGCGACGTCGTCGAGCCGGCAGTCGCCGCGGTCGATGAGGTCCTTGAGCCGGCCGGGCGTCGCCACGACCACCTCGGCGCCGGCGCGCAGCGCACCGGCCTGCCTGCCGAGGGACATTCCGCCGACGACGGTGGCCAGCCGCAGGCGCACGGAGCGGGCGTAGGGAGCGAGCGCGTCGGTGACCTGCTGGGCCAACTCACGGGTGGGGACGAGGACCAGGGCCAGTGGCCGGCGCGGCTCGGCACGCCGGCCCGCCGTACGGGCCAGTACCGCGAGGCCGAAGGCGAGGGTCTTGCCCGACCCGGTGCGGCCGCGACCGAGTACGTCACGGCCGGCCAGGGAGTTCGGCAGGGTCGCCCCCTGGATCGGGAACGGAACGGTCACGCCTTCCTGGCCGAGCGTGGCCAGCAAGGGCGCCGGCATGGCGAGATCGGCGAACGACTCGACGGCGGGCAATGCGGGCGTGACCGTCTTCGGCGGTGCGAACTCGCCCCCCGCGGGCTGTCGGTTTCCGTAACCTTTGGAGCGGCGCGGTGTGCCGGAGCGGCCCGCGGCGGCATTTCCTCCGAAGCGGTCGTATGTGCGATTGGGGCGTGCGCGAGTAGGGCGTGTGCGGTTCATGCGGAACCTCCTCGATGCGGGCACGTATCAAGGAATTTCCGCAGCAGAATGAGCGGCGCAGAGAATCGCGAGAACGGGCCGGAAATGACAGGGTCGAATCACCCTGGAAACAAAGCGAGCTGGGGCCCGCACCCCAAGGTGCGGGCCCCAGCTGCGAAGTATGCGTCGGTGCCGACGTGTCAGGCGGGAACGATGTTCTCGGCCGTCAGGCCCTTCTGGCCCTGCGCGACGTCGAACGACACCTTCTGGCCCTCCAGAAGCTCGCGGAAGCCCTGGGAGGCGATGTTCGAGTAGTGGGCGAAGACGTCGGCGCCGCCGCCGTCCTGCTCGATGAAGCCGAAGCCCTTTTCCGCGTTGAACCACTTCACGGTGCCGGTAGCCATTTGGTTTCTCCTTCGGGAGACGGTGCCAGGAACACGCCCTGTGCGCATTCCGTGTCGCCGCGATGCTCAGCCGTCGGAAATCCTTCTGGCAACCACACTCGCAACTGATGACGACAGTAGCACGTCGGTGTCGGCCCTGCGCGGTAAGTAATTCCGCACCACCTGTGGTTGCAGGAATGTTTATCGTGCGCCGCGTCGATTTCTGACGTCGCAAGCACAGATATTGGTTCCTGGGGGTGCAGGGTTGCCGGCGAACGATTCCCCTCACAGCGCTGTGACCTCCTGTGAAGGTCCGTACGCGGCCGTTGTCGTCGCCGCCGGACGGGATACCGGCGTGCGCGCCGGACCCCGGAAGGGAGACGAAGGCCACACGCGCCGAGGACGACCCACGGACGTACATCATGGTGTCCGCGGTGCGCGCGTACGGACCCGCGGGATGCGGGCCGCCACCAGGTATCCCACAGCCGCCAGCGCGGCCATGCACACGACCCCCACCGTCAGCGCCCGTTCGCGGGCATAGGCGTTGATGCGGACGACTTCCTGGGAGGCGCCCCCCGGCACCCCACGTGCCTCGAGTTTCGCGCGGACCGCTTCGTCGGTCGCCGCCGTGACCTGGACCTGCTTTTCGAGCGCCTCCTTCGTCAGCTCCTTCTGAGCCGATGTCAGGACGGTGCTGCCGTCCGCCCCGGACTCGAAGGAGTAGAGCAGCGTCGTGGTCATGACGGCACCCGCCAGCGCCACGCCGAGGGAACTCCCGAGGTAGGTGCCACTGCGCGAGAGCCCCGTCACGTCGCTCACCTCGTCCGGTGGCGCGGCCGACTGGATGAGGTCGGTGACCGTCGTGGCCAGGCCCTGCCCCATACCGATCAGGAACAGACCCGGTGCCAGCGCCAGGCCCGTGGCCGTGGTCCCCCGGCGCGGGTCGAACAGGGCAGCGACGACGACGCAACCGGCGAGGATGAACACGAACGACCACATCTGGGCGGCGCGGTGGGTCATCCGCCGGGCGGCGACGAGCCGTGCGGCCGGCGCGGCGGTCAGCACCAGCCCCAGGGTCGTCGGCAGCAGCGTGATACCGCAGCGGAGCGCGTCCAGGCCCAGGGTCGTCTGCAGGAACACCGGTACGAGGAAGAGCGCGCCGTTGGGCACCAGGTACTGCATCGCCTGGGTCTGTGTGCCGGCCCGGACGGTGCGGTTGCGCAACACGGAGAGCCGCACGAGGGGATCCTTGCCCCGCTCGACCAGGTGACGCTCCCAGACGGCGAACACGACCAGCACCACCAGCCCGGTACCGGCGAGGACGGGCACGGGCGACAGGCCACCGCGGTGGAACAGCGTGTGGCCGAGGACCTCGGAATCCTGCCGGGCCCTGAGCAGGCCGTACCGCCCCGCAAGCAGGATGGCGACCACCAGCAGCCCGACTCCGGTGGCGGACAGCAGTGCCCCGGGCACGTCGAAAGGCTGCCCGGGGCGCGCGGGCGGCGGCTCGTGTTCGGCCGCCCGCCGCATGAGGAGCACGACCGCGACCGTGACCACGGTGCCCATGAGGAACGACACACGCCAGCTGGAGTAGTGGGTGATGAAGCCGCCGAGCAGAGGGCCGGCCGCCGCGCCGATGCCGCCGATCGTGCCCAGCGCCGACAGCGCCCTCGTCCGCGTGGCCCCGGAGAGCGCCTCGGTGAGCAGGGACAGCAGCGCCGGAAGCATCAGTGCGACGCCGATCCCCTGCAGCAGCGACCAGCCGACCAGCATGAACGTGATGTTCGGGGCGAGTGCGGTCACCAGCGTCCCCACGGCGAACACCCCCGCTCCGAAGACGAAGGTGCGCCGGTACCCGTGGCGGGCCCCGATCTTGCTCGCGGCGATCAGGGACGCGGCCACCACGAGGGAGTACAGCGAGATCGCGGACTGCACGCCGGTCAGCGTGGTGTGCAGATCCCTGACGATCGCCGACAGCGCCACGTTCATGGCGGTCGAGGTGTACGTCAGCAGCAGGTTCTCCAGGGCGAGGGGAAGGAACAGCGCCCCGAACTCCGGTCCGGGCCCATCGCCGGCCGGTCCGCCGGTCCGCCGCTGTCTGCCGCGTCGCCCCACGGTTCCGTCCTGCTTCTGCTCGCGTCTTCCGAGGCAGGCCCGGACCATGCTCCGAGGCCCCGAGCCGGCCATGTCGCGGCTTCGCCTGCGGCCCAGGGTGGCACAAGGTCTCCGTCCGGCCTCGCCAGGACGCCGCCGACTCGGGGCGCATCACTCACCCGACGGCGTGGCCTGCCACCGGGGCGGCGGGCGGCCGCGCCGACTCCCGCCGGAGGGCCGGGGCAGGTGCAGCCGGCCGGGGCGTTGGTGGGTCCGACCCCGGGCGGCCCGCGTCGGGGTCAGTTCTTCTGCCGGAGGGTCAAGGGCTGGTCGCTCCGCAGCTCGGCGAAGGGCTTCTTCGCCGGCGGCACGTTCCACAGCACGGCCGCTGCCCTTGGGCGTGCGGTAACCCATGTCGGAGACGGGGACGTTGGGCCGCTTGCCGTGGCGGCTCGGTACGCTCCGCAGGCTCCGGAAGAGCGAGGCGAGGTCCCGCGGGGCCATCGCGTCGTCCACCGTGAGCGTGCTCAGGCCCGCGTCCGGCGGCCGTCGAGGTTGTGGCCAATTCTCGCCCGATCTCGGGTCCTTGGACGCCGAACCCCCCGCCGCCGATCGCCTCGGGAGCCACCACCCAGAGCAGCACCGGGACCGCCCCGGCGCGTGTAACCACCAGCAGGACGAACACCAGCACGAAGGCGGCCCCCAGGCCCCACCACAGCTGTCGGACCCGGTTCGGCGTCGCCCGCTCCAGCGGCGCCTCCGTCACCAACCCCGCCCCGTCCAGCCGCGGCTCGTCGGCGTCCCGTACGGGCAGTGCACGGCGGACGGCCTACGCGAACTCGTGCACGGCGGGGGCGCTGCGACACCTGAGGTGGTATGCCACGGACTCGTCGCCCGTCAGGCCGACGGCCAGCCGTCGGCCTTTGGGGCCGTGGACGTCGATCCGCTCTATCGACGCCAACGGTATCCGGCGCTGTACGCCGTCCGCCGCCAGCAGTACCACCCCGTCCCGTAGACGGATGGACGCACGGCGTCTGCCGTGCAGTATCAGCGAGGACGTCTCTGTTGAGGTCACGCGGGCACATTAAACGAGCCCGGGCCCGCAGAGGCCTGTTCGCCGAGGGGCATCCAGCCCGTTCTTCGCAGGTCACCGTCTCAGGTCTGTGGCCAGCTGGTTCGTGTGATGTCGGGGTCGAGGAGGTGGAGTTGGACGCCGCGGGTGATCTGGACGGTGGGCGGATCGGTGATGTTGCCGCTCCGCAGAGTGAGTTCGCCGAGGGGGTAGAAGATCACGCGCCCGGTGGGGCGGACTCGGCGGTTGTCGGGGTAGAGGCCAACCGTGGTCTGTCCCGGGGCCGAGCGCGCGTCTGACCTGCCGTTCGATGAGACAGAAGACGAGCGGGGGCGGCCAGATGACCTGGATCAGGGCAACGACGCGCCGGTTGTGCTGCACGAAGACCGAGGCGACCGCGAGGGGCCCTTTGAAGTCGTGGTAGCGGCGCTCGACCGCTCCCTGGCCCTTGTAGTGGATCAGCGTCTCGACCGGGCCCGACTGGTCCGCGGGGATGCTGGTCAGCAGTGCGTACCAGCCGTCGACGGCGGCTTCGGCGTCGAGCACGCCTGGTCGAAGTGCCAGGTCAGGGCTTGGATTCCACTCTCGTTCCCGGTGATGCCCAGGGCGTTCGCGATGGAGTGGACCAGGATCCGTCGCACGGGCAACGACGGACCGCTCTTGCGGGGCCCGGTCAGGGTGTGGGTGTCCTCCAGCACGCGGTGGGTCTCGCGCTGCTCGGCGGGCTTGCCCGCGTCCCGGTCCGGCGCTCGAGTGGCGACGCACGCAGCCCGGCCGTTCGGGGCGGTGCGCGACCGAGGGAAGTCGAGGTCTATCGTCCGGGCATGGTTTTCGACTTGCCAGAGGGTCTTCCCCCGGGGCGGTTCGTCTCCTCGGGGTCGGCGTGCGTCTGGGTTGCGGACGAACTGCCGTCTGACGTCGATGGCGTGTGGCGACCCCTGCTGCACGGGCAGGAAGACACCGGGCTGGTGCCGCTGCTGGGCGGGCCGTTCCTGGGTCGTCCGACAGAGCTGGCAGAGATATCCGCTGTCCGCCTCGAGAACGTCCTGGCCTCGGACTTCGCCGAGTACCGGCGCCGTCGTCTGTCCTGGTGGACGGACCCGAAGCCGGGGCCGGTGCCGGAGGGTATCGCGCCGTGGCCGCACGATCCGGGCCCACCCTTCGAGACGTGGCCGGGTCTGACGCCGGCGACTTCGGTCACGGATGCTGATCCCTCCCCGGCGGACGCCGCAGCGCGGACGATCGGTCACCTCATAGCTGCAAACCCGTACAGGCTGGCCGGGTGCCGCCTCGTGCTGGTCCCTGCACAGCGCAGCGCCGATATCCCGGCACTTCTCGGCTGGAACGCGGAGGCTCCGCTGCCGCTGGTGTGCGCACTGCTGCGCAGCTGGGAGGAGCGGTTCGGTGCCCGGGTGGTGGGAATGGGAGGCGAGTTGTTCGTCTCCGTGGCCCGCCCGCCGCGGACCGCGGCGCACGCGGAGCTTCTTGCCCTGGAGCATGTCTTGTCGACCGCCGACAACATCGTCGATGATCCGCCGACACCCTTCCCCGAGTACGCGGAGAGCTTGCCGCTGCGGACGCACTGGTCGTTCTGGTGGGACTGACTCGCTGGCGCCAAGTGATCGTCGGCTCCGCGGATGATCCAGGGCCTGTGCTTAGGCACGCGGTCGGCGTAGCGGCTTTGGGGTGGCGCTGCTTTGGCGCGAGTGATCACGGCCCGTAAGCTCCCGGTGCGTCGGGCAGTCTGGGGACCTGCAGCCAACGACACGCGGACGGCGTTCCATGTGCCCCAAGGCCTGATTGACCAGATCAACAGCGAGCCGGCGGCCAGGGAGCTAGAGCTGATTCCGATCCTTCCAGCAATCGGCCAAAGGTGTGGCTACGCCTTAGGGTGCGGCTGTGGTGCGGCTCCCGCCCACCGGTCTAGACAACAAAGAACCCCCGGGTCCATGACCTGGGGGTTTCTCGTGGAGCGGGTGACGAGAATCGAACTCGCGCTCTCAGCTGGGGAAGCTCGGGTCTCTTGGCGGCGATTGTTGCGTTGACCTGCGGCCAAGTGGTGTTGGACCGTCGGTCGCACCTGTGACGAGTCCCCGTTGTTCCCCGTGGTCCCCCGCAAGATCTGGCACGCGAATGGCACGGTCCCTCGTCTCGAACATCCCTTGGGGAGTTGGGTTCCGGAGCGTCTCAGCCTCAGCCGACGACAGTCAGCCACGATGGCGGGTCAGCTGACCGTACAGGCGCGCGTATACCTCGCTGTACCCCGCTGCCCTGAGCCACGCCGTCGGTCATTGGTCAGAGCAAGTCTCGGCGGCGGAAGCGCATGGGCGGCTCGTACATATGGCGAACTGAGCTAAGCGGTGCACGCGCCATCGGTCGACGCTACGGTGCCGCGCATGAAGATCCGACTCGCGGCGGCGATCCCTTCAAGGACGACGCGGAGTACAACGCCCAGCGGCACATGTGGCGCAAAGGCGTGGGACACCCGATGCCGGAGATCTACTCCACCGAAGAGGAACTCGCGTAGGTCGGAGTTCTCCCGCACGCCGACCAACCCGGCCCCGAGGCCTCTGGGACCTGCGATCACTCGTCAAGGCTCCTCGCTTGCCCGCATATGTCTTCTTGCCCGGGGTCTTGCCGGAGATCTTGGTGACCTGCATTTTCCCTGTTCAGGGGCGGTGGTTCGGTGTGCCTGGTGGTCGTCGTTGGTCGACCTTGCCCACTGTTGAGCGACTTCGGACATCCGTCGGCCCCCCTAAAAAAGACGATCTCCTGTCTCGGCGCTTTGATGGAAGAATCACTGATCCCAACCAACCTCAAACGCCTCAGGGATGCGGTGGTTCACCGCATGAGGTGCGGTTTATGTGGGCGACCTCTTGGCTGCACCTTCCCTAAACGCTAAAGTACCCGTGCTCTATTCTGATCGAATGGGGGGGTATGGGGGAAAAGGAAGATCGTGCCGCGCGAGTCTACGGACTTACCGGGGACCTTGCCCTATCGAACATGTGGTGGCAGGGGCTCAGCGCCGTCGTTGGCTTCGGTGTGCCGATCCTCGTGGACGGGGCGGCCCTTGTCGCATACAGCGACCTGTGGAGCGACGTACGGACCATCTACGGAAAAGGAAGGATCTCGGCTCACGCTGCTAAGGAGTACCTCAAACCAAATCTAGGATTTCTGGTTCAGGATTTCCTGTGGGACAAGGTGATCGGCCAGATCCCATTGATTGGGATTCCATTTAATGTCGCCTTCGCCAAGGCAACCACCTGGCGTCTCGGGGCCTGGTTCGGAGCTTTGGCCGCGCTGGGAGACGGCGACGATGAGGCTACAAACGGTCAGGTCGTCGGCGCCTCAATGGATCTCATTAAGAGGCTTTTTCCGTCGACGGGATCAGTGTTCGACTTCAAGTCGCCCGATCGAGAGACTTTCATTGCGCTCATAGCTTCACTTGACGGCTTGAGCGCCAAGACGGCAGAAGACCGATTCAACAATGCATTGGCAGCGCTTAGGGGAGAGCACCCCGAGTCGTGATGGAGGTCTTGGGCCACTGCCAGGTCAGCATCACCATGGCCGTGTACACACACGTCGTCCAAGAAACCCAACGCGAAGCCACGAGCCGGAAGTATTCCTCCCGCCCACGGGACCAGGACCTTGCGGTCCTGAGGCTTGGCCCGGTCTTCCCTCAATCCTGAAGTCCATCGCACCCATTCAAGTGAGGTGCTGCAACGATCACTAGAACCTAAAATCGGTCCGGGGCCTTTTGGCTGGTACCTCCGACAGGATTCGAACCCGCGACACCCGCTTCACGAGTTCGGTCGCCGGTCGCCCGGAGGCACTTCACCGCATGAGGGGACGGTCCTGTCTGACTGCCCTGGACCGCTGGTGTGCCTGGGCGTTGATGGCGGCCGTGGACGTCACCCACGTCCGTTAAGGGCGTCCGCGAGGGGTGGAACGTCGACACGGATTCGAGCGGACAAAGCTCTGGGTTGGTCGAATGAGGGGAATCTGGCGGCGCGCGTGCAGGTGTAGTGCGTGGAATGGACAAAGGTCAGAGCAACAGTGGGCGGCGGTATCCGTTCCACTGGTGGGCGGCGCCTGAGGGGAGTACGGGCGCGAGGTACGCGGTCCGCCCATCGGTGGCAGCGGTGTTCCTGGCTGCTCGACCCGGCGAGTGACCTCATCGCCCATGACCTGGCGGCCGGTGGTCTCGTCGTGGCGCCTCGCCGCCGACCGTCTGTCGTCGGCGGGGCGCACGCCTCTTGAACCTCGCACGGCGCATGTCAGTCGCCCTGCGAGCAGCAGCCACTGTAACGATTCGGGAACCCCCGCCGTCTTTCACGACAACCCTGCCACCACCACGGGAGTCGTACTGGCGGCGGAGTAAGGATCTTGACTTCTCCGTCGGGCAGCTGCACTTTCAGCGCGGGAGTTGGGTTCCACATGAGAAGACGCAAGTTTCGTTCCCGCCTCGGACTCCTGGCCGCCGTGGCCGTCGCCGGAGCCGTTGTCGGCCCGGTGAGCGCGCACGCGGCCGGTACGGCGAGCGCCGGGGCGACGAGCGTGCGCGCCGACTTCAACGCCGACGGCTACACGGACCTCGCCGTCGCCGCCCCCTGGGGCACGGTCGGCGGGTACGCCCGTGCCGGGTACGTGAGCGTCGTGTACGGCTCCTCGCAGGGGCTGGACATCAAGCACCGGCAGGTCATCAGCCAGAACACGGCCGGCATACCCGGCGCCGCCGAGACCGGCGACTGGTTCGGCTGGGGCCTGTCCCTCGGCGACCTGGACGGCGACGGATACACGGACCTGGTCGTCGGTGCGAGCGGCGAGGACATCGGGACCGTGGATGACGCGGGCACCGTGACCGTCGTCTGGGGCGGGAGGGCGGGGCTGTCCGGCGGCAAGGTCGTGGCCGCCGGCGGCACGCTCGGCCTGGTCGCGCCCCGGCATGTCACCGTCGGCGACTTCAACGGTGACGGTCACCTCGACGTGGCCACGGACAACCGCCTGCTGAGCGGTCCGTTCACCCGCACCGCCGGTGCCGCGGCGTCCGCGGACATCGCCTTCGACCTCAGCTACGAAGACGCCGGCTTCGTCATCGACGACGTCGCCGCCGGGGACGTCGACCACGACGGCATCACCGACCTCGTCGGGCTCGTCCACACCCCCACAGAGGAGGGGCCGCCGGGCGCCGCCTATCGCATCGCCTACCTCCACGGCACCAAGCAGGGGCTGAGCGACCCGGTCGTCCTGAAGCGGTCCGACGGCACCAGCATGCCCGGCGGCTCCAGCCTCGGCATCGGCGACGTGAACAAGGACGGGTACGCAGACCTGGTCGTCGGGCGCCCCGTCGACGGCCAAGGTGAGCGATCCGTCGAACCGGCGCTCCTCGGCGGGCAGGTCGGGGTGGTGTACGGCTCGGCGAGCGGGCCCGACACCTCCCGTACGACGGTGATCAACCAGGACACGGCGGGCGTGCCCGGAGTGTCCGAGTACGGCGACGACTTCGGCCTGGGCATCTCCGTCGGGGACACCAACGGCGACGGGTACGCGGACGCGGCCGTCGGCTCCCCGGGTGAGGACATCGGCACGGTCGCCGAGGCGGGCGGCGTGGCCGTGCTGCGCGGCGGAGCGTCCGGCCTCACCGGCAGCGGCGCCGTGTCCTTCAGCCAGAACACCACGGGTGTGCCCGGCACCGCCGAGAAGGGCGACCTCTTCGGCGGGCACACCGCACTGGCCGACACCAACCACGACGGCCGTGCCGAGCTGTACGTCGCCGCGCACGGCGAGAACACCTACGACGGCGCCGTCTGGGCCTTCCGCTCCACCAGCACCGGCCCGACCGCCTCCGGCTCGGTCTCCTTCGGGCCCGCCGACGTCGGCGCGCCCGTCACCGACGCCTGGTTCGGCTACGGCTTCGCCCGCTGACACACAGCCCACGCCCTGTCCCGGGCAACAGCCCCGGCGGACATGTTCCGCCGGGGCTTCCTCTTGTCTGACGCGGCGTGGGCGCGGGGGATCGTCGGCATGCCCGGGGGCTTCCGGTTCTACGATCTTCGTCACACCGGACACACCCTGTCGACGCGATCCGGGGCCACGCTCAAGACACGATGGTCCGTGCGGGGCAGTCCTCGGAGAAGGCGGCGCTGATCTATCAGCACTCCGACGAGGAGCGTCAGGAGGAGGTCGCCGCGGGCCTCGACGCCACCGTCCGGAAGGCTCGGGCCGCCGCAGCTCAGAAGGCACCCGACAAGCCTTCTGGCACGAATCTGGCACGCGGCGGCTGATCACCGAGGACAGCAAAAAGGCCCGGGTCTCTGACCTGGGCCTTAATCATGGAGCGGGTGACGAGAATCGAACTCGCGCTCTCAGCTTGGGAAGCTGATGTTCTACCATTAAACTACACCCGCGTAAGACGCCGGATCGCCCCGGTGTCGAATGCTCGCCCACTGTACCCCATGTGTGGGCCCCCGGTGCTCAGGCCGAGGGGCCTGAGTGCGTTTCAGGTGGGTGGGAGGTGTGGTGACGGAGCTGCGGGGTACCGGAGTTGGGGCGTACGGTGGTCCGGTGGAGCAGGGGCCAGGTGGGGCCGGAGTGCCGCCTGGAGGGTCGTCTCTTCCGTCCCGTAATGTGCCTTTTGTCGTCAGGTGGCAGCAGCCCGACGCGGCTCTGGGGAAGGGACTCTAGGACTTGATGGAGCGCACCGTCGTCCGTTGTGCCGATGGGCACGTGTTCAGCACCGCTTCGTTCCCGATGCAGAAGGCCGAGCGGCTCGGCCCCGGCCGGCTCATGCGCTGTCCGGGGTGTGCCCGGCTCCGCAGTGTCGTGCCGGTGAGCCTGGAGAGGCGGTAGGGCACGCGGCAGAGCGGCTGATCACAGGCGCGTGGGGCCGGTCACGATTGTGGTCGCTCCGCGCGCCTTGCGTATCCTCGGGGCGTGCTTCTCTCAGACAAGGACATCCGGGCCGAGATCGACGCCGGCCGGGTGCGGATCGATCCCTACGACGAATCCATGGTGCAGCCGTCGAGCATCGACGTGCGACTCGACCGCTATTTCCGGGTGTTCGAGAACCACCGCTACCCCCACATCGACCCCTCCGTCGAGCAGCCGGACCTCACCCGGCTCGTCGAGCCGGAGGGCGACGAGCCGTTCATCCTGCATCCGGGGGAGTTCGTCCTCGCCTCGACGTACGAGGTCGTCTCGCTGCCCGACGACCTCGCCTCGCGGCTCGAGGGCAAGAGCTCGCTCGGGCGGCTCGGGCTGGTCACCCACTCCACCGCCGGCTTCATCGACCCCGGTTTCTCCGGGCACGTGACGCTGGAGCTGTCGAACCTCGCGACCCTGCCGATCAAGCTCTGGCCCGGTATGAAGATCGGCCAGCTGTGCATGTTCCGGCTGAGCTCCCCCGCCGAGTTCCCCTACGGCAGCGAACGCTACGGGTCCCGGTACCAGGGCCAGCGCGGGCCGACCCCCTCCCGGTCCTACCTGAATTTCCACCGGACGCAGGTGTGAGCGACACGGGCATGAGCGACATACGAGAGAACCTCAGCTACGAGCAGTTCGGCGTCGCCGTCCGCGAGCTCGCGCAGGCCATCGCCGACGACGGGTACCAGCCCGACATCGTCCTGTCGATCGCCCGCGGCGGCGTCTTCGTGGCGGGCGGGCTCGCCTACGCCCTCGACTGCAAGAACATCCACCTGGTGAACGTCGAGTTCTACACCGGGGTCGGCACCACGCTCGAGATGCCCGTCATGCTCGCGCCCGTCCCCAACGCCATCGACTTCTCCGACAAGAAGGTCCTGATCACCGACGACGTCGCCGACACCGGCAAGACACTCAAACTGGTCCGTGACTTCTGCCTCGACACCGTCGCCGAGGTGCGCAGCGCCGTCGTCTACGAGAAGTCCCAGTCCCTGGTGAAGTGCGAGTACGTGTGGAAGCGCACGGACGACTGGATCAACTTCCCGTGGAGTGTCCTGCCTCCGGTGCACAGGGCGGGCGAGGCGCCGAAGGAGAACAAGGAAGCGCTCTGACCTGGTGACTTCGCTGCGGCGCCCAGTGCCGCATCAGGCTGCCCTCAGTCCAGCCCCTTGCCGGGGCCGCTGGGGAAGCCGGCCCGGACGAGGCGATGGATCCTGGAGCACCTCAGAGGAACAAGTTCTGAAACCGCAGGCCGGTGATCTGCGGCTCCGTCCTTGGTCAACCTTCTGACCACCGGCGGAGCAGTCGATGTTGGTCAGCGTGGGTTGTCGCTGAGCAGCCCCGCACGGCCCGCAGCCTCCCTGAACGGGGACTGCGGGTCGGGGAGGGCGGTCCTCAGGCGGGAATGAGGCCGTGGGGGTTGATGATGAACTTCTCGGCCACTCCTGTGTCGAAGGTCGCGTAGGCCTCGGGGGCGTCGTCGAGGCTGATCACCTTCGTGTTGAGCATGGCGCTCAAGTAGGGCATGCGGTCCCACAGGATCGCCATCATCAGCTCGCGGTTGTAGTGCATGATCGGTGCCTGCCCGGCGGTGATCCGCGGCGACTTGATCCAGGCCTTGCCGAAGTCGATCGGGTACGTTCCCTCTTGCTCGGCCTTCGACTTCGCGAGCGGGTCGGGGCCGTAGACGCCGATGACGCCGGTGGCTCCGCCCGCGCGGGTGGCGTCGATCACCTGGTTGATCGCGTAGGCCGGGTCCATTTCCTCGGCCTCGCGGCCGATGCCGTGCGCCTCGGTGCCGACGTAGTCGACTGCGCAGTCGACCATGGGTTCTCCCAGGATGGCCTCGATCTGGTCGGTGAGCGCGGCGTCCTGGTTCAGGTCGATCGTCTCGCAGCCGTTCCTCTTCACCAGCTCCAGGCGGTCCTTGTTGTGGTCGCCGACGATGATGCAGGACGCCCCGAGGAGGCGCGCCGCTGCTGCGCCGCAGCGGCCGACCGGGCCGGCGCCGGCGATGTACACGGTCGAGCCCGGCTTGGCACCGGCCTCCATGAGGCCGTGGAACGCGGTGGGCAGGATGTCCGAGAGCAGCGCCAGGTCACGGATCTTCGCCATGGCCTGGTCCCTGTCCGGGAAGCGCAGGAGCTGGAAGTCGGCGTACGGGACGAACAGGTACTCGGCCTGGCCGCCGGTCCAGTCGCCCAGGTTGAAGCCGTACGCTCCGCAGGACACCTTGGGGTTCGTGGTCTCGCAGACCTCGGTCCGGCGCGCCTTGCAGTTGCGGCATCGGCCGCAGGCGACATTGAACGGGACGGAGACGAGGTCGCCCTCACTGAGGAACTCGACGTCGGGGCCGAGCTCGATGACCTCCCCGGTCATCTCGTGCCCCATCACCATGCCCTGGGGCACCGGGAAGGACCCGCGGTAGATGTGCAGGTCGCTACCGCAGATGTTGGTGGCGACGATTCTGAGGATGACGCCATGCGGGGCCTTTTTCCCGTTCGGCATCTCAAGCTTGGGGAAGTCGAGTGACTCGACGCGCATGTCTTTCGGGTTCTGGAAGACGACGGCGCGGTTGCTGCTTGCCATGACGATCTCCTCTGCTGATCCAGGGCGACTCGGCCGTGGATGTGCCTGCGGTCATTTCGGTGGCTTTGCGACCTCGGCTTTCCCAAACGTAGGGCTGCCACCTGACCTATGCACGCCGGAACCGGACCCTCCACGCCCGCGTGCCGTCGCACTAACGCTGCGTGCCACGCTCCCGGCCAAGCACGTCATCTCCATCCGGGCAGGTCCGCGCGTTGTTGGCTTTGAGGGCTGACCGATGCAGCAGCGCCCGCTCCCCAGGAGCCCTCGCCCGTCCAGGCCGACGTCCGGGTGACGGGCGCTCGCGAGCGGACCTCGTGCGTCTGCCCGGCGCTGACCTGCGCAAATGATGCCTGCGGACTACCCTCATCCGGTCAATGACGCCTGGAGCGTCCTGCCTCCGGTGCACAGGTCGGGCGAGGCGCCGAATGCGAACAAGGAAGCCCCCTGAGCTGCGGAGCATGGTGATCACCTGGCCCGCTTCCAGGTTCCGCCACCGCTCGGGCGTCAACGGTGCGAGCCGTACAGGCCGGCCGCTCGGGGTCGCCGGGGACGCCCCGCCCGCATGGCGCCGTGACCGCGTGAGAAGGGCCCCCGGCGCGCAGTCGGGGGCCCTTCTCACGCGGTCGTGCGTCAGTGCGTCAGAAGGTGCCGAGCTTCACGATCGACAGCAGGGCGATCAGCTGGATCGCGCTCGCGCCCAGCGCCTTCGGCCAGGGCAGGTCGTGGGAGCGGCTGACCATGAGCGTCAGCAGGACACCGGCCCCGACCCAGGTGGCCCAGCCCAGCATCTGCACGAAGCCGGCGTCGCCGCCGAGGAACATGGCGACGAGCAGGCGCGGCGCGTCCGTGAGGGACATGATCAGCATGGACAGTCCGACCGTGGGCTGCCAGGCGCCGTCGCCCCCGAGCTGGCGGGCCACGGTGTGGGTGACCACGCCGAGGACGAAGGAGCTGATCACCATTGCCACGGCGGTGACCAGGACGATCGGGACCGCGTTCGAGAGCGTGGCGTTGATGGCGTCCTCGCGGGCGCCGTCGAAGCCGAAGACGGCCAGCAGGCCGTAGAGGAACGTCACGGTGAGGGCGGGGCCCCACATCGTGTAGTCGCGCATCCGGAGGAACGTCTGGTTGGGGGCCAGCACGATCCCGCGCAGCAGCTCCTTCCAGTGCAGCCGCGGGCCGATCGGGCCGGCCGGGGCCGAACCGGCCCGGTAGGTCCCGCCCTGCTGGTACGGGTCCTCGCCGACCGAGAAGGCCTGGGTGTGCCCCGGGTTGTTGGCCGCGTACGGGTCGGGGCCGCCCTGCGCGTAGGACCCGTCGCCGAAGTACTCCGGCTCGCCCTGGCCGCCGTAGCCCCCGCCGTTCGACTGCGGCCACTGGCCGCCCCGGGCCCCGCCGCCGTTCCCGTACGGCGGTTGCTGCTGCGGGTGCGGCGCCGACGGGTAGCCGTACGACTGCGCCCGGGGCGCCTGCTGTCCGTACGGGGGTTGTTGGGGGCGCGTTTGCGGGGCCCGGTTGTCCCGGCCGCCGCGTCCGTTCCTGAATCCAGCCACGTCTTCGAACGTACCTGGTCCCGGAGAGTGACGTGCGAGGCCGGGGGATTCGGGACCGCCTTTGCTGCCGAGCTGTGACATCCCCTAGGGGGATCGCGGGAGGGCTGTCCTACCTGAGCAGGCCCCTGCTCCATCCGGAGGAGGGGCCTGCTCCATCCGGAGTACCGGACTGCTTGCTCCATCCGGCTTGCTCCGGCTCCCTCCCGCCGCTCTGCTCAGCCGCCCAGCACGTTGCCGAAGTACGCGGTGCCCGACGGGCCGCCCAGGGTGGTGCTGCCGAAGGACGTGGCGCCGGTGGCCGTGGTGCCGGAGGAGGAGCCGCGCAGCACCCAGACCGAGCCCGCCCCGTCGTTCTCGCCGCGGGCGCCGGCCACCAGCTCCGCGCGGTGGTCTCCGTCGGCGTCGGTGAGGAAGACCGCGTCGCCGAAGAAGTCCTGCGACTCGGCGGTGCCGGGGACGCCGGAGGTGTCCTGGGAGAAGGACTTGGCGCCGGTGCCGGTCAGGCCGGTCGCCGAGCCGCGCAGCACGACCACCGCGCCGGCGCCCCGCTTGGCTCCCAGGTCCTCGTCGGCGACGCCGACCGCGATGTCGGGGTAGCCGTCGCCGTTGGTGTCGCCGGCCGCGAGGCTCCAGCCGAAGGCGTCGCCCTTCTCGGCCGAGCCGGGCACGCCGGCCGTGTCCTGGGTGATGCGGACCGGCGTACGGCTGCTCAGGCCGCCCGAGGCGCCGTAGGTGACGGTGAGCGCGCCGCCCAAGCCGCCGTTCGGCTCGGTGGTCGACTTCTCCATGAAGTTGCCGGTGACGATGTCGCCGTAGCCGTCCTTGTCGACGTCGGCGACCACGGCCGCGTAACCGCCGGCGAGCTTCTTGCCGGGGGTGGGGCCGGTGGCGGAGCCGGTGTAGAGGACGCTGCGGGTGCGGTACTCGCCCGAGGTGGTCTCCTCCTGGCCGAGGACCACCAGGTCGGTCCTGCCGTCGCCGTTGACCTCGCCCGCGACGAGGGAGCTCGGGACGACGCCGGTCTGCTCCACCGGGTCGATGCCGAGGAGCGAGGCCGCCTGGCCGGTGCGGGAGAGGGGGCCGCGGAAGACGCTCAGCGAGGGCGAGGCGTTGTTCAGGGCGGCCAGGTCGGTCTTGCCGTCGCCGTCGAAGTCGCCCGCCGCCACGGACCAGCCGAGCTCGTTGCGGTACTTCGGCAGCGGGGAGGAGATGTCGGTGCCGGAGGTGATGCCGGCCGCCCCGCCCCAGAGCACCGTGAGGGTGCCGTAGTCGTCGGTGGAGCCGATGCGCTCGGCGTGCACGCCGACCACGACGTCGGTGTAGCCGTCGCCGTCGAAGTCGCCCGTGGTCAGGCGGTCTCCGAAGTAGTCGCCCGACTCGGGAGTGCCGGGGATGCCGGTGGTCGCCTGGCTGATGATCTGGCGCCTGGTGGTGTCGAGGCCGTGGGAGGTGCCGTAGACGACGGCGACGTAGCCCGCGCCGGACCTGCTGGAGACCTTGGCGATGGGGGCGGCGATCACGAGGTCCCGGTGGCCGTCGCCGTTGAAGTCGCCGGAGAGGCCGGAGGGGGCGGCGGCGGCCGTGGGGGCGGGCAGGACGGTGAGCAGGCCGGTGGTCAGGGCCGCGGTGAGGGTGGAGGCGGCCAGCAGGAGAGTGCGCTTGCGCATTCCGGTCCGTTCTGGGGTGGGTGGCGGTCGGGCCCGGAGCGGGCCCGGCGGGCGCCGGGGTCGGCGCTCAGGAGACCTCCCGCCGGAGGTAAGGGTTGTACGTGAATCCGGTAAATGTTCGGGTCGGCTGCGGGAATCTCTGATTCCGCCGTGGCCGGTATGCCCGTCGTCCGCCCGGTGGGGCCGGAGGGCAGGATGGGGGCATGAGCGTAGTGAAGATCAATGTGCTGACCGTGCCGGCCGAGCAGCGGGAGACGCTGGAGAAGCGGTTCGCCTCGCGCGCGCACGCCGTGGAGAACTCCGACGGGTTCGAGTGGTTCGAGCTGCTCCGCCCGGTCGAGGGCACCGACACCTATCTCGTCTACACCCGCTGGCGGGACGAGGAGGCGTTCCAGGTCTGGATGGAGGGGCCGATGAAGGCGGCGCACCAGGGCGCCGGGCAGGGTGCGGAGGGCGGAAGGGGCGGTGAGGGCGGGGAGCGGCCGCGGCCCGCGGCCTCCGGCGCCACGCTGTGGTCCTTCGAGGTGGTGCAGCAGGCGGGGCCGAAGGGCGAGTAGTCCGCCCGCGCCCCCTGGTACAGGACGACGCCCCCATGTCCGTACGGGACATGGGGGCGTCGGTCGTGATGACGCGGCCGGTTACTTCACCGGCTCCGGCTCCGGCTCGCTCTCGGCCTCCGTCTCGCCCGCCGGGTCGGCCGGCGTCTTGACGGAGTCCAGGAGCAGCTGGGCGACGTCGACGACCTGGATCGACTCCTTGGCCTTGCCGTCGTTCTTCTTGCCGTTCACGGAGTCCGTGAGCATGACGAGGCAGAACGGGCAGGCCGTGGACACGATGTCGGGGTTCAGCGACAGGGCCTCGTCGACGCGCTCGTTGTTGATGCGCTTGCCGATGCGCTCCTCCATCCACATCCGCGCGCCGCCGGCGCCGCAGCAGAAGCCCCGCTCCTTGTGGCGGTGCATCTCCTCGTTGCGCAGGCCCGGGACCTTGCCGATGATCTCGCGCGGGGGCGTGTAGATCTTGTTGTGGCGGCCCAGGTAGCACGGGTCGTGGTAGGTGATGATGCCCTCGACCGGCGTCACCGGGACCAGCTTGCCCTCGTCGACGAGGTGCTGGAGCAGCTGGGTGTGGTGGATGACCTCGTAGTCGCCGCCGAGCTGCGGGTACTCGTTGCCGATGGTGTTGAGGCAGTGCGGGCAGGTGGCGACGATCTTCTTCGCCGACTTCGGCTTGCGGGACTCCTCGGTGACCTTGCCCTCGTCGTCCGTGTCCTCGCCGAACGCCATGTTCAGCGCCATGACGTTCTCCATGCCGAGCTCCTGGAACAGGGGCTCGTTGCCCAGGCGGCGGGCGGAGTCACCGGTGCACTTCTCGTCGCCGCCCATGATCGCGAACTTGACGCCCGCGATGTGCAGCAGCTCCGCGAAGGCCTTGGTGGTCTTCTTGGCGCGGTCCTCCAGGGCGCCGGCGCAGCCGACCCAGTAGAGGTACTCGACCTCGGTGAGGTCCTCGATGTCCCGGCCGACGACCGGGATCTCGAAGTCGACCTCCTTGGTCCACTCCAGGCGCTGCTTCTTGGCCAGGCCCCAGGGGTTGCCCTTCTTCTCCAGGTTCTTGAGCATCGTGCCCGCCTCGGACGGGAAAGCCGACTCGATCATCACCTGGTAGCGGCGCATGTCGACGATGTGGTCGACGTGCTCGATGTCCACCGGGCACTGCTCGACGCAGGCGCCGCAGGTGGTGCAGGACCACAGGACGTCCGGGTCGATGACGCCGTTCTCCTCGGCGGTGCCGATCAGCGGGCGCTCGGCCTCGGCGAGGGCCGCGGCGGGCACACCGGCGAGCTGCTCCGTGGAGGCCTTCTCCTCGCCCTCCATCGTCTTGCCGCCGCCGGCCAGCAGGTAGGGGGCCTTGGCGTGCGCGTGGTCGCGCAGCGACATGATCAGCAGCTTCGGGGAGAGGGGCTTGCCGGTGTTCCAGGCGGGGCACTGCGACTGGCAGCGGCCGCACTCGGTGCAGGTGGAGAAGTCGAGGAGACCCTTCCAGGAGAACTGCTCGACCTGGGAGACGCCGAAGACGTCGTCCTCGCCCGGGTCCGCGAAGTCGATCGGCTTGCCGCCGCTCGTCATCGGCTGGAGGCCGCCGAGGGCCGTCCCGCCGGCCGCGTCGCGCTTGAACCAGATGTTCGGGAACGCGAGGAAGCGGTGCCAGGCCACACCCATGTTGGTGTTCAGCGAGACCACGATCATCCAGATGAACGAGGTGCCGATCTTGATCGCCGCGACGAGGTAGACCAGGTTCTGCAGCGTGGGGAGGCTCAGTCCCTTGAAGGCCAGGACCAGCGGGTACGAGGCGAAGTACCCGGCCTCGTAGCCCTCGACGTGGTGGAGGGCGCCCTCCAGGCCGCGCAGCACGTAGATCGCCAGGCCGATGGTGAGGATGACGTACTCGACGAAGTACGCCTGGCCGGCCTTGGAGCCCGCGAACCGCGACTTGCGGCCGGGCCGCGAGGGCAGGCTCAGCAGGCGGATCGTGATGAGCACGACGATGCCCAGGACGGTCATCACGCCGATGAACTCGGTGTACATCTCGAACGGCAGGAAGTCGCCGATGACCGGCAGTGTCCAGTCGGCCTGGAAGAGCTGGCCGAACGCCTGCGCGAGGGTCGGCGGCAGCGTCAGGAAGCCGACGGCGACGAACCAGTGGGCGAAGCCCACGATCCCCCACCGGTTCATGCGCGTGTGGCCGAGGAACTCCCTTACCAGGGTCACGCTGCGCTGGTAGGGGTTGTCGGTCCGGCTGCCGGCGGGCACGGGCTGGCCCAGCTTGAAGTACCGGACGAACTGGCCGATGGCGCGGGCGAGCAGCGCGACGCCGACCACGGTCAGTACCAGCGACACGATGATCGCGGCGAGTTGCATGGGGGCTCCTCGGGCCTGCGAGGTTCTCTTCGAGCGGCTCCCGCGACGGGGACCGCGGGAGAGGACGGAGATTACTAAGCGGTAACTTATGCAGTTCGACTGAGACTACCCCCATCCTGCGACGCAATGTAGCCGAGCGCGGGGTGATCTCGGTCGCTGAGGGTTGCCTGACGATCCATTCGTGTTATTCGCACCCAATCAGTACATTCACCCCTAATTTAAGAACCGTGCTCTACGGGATCGTCACCGCCATCACCGCTCTGCTCCTCGCCGCCCTGCTCTCGGCGCTGCTCCGGACGGCCGCCCTGCGGCTGGGGCTCGTCGACCGGCGGCGGATGCGGCCGGTGCCGCTGCTCGGGGGCGTGGCCGTGGTGGCCAGCACCTGCCTGGTCGCCGCGGCGGGGGGCTGGACGGGGGCCGCGCCGCTCAGCGACCCGGTCGGCGGGCTGCTGGTCGCGGGGGCCGCGGTCGCCCTCCTCGGCCTGGCCGCCGACCTGTGGCGGCTGAGGACACGGCTCCTGCTGGTGGGCGCGGCCGTCGCGGCCGCCTTCGTGGTGCCCTACGACGAGACCGGGCTGCCCGCCGGGATCTGCGCCGTGGTCTGGATCGCCTGTGTGGCGGCCGCTTTCCGGGGGCTGGACCACGCGGACGGTCTGGCGGGCACAGTGGGCGTGGTTACCGCCTTCGGGGTGGGCGCCTGTGCGGCGGCCGAGGTGATGGACGACCTGGCGGCGCTGTTGAGCGTGCTGGCGGCCGCCCTCACCGGCTTCCTGATGCACAACTGGCCGCCCGCGCGGATCGCGTTCGGCGCCTGCGGCTCCCTGTTCACCGGCTTCGTACTGGCCTCGGCGGCGGTGCTCACCCGCAGCGGGTACGACTCCCTCTCCAGCGCGGCGGTGCTGTTCGCGCTCACCGCCACGGCCGCCGCGGACGCCCTCGTCGTGCTGCTGTCCCGGTGGCCGGCGCTCTTCCGGTGGCCGGCCCGGCGGCCCGCGCCGCGCCGCGGGCCGGACCATCTCGCGCACCGGCTGCGCCGGCTCGGGATCACCCCGCCGGGTGCCACCGTCCTGCTGGGTGTGGGCACCTTCTCCGCGGTACTCGTGGGGGTGCTGGTGCACACGGGCTGGCTGCCGTGGACCGGCGGCCTGTGGGTGGCCGGCGTGGCCCTGGTGGCCGTGCTCGCACTGCTGCGGGTCCGGGGGTACGGCCCCCGGCGCCCCGGCGAGACCCGTCACACCCGGATTCGGACCGGCGTCCACGGGGCCCCGGTGACCCGGAGCCGGACCGGCGTCCACCGGACGGGCCTGCGTGAGACCCCGCCCGTCCGAGGGCGGACGGGCGCCCGCGAGGTCCCGCCCACCCGAGGGGAGGCGGCCGTCCGAGCGCCCCGGTCCGCCCGCGGTCAGTCAACCCAGGGGACCGGTCGTCACCCTCAGGTCACCCCGCGGCCGCCCCGGCAGTCCACATCGGCGCAGGTCAGCGAGTCCTTGCGCGTAAGGGATGGATAAGACTTGAGTCGGAGCGGCTCAGGTCTGTTGACCGCATGGCGAGCCTCATGCACACTTGAGTCCGTTCCACTCAAGTCAGCTGGAGGAATTCACCATGGCACGTGCGGTCGGCATCGACCTGGGCACGACTAACTCCGTCGTCAGCGTTCTGGAGGGCGGCGAGCCCACCGTCATCACCAACGCCGAGGGCGCCAGGACCACGCCGTCCGTCGTCGCCTTCGCCAAGAACGGCGAGGTGCTGGTCGGCGAGGTGGCCAAGCGTCAGGCCGTGACGAACGTCGACAGGACCATCCGGTCGGTCAAGCGCCACATGGGCACCGACTGGAAGATCAACCTCGACGGCAAGGACTTCAACCCCCAGCAGATCAGCGCGTTCGTGCTGCAGAAGCTGAAGCGGGACGCCGAGTCCTACCTGGGCGAGAAGGTGACCGACGCGGTCATCACCGTCCCGGCGTACTTCAACGACGCCGAGCGCCAGGCCACCAAGGAGGCCGGCGAGATCGCGGGCCTGAACGTGCTGCGCATCGTCAACGAGCCGACGGCCGCCGCTCTCGCGTACGGCCTCGACAAGGACGACCAGACCATCCTGGTCTTCGACCTCGGTGGCGGCACCTTCGACGTCTCGCTGCTGGAGATCGGCGACGGCGTCGTCGAGGTGAAGGCCACCAACGGTGACAACCACCTCGGTGGTGACGACTGGGACCAGCGTGTCGTCGACTACCTGGTCAAGCAGTTCCAGTCCGGTCACGGCGTGGACCTGAGCAAGGACAAGATGGCCCTCCAGCGCCTGCGTGAGGCGGCGGAGAAGGCCAAGATCGAACTGTCCTCGTCCACCGAGACCACGATCAACCTGCCCTACATCACCGCGTCCGCCGAGGGCCCGCTGCACCTGGACGAGAAGCTCAGCCGGGCTCAGTTCCAGCAGCTGACGGCCGACCTGCTGGAGCGCTGCAAGACGCCGTTCCACAACGTCATCAAGGACGCCGGCATCCAGCTCGGCGAGATCGACCACGTCGTCCTCGTCGGTGGCTCCACCCGTATGCCCGCCGTCGCCGAGCTCGTCAAGGAGCTGACCGGCGGCAAGGAGGCCAACAAGGGCGTGAACCCGGACGAGGTCGTCGCCATCGGCGCCTCGCTCCAGGCCGGTGTCCTCAAGGGTGAGGTCAAGGACGTCCTGCTCCTCGACGTGACCCCGCTGTCCCTCGGTATCGAGACCAAGGGCGGCATCATGACCAAGCTCATCGAGCGCAACACGACCATCCCGACCAAGCGGTCGGAGATCTTCACCACGGCCGAGGACAACCAGCCGTCGGTGCAGATCCAGGTCTACCAGGGCGAGCGCGAGATCGCGGCCTACAACAAGAAGCTCGGCATGTTCGAGCTGACCGGTCTGCCGCCGGCGCCGCGCGGCGTCCCGCAGATCGAGGTCTCCTTCGACATCGACGCCAACGGCATCATGCACGTCACGGCGAAGGACCTCGGCACCGGCAAGGAGCAGAAGATGACCGTCACCGGCGGCTCCTCGCTCCCGAAGGACGAGGTCGACCGGATGCGCGAGGAGGCCGAGCGCTACGCGGAGGAGGACCACAAGCGCCGCGAGGCCGCCGAGACCCGCAACCAGGGCGAGCAGCTCGTCTACCAGACCGAGAAGTTCCTCAAGGACAACGAGGACAAGGTCCCGGGCGAGATCAAGACCGAGGTCGAGGAGGCCGTCGCCGAGCTGAAGGAGAAGCTCAAGGGCGAGGACACCACCGAGATCCGCACCGCCACGGAGAAGGTCGCCGCCGTCTCCCAGAAGCTCGGCCAGGCGATGTACGCCGACGCCCAGGCCGCGCAGGCCGCGGGCGGCGAGTCCGCCGGCGCCGGTGAGGCCAGGGCCGACGACGACGTGGTGGACGCCGAGATCGTCGACGACGAGCGCAAGGACGGTGCCGCGTGACGGAGGAGACCCCGGGCTTCGACGAGCAGCAGTCTCAGCAGCCCGACGTCCCCTCCGGCGCCACCTCTGACGACGCCGAGCCGCAGGCCGCCGCCTCCTCCCAGGAGAAGGAGGCGGCCCCGGCCGGGGACGAGGGCCGCGTGGCGGGCCTGACGGCGCAGCTGGACCAGGCACGCACGGCGCTGAGTGAGCGGACGGCGGACCTGCAGCGGCTGCAGGCCGAGTTCCAGAACTACCGGCGCCGGGTCGAGCGCGACCGCGTCACGGTCAAGGAGATCGCCGTCGCGAATCTCCTGACCGAACTCCTGCCCGTGCTCGACGACATCGGGCGCGCACGGGAGCACGGCGAACTGGTGGGCGGTTTCAAGTCCGTCGCCGAGTCGACGGAGACCGTGGCGGCCAAGATGGGCCTCCAGCAGTTCGGCAAGGAGGGCGAGCCCTTCGACCCGACGATCCACGAGGCCCTGATGCACTCCTACGCCCCGGACGTCACGGAGACGACGTGCGTGGCGATTCTGCAGCCCGGGTACCGGATCGGCGAGCGCACCATCCGCCCCGCGCGGGTGGCGGTGGCCGAGCCCCAGCCGGGCGCGCAGACGGTCAAGCCGGCCGAGGAGTCGGGCCAGGCCAAGGCCGAGGAGCCGGCCGAGGACAAGGAGAGCGGTGGCCCGGACGAGGGCTGACGTCGACACGAACGCAGGGAAGGAGGGACGTCGGGGATGAGCACCAAGGACTTCATCGAGAAGGACTACTACAAGGTCCTCGGCGTCCCCAAGGACGCCACCGACGCCGAGATCAAGAAGGCGTACCGGAAGCTCGCCCGCGAGTTCCACCCGGACGCCAACAAGGGCAACGCCAGGGCCGAGGAGCGCTTCAAGGAGATCTCCGAGGCGAACGACGTCCTCGGTGACCCCAAGAAGCGCAAGGAGTACGACGAGGCCCGCGCACTCTTCGGCAGCGGCGGGTTCCGCCCGGGGCCGGGCGCGGGCGGAGGCTCGTTCAACTTCGACCTGGGCGACCTCTTCGGAGGCGGCGCCCAGGGCGGGGGCACCGGCGGCTTCGGCGGTGGCATAGGTGACGTCTTCGGGGGCCTGTTCAACCGCGGCGGCGCGGGCGCCACGCGCACCCAGCCCCGGCGCGGCCAGGACATCGAGTCCGAGGTCACGCTGAGCTTCACGGAGGCCATCGAGGGCGCGACGGTTCCGCTGCGCATGTCCTCGCAGTCGCCGTGCAAGGCCTGTTCGGGCACCGGCGACAAGAACGGCACGCCGCGCGTGTGCCCGACCTGCGTCGGCACCGGCCAGGTGGCCCGCGGCTCGGGCGGCGGTTTCTCGCTCACCGACCCCTGCCCGGACTGCAAGGGCCGCGGCCTGATCGCCGAGCACCCGTGCGAGGTGTGCAAGGGCTCGGGCCGTGCCAAGTCGTCCCGCACGATGCAGGTGCGCATCCCCGCGGGCGTCTTCGACGGCCAGCGCATCCGGCTTCGCGGCAAGGGCGCGCCGGGCGAGCGGGGCGGCCCCTCGGGCGACCTGTACGTGGTCGTGCACGTGGGCGCCCACCCGGTCTTCGGCCGCAAGGACGACAACCTCACCGTCACGGTGCCCGTCACCTTCGCGGAGGCGGCCCTCGGCGGCGAGGTGCGGGTCCCGACGCTCGGCGGCCCCCCCGTGACGCTGAAGCTGCCGCCGGGCACGCCGAACGGCCGGACCATGCGGGCCCGGGGCAAGGGCGCGGTCCGCAAGGACGGCACCCGCGGGGACCTGCTGGTCACCGTCGAGGTGAGTGTCCCGAAGGACTTGGTGGGGAAGGCTCGTGACGCACTGGAGGCGTATCGCGAGGCGACCGCGGGCGAGGACCCGCGGGCGGAGCTGTTCGAGGCCGCGAAGGGAGCATGAGTGAGATGGACGGGCGCCGCCGCAACCCGTACGAACTGACGGAAGAGACACCGGTGTACGTCATCTCGGTGGCCGCTCAGCTCTCCGGACTGCACCCCCAGACGCTCCGTCAGTACGACCGGCTGGGCCTGGTCTCGCCCGACCGCACCGCCGGGCGGGGCCGCCGCTATTCGGCCCGTGACATCGAACTGCTCCGTCAGGTGCAGCAGTTGTCGCAGGACGAGGGCATCAACCTGGCCGGCATCAAGCGGATCATCGAACTGGAGAACCAGGTCGTCGCGCTCCAGTCCCGGGTGGCGGAGCTGGAGGCGGCCCTGGACGGAGCCGCGGCCGCCATGCGTCAGCGCGAGGCCGCCGTGCACGCCTCCTACCGCCGGGACCTGGTCCCGTACCAGGAGGTCCAGCAGACCAGCGCGCTGGTGGTGTGGCGTCCCAAGAAGGCCAAGGACTGACCCCGCCCGCGAGGGCCACGGCGAAGGGGCCGGGAGGCAGCAGCCTCCCGGCCCCTTCGTGTGCCCGCGCCCGCTGCGGCCGGGCCGCAGCGGGCGCGGGCGTCAGGTGGACATGTGTGTGCCCGCCGGCGCGGACTCGGTCCCGTCCGGGTAGGCGAGCGTGACCCGGTAGTAGACGGTGGAGCCGGCCGGCGCCGTGGTGTCCGTGTACCGGTCGGTGCCGGTGACGGGCGTGTCGGTGAGCCGGACCCAGCGGCCGCCGGTGTGGTCCCAGCGGTCGACGTGGAAGCCGGTGGCGGTGCCGTGGGTGTCGTGCTCGGCGTCGTAGGACACGCGGAGCTCGCCCCACGCGTCCCGCACGGACAGGACGCCGACGTCCTCGGGGTAGGTCTCGTCCGGCCTGAGGTCGAGTTCGGTGACGTCGACGGTGGTGGCGGAGGCGACGTCCAGGGCGTTGCCGTCCCGGTCCACGGCGATCACCGCGTAGCGCAGGCGCTCGCCGTCGGGCAGGTTCGGGTCGCGGTTGTCGGACCACACGGTGCCGTAGGGGAGGATTCCGGTGATGTCGGTGTAGGTCCAGCTGCCGTCGGCGTACACGCCCCGGTGGATCTCGTAGTGGTCGATGTCGTCGGCCGTGCTGTCGTCCCAGTCGAGGCGGACGCCGTTCTCCACGGGTGTCGCGGTCAGGCCGGTCACCACGCCGGGGGCGGTGAAGTCGCCGACGTGGTCGACGGTGATCTTCTCCGAGGCGGGACCGACGTTGCCCGCGTCGTCGATGGCCCGGACCCAGTAGGTGTGCGTGGAGGAGCGCGCGACGTCGCGGTCCACGAACGAGCCGTAGGAGACCCCGAGCCGGGCCCCGTCGCGGTACACCTCGAAGCCGTTCAGCGGGGATTCCGGGTCCTGCTGCCACGACCAGGTGAGCGTCACCTCGTGCTCCCCGTCGACGGCCTCGAAGTCGTCGGGGACGAAGGACGGCGGGGTCCAGTCATTGGTGCTGTACACGGCCGTGCCGGAGACCGCCGACTCGTTGCCGTGCGTGTCGACGGCGGTGACGACGTAGTAGTAGAAGTCGCCGGTCTGCGGCGGGTTGTCGGTGAAGCCCTGGTGGACCAGGCCGGTGCCGCTCACCAGGTTCGCGGCGGTCGGCGCGACGGTCTGCTGCCGGGAGCGGTAGACGCGGTAGCCGGCCACGTCGGCATCGGGGCTGCTGTCCCAGTACAGCGTCACCTTGGTGACGTCGCCGATGGCCCAGTTGTCCCCCACGCCGCCCGGCGGGACGGGGGCGGTGGTGTCGACGGTGGTGGCGCCCTGGTCCGCGGTGCCCCCCGACTCGTTGCCCGCCCGGTCGACGGCGCGCACCTCGTAGTAGTAGGTCGCGCCGGTCTTCGGCAGCGTGGTGTCCGTGTACGACGTGGAGGTGGTCGTCGCCAGGGGCTTGCTGCCGTAGGAGGTGCCCTTCAGGCGGCGGTAGACGCGGTAGCCGGCGAGGTCCATCTCCACGTTCCTCGACCAGGTGAACACGGCTCTGCCGGTGGCGGGGTCGTACGTCAGGAAGGGCGCGGTCGGCGTCAGCGGCCTGACCTTGTCGACGTCTGCGGAGGTGCGCGGCTTGTAGGTGAAGGCGGCGTTGGCCGTGCCCGTCCAGTTGACGAAGTCGACGCGGAGGGTGTGTTTGCCGGAGGGAACGGTGACGTTGACGGTCTTGCGCACCGTGGACGAGACGTTCTTCCACAGATCGATCTTGCGGACGCCGTCCAGGTAGACGCGGATGCCGTCCTGCGCGGACGCGGCGAGGGCGAAGGGACCGCCGGAGCCGAAGTCGCGGGTGACGGTCCAGCGGACGGCGAAGTAGTTGGAAGGCAGGCCGGAGGCGGGCGCACCGGTGCCCCAGTTCTGGTCGATCGCGCTGTCGCAGTCCGTCTTCTTCGGGGTGCCGGAGAAAGTGGTGTTCGCGTAGAACTGCCGCTTGTAGACGGGGGAGGCGCAACTGACCGCGGCCGAGGCCGGGACGGCGGCCACGCTGAGCGCGCCGGCCGCGGTGGTGAGCACGAGGGCGGCGGCCGTCGTGCGTCTGGCTGGGTTCATTCGGTCCTCTGGTCGACGCCTGAACGGGTGGGCGGAACTTTCGTGATCACGACTCGCGGGGAATGGAATTGGTTGTACGGATCTTTGCCTCTCCGTTAACCGCCGTTGGGTGAAGGGTCCGTAACGCGCGTTTGGAGACGATTCCCCAGTCCCTTCACAAGAGAAGCGGAGGGTGATGTTGCCATCTCGTTAAGTGGCACGGGTTGACGCCGGTACCCGCCTCCGCGTTGGCTTTTCAGTCACCTGGGGCGCAAAGTTGCGCCCGCGTCCGGAAGGCACCAGAAGTGAGCACCTCGATGCGTCGTATCGCCATAGCCGTGGCTGCGCCCACGCTGACCCTCTCGCTGGCCGCCTGCGGCGCGCTCGGTGTATCGGGGAGCGGCAGTGACGCGAGCCCGACCAAGGGCAACGACCTCACGGTGGGCCTGCTGCTGCCGGAGACGGCGAACACGCGCTACGACAAGTTCGACTACCCCATCTTCAAGGCGAAGGTGGCCGAACTCACCCGCAACCAGGGCAAGGTGGACTATGCCAACGCCGGTGCGAGCGCGGACAAGCAGAGCAGCCAGATGCAGCGGATGATCGACGACAAGGTCGACATCATCCTGATCGACGCCGTCGACTCGCACTCCATCGCGGGCGAGGTGAAGAAGGCCAAGGAGGCGGGCATCCCGGTCATCGCCTACGACCGGCTGGCCGAGGGCCCGATCGACGCGTACATCTCCTTCGACAACGAGCTGGTCGGCGAGGTGCAGGGCCGCACCCTCCTGGAGGCGCTGGGCCGGGAGGTCGACAGCTCCTCCAAGATCGTCATGATGAACGGCTCGCCCACCGACCCGAACGCCAAGCAGTTCAAGTCCGGCGCGCTGTCCGAGCTCAACGGCAAGGTGACGGTCGCCAAGTCCTACGACACCAAGGACTGGAAGCCGGAGAACGCCCAGGCCAACATGACCGAGGCGCTCAACGAGATCGGCAAGGACAACCTCGTCGGCGTCTACGCGGCCAACGACGGCATGGCGGGCGGCGTCATCAAGGCGCTGAAGGCCGCAGGAGTCACCAAGATGCCCCCGATCACCGGCCAGGACGCCGAACTCGACGCGGTCCAGCGGATCCTCATCGGCGAGCAGTACATGAGCGTGTACAAGTCCTACCCGACCGAGGCGGAAGCCGCCGCCGACATGGCCGTCGCCAAGGTCCAGGGCCGCGACATCCAGTTCGACTCCCTCACCCGGGACGCGGTCAGCAGCCCGACCGACAAGAACGTCCCGGCCCAGCTCGTCCCCGTGACCGCGCTCACCAAGAGCAACATCAAGTCCACCGTCATCGCCGACGGCATCTACAAGGTCTCCGAGATCTGCACGAGCCGTTACCGGGCGGCGTGCGCGGCCGTCGGCCTCAAGTAGTCGACACCGCACGCCCGCACGCGCACCGCGCCCAGCGCGCGAAGGAGGCCCGGGACCCCGTCCCGGGCCTCCTTCGCGCGTACGGCCGCCGGGCGAAGCTCTTCGCGAGTGCGAACCCTTCCCGGGGGCGGGTGAAGGGGTGCCTCCGGGCGGGTCGCGGCGGACGCTTCCACCTTGCGGCAATGCGCCAGCCGAGGGCCGGTACACAGCGGGCGATACCGGTGGTTACCGGGGGGCACGACCCAGGGAGCCGTGTTGCGGAGCCGGTCCCGTCCGCGCATAGTTGCGCTGCGGAAGACGGAAACCGGGGGTGTGATGGGCCATGGCCGGGCACGGGGCGGAGGGGCATCCTCACGGTGCTGACCGACTGTGCGAGGCCGGGGATCGTGTGTATTCCCGGGCCGTACGGCGGGGCCGTGTGGCGCGCCGGGACGCCGAGCCGGTGCCCTGCCTGCTGGAACTGGCACTGCTGCACCCGGACCCCGACGACATGGACTTCCTGGTGCCGACCGCGCCGCAGGAGGTCATGACCCGGCTGCTGCGCGGGATGTACGACGAGGTCAGCGAGAGCCACCGGCGAGTGGGTTCGGTCGTCGCCGCCTTCGAGCGGTACGCCGGTCTGGGTCGTCCGGTCCCGTTTCCCTCCGCCGCCCTGGAGGGCACGGCGATCCGTGTGCTGGACGGACTGGCCCGCATCCAGGCGGCCATGGACGAGGCGACCGAGGCGTGCACCACGGAGGTGCTCACCGTCCAGCCCGGCGGCATCCGCCGTGAGCACGAGTTGTCGGAGGGCCTGCACCGCGCCCTGGCGCTGCGCGGCCGCGGGGTGCGGATGCGCGACCTGTACACGCACGTGGCCCGGCACGGCCAGGGCCTGCTCACCTACCTGGAGCTGATGGGCGACGCGGTCGAGGCACGCACGCTCGACGAGGTGATCGACCGTCTGATCCTGTTCGACCGCACGGTCGCCTTCATCCCCGCCAACAGCGACCGCACCATGGCGCTGGAGCTGCGTCACCCCGCGCTGATCGAGTACCTGGTGACGGTCTTCGAACGCCTGTGGCGGCTGGCGATCCCGCTGACCGCGCCGCTGCCGGAGACCGGCATCGAGGGCATCTCGCACCGTGAGCAGTCCATCGCCGCGCTGCTGGCGGAGGGGCATCAGGACGCGGTGATCGCCGAACGGCTGGGGATCAGCGTCCGCACCTGCCGCGCCCACATCGCGCGGCTGTCGGAGACGCTGGGCGCGGCGAGCCGGACGCAGCTCGGTGTGCGCATCGCGCAGGCCGGCCTGGACGGGCCGCCGCGCACCTCCGCGCCGGCCCCGCTCACGGTTCCCGGTCCAGGATCCCGGACTGGGCGATGAGGTAACCGAGTTGGGCGCGGCTGCCGCTGCCGAGGGCGGTGGCCAGCTTGGCTATGTGGGCCCGGCAGGTGCGGACGTTCATGCCCAGGCGGCGGGCGATGGCCTCGTCGACGTGGCCCTCCACGAGCAGTTTGGCGATGGAGTGCTGGATCTCCGTGATGCCGCCGGGGGCGGTCTCGTAGGGGGCGCCGGTGCTCAGCGGGACCGCCCGGTCCCACAGGAACTCGAAGAGCTTGATGAGGTAGCGGACGAGCCCCGGGTGCCGCAGCTCCAGGGCGACCTGCTGGTCGTCGCGGGCCGGGATGAAGGCGACGGTCTCGTCGCAGATGATCAGGCGCTCGACGAGTTCGTCGATGGTGCGGTACTCGGCCTTGCCGTCGGTCAGTTGGGTGCCGTAGGCGAGTTTCTCGGGGCTGAAGCGCGCGGTGTGCTGGTACAGGGTGCGTATCCGGACGCCGCGTTCGGTCATCGGCCGGTCGCGCTCCAGGCCCTGCAGGATGCTGTCCTCGCTGCGGTTGCCGCTGGGCTGGATGGTGAGCATCTCCGAATGGCACTGGGCGGCGGCCAGGTTGAGGGCCGAGTTGATCCGCTCCCTGCCCTCCAGCACGGTGATGGCGTCCGTGCCGGCGGTCGCCTGCGCGCTGAGCGTCATGAATGGCTCGAATGCGTCCGACAGTTCGATCGACAACCGCCGCCGCTCGGTGATCTCCTGCTCGATGGGATTGAGCCGCTGGGCCAGCGCGGCCGCCGGAGGCACCGGGCGCAGCCAGCGCGCGTCCTCCGGGTCGGGGTGCAGCAGGGCGAACTCGATCAGACAGGGGGCGGACGCGACATCGGCGCGGGAGACACGTCCCAGGCGCAGGGCCTGCGCGTAGAGACGGCCGCCTTCCTCGCACATCTGGGTCACCGCATGGGGATGTGTCGCCTTAGTGCGATTCGTTGTCAAATCTCCACCCCCCAGGGTCCTGAACATGCAGGAACATGATGCACCGATTGTGTGGCCATGACGTGCCCGAATGAGCCATCGTCGTAGTCGACGGGGGAAGAGGGGACCTTCAAGTGAGGACGAAGCCGACTATGCGTAAGAGAATGCTTCGCTCGGTGCTTGTAGCAGCCTTCACCACCGTTGTGGCCGTCGGTGCGCTGAGTGGCCTCGCGGGTGCGAAGGGTGATACTCGGGCGGACAGTGCCTGGCCGATAGCGCCTGTCAACAGCACAACCTTCGACAGTGGTGGCGCGCCGGCCGGCGCAGGTGGTGGCTCCAAGTGACCACGCCACCCGACGACCGCTCCTTCCGTCGCGAAATGGCCACGGCCTACCGCTCCGGCTGGCACTTCATCGACCTGGTCACCGCCATCCCCCACAGCGGTGACTCGTTGATGGTGACCGTGTTCGGCGAGCCGGTCGTGGTCACGCGGGACGAGGACGGAGACCTACGGGCGTACCGCTGTCTGCGACGGCCTCGGGGGGCGCCGCAGCCCGTGCGGTGCGCCATCCGGTACGGAATGATCTTCGTGAATCTCGACCAGCGGGACCACCGGCAGGTGGCGCCGGAACCGCAGGACATCAGGACCATCTCAGCCACCCCCCGCAGTGCCTGACGCGATTCCCCCGTCGTAACAGATCGCTCAGGTGCTTCCCCCCGCAGCGGCGTCACCGTGACCTGAACACGGTGACGCCGCTGCAGTTTTCCCGGGAATCTCCGGGAATCCCCCGGTTCACGCGCTGGCTGAAAACCGGCGCTCCGGCTCAGCCGCGTCCCAGCGCCCGTGTCACCTCGATCTCGATCACCACCCGGGACGGGTTCGGCCGCGGCGCCCGCTCGTAGCGCTCGGCGTACCGCCGCTCCGCCTCCGCGATCCGCTCCGGTTCCGTCCGGACGTGCGCGCGCCCCTCCAGCGTCGCCCAGCGCCGGCCGTCCACCTGGCACACCGCGACCGGAGCGCCCTCGGCGCCGGCCGCCCGCACGTGCCGCACCTTGGCGCTGGACTTGTTCGCGACCACCCGGGCCAGCCGCGCCGCCGGATCGTAGGTCACCGCGACGGGGACGACGTGCGGGGTGCCGTCCGGGCGCAGCGTGGTCAGCGTGCACAAATGCCGCTCCCGCCAGAAGTTGCGGTACGGCACGTCGGGATCGCCGGGGTTCTGGGCATATGTGGTGGCCATGGGACCGGAACTTAACCCGCCAGGACTCCCGCGTGCCGCCTTGAGTGCAATAGACTCAACTTTGTGTACGCTGACTGAGTCAGCATTGGGAGACGTGGCAGAGCGCTGACGCCAAGGAGGAGAACGCGACCGTGGACGCCGAGCTGACCAACAGGAGCCGGGACGCGATCAACGCGGCCAGCAACCGGGCCGTGTCCGAGGGACACCCGGACCTCACCCCCGCCCACCTGCTCCTCGCGCTGCTCGAGGGGCAGGACAACGAGAACATCATCGACCTGCTGTCGGCCGTGGACGCCGACCAGGCGTCCGTCCGCTCCGGCACCGAGCGCGTGCTCGCCGGACTGCCCAGCGTGACCGGGTCCACCGTCGCGCCGCCGCAGCCCAACCGCGAGCTGCTCTCCGTGATCGCGGACGCGCAGAGCCGGGCCCGGGACCTCGGCGACGAGTACCTGTCCACCGAGCATCTGCTCATGGGCATCGCCGCCAAGGGCGGCGCGGCCGGCGAGGTGCTGTCCGGGCAGGGGGCCGGGGCGAAGAAGCTGCAAGAGGCTTTCCAGAAGGCGAGGGGAGGGCGCCGGGTGACCACACCCGACCCCGAGGGCCAGTACAAGGCCCTGGAGAAGTTCGGCACCGACTTCACCGCCGCGGCGCGTGAGGGCAGGCTGGACCCGGTCATCGGCCGGGACCAGGAGATCCGCCGCGTCGTGCAGGTGCTGTCCCGCCGCACCAAGAACAACCCGGTGCTGATCGGTGAGCCCGGCGTCGGCAAGACCGCCGTCGTCGAGGGCCTCGCCCAGCGGATCGTCAAGGGCGACGTGCCCGAGTCCCTGAAGGACAAGCGGCTGGTCGCGCTCGACCTCGGCGCCATGGTCGCCGGGGCGAAGTACCGCGGCGAGTTCGAGGAGCGCCTGAAGACGGTCCTGGCGGAGATCAAGGAATCCGACGGGCAGATCATCACCTTCATCGACGAGCTGCACACCGTCGTCGGCGCGGGCGCCGGCGGCGACTCCGCGATGGACGCGGGCAACATGCTCAAGCCGATGCTGGCCCGCGGCGAGCTGCGCATGGTGGGTGCCACGACCCTGGACGAGTACCGCGAGCGGATCGAGAAGGATCCCGCGCTGGAGCGGCGCTTCCAGCAGGTGCTGGTCGCCGAGCCGACCGTCGAGGACACCATCGCGATCCTGCGCGGCCTCAAGGGACGCTACGAGGCCCACCACAAGGTGCAGATCGCGGACAGCGCGCTGGTGGCGGCGGCCACCCTGTCCGACCGGTACATCACCTCCCGCTTCCTGCCCGACAAGGCCATCGACCTGGTCGACGAGTCCGCCTCCCGGCTGCGCATGGAGATCGACTCCTCCCCGGTCGAGATCGACGAACTCCAGCGCGCCGTCGACCGGTTGCGCATGGAGGAGCTGGCGATCGGCAAGGAGACCGACCAGGCCTCCAAGGAGCGGCTGGAGAAGCTGCGCCGCGACCTCGCCGACAAGGAGGAGGAGCTGCGGGGCCTGACCGCCCGCTGGGAGAAGGAGAAGCAGTCCCTCAACCGCGTCGGTGAGCTGAAGGAGAAGCTCGACGACCTGCGCGGCCAGGCCGAACGCGCCCAGCGCGACGGCGACTTCGACACCGCCTCCAAGCTGCTGTACGGGGAGATCCCCGGCCTGGAGAAGGAGCTGGAGGCCGCCTCGGAGGCCGAGGAGGAGGCCGCCAAGGACACCATGGTCAAGGAGGAGGTCGGCCCCGACGACATCGCGGACGTCGTCGCCTCCTGGACCGGCATCCCGGCCGGCCGCCTCCTGGAGGGCGAGACGCAGAAGCTGCTGCGCATGGAGGAGGAGATCGGCAAGCGGCTCATCGGCCAGGGCGAGGCCGTCCGGGCCGTCTCGGACGCCGTCCGCCGCAGCCGCGCCGGCATCGCCGACCCGGATCGCCCGACCGGCTCGTTCCTCTTCCTCGGCCCCACCGGCGTCGGCAAGACCGAACTGGCCAAGGCACTGGCCGACTTCCTCTTCGACGACGAGCGGGCCATGGTCCGCATCGACATGTCGGAGTACGGCGAGAAGCACAGCGTCGCCCGTCTGGTCGGCGCCCCGCCCGGATACGTCGGGTACGAGGAGGGCGGTCAGCTCACCGAGGCGGTGCGCCGCCGCCCGTACAGCGTGGTCCTGCTGGACGAGGTGGAGAAGGCCCACCCCGAGGTCTTCGACATCCTCCTCCAGGTGCTGGACGACGGCCGCCTGACGGACGGTCAGGGCCGCACGGTCGACTTCCGCAACACCATCCTGATCCTCACCTCCAACCTGGGCAGCCAGTTCCTGGTCGACCCGATCGCCGGCGAGGAGGAGAAGAAGGAGCAGGTTCTGGAGGTCGTCCGGGTCTCCTTCAAGCCGGAGTTCCTCAACCGGCTGGACGACCTGGTGGTGTTCTCCGCGTTGACGAAGGCCGAGCTGGAGCGGATCGCACAGCTCCAGATCGACCGACTCGCCAAGCGCCTGGCCGAGCGGCGCCTGGCCCTGGAGATCACTCCGCAGGCACTGGCCTGGCTCGCGGAGGAGGGCCTGGACCCGGCCTACGGCGCCCGGCCGCTGCGCCGCCTGGTGCAGACCGCCATCGGCGACCGGCTCGCCCGGGAGATCCTCTCCGGAGAGATCAAGGACGGCGACACCGTCCGCGTCGACCGCTTCGAGGACGGCCTGCTGGTCGGGCCGGCGACGGGGAAGACGTTGTAACCCGGGCCCGGTCTGCGGCGTCTCCCCGCCTCCTTCCGGCCGTGCGCGGCCCCTCACCCAGGCGGTGGGTGACGGGCCGCCGCCCCCCGGGTGGGCGGCGGCCCGTCACCCCGGGTGGGCGCTCGGCCGGCGGGGTCACACCGTGAACGCCGCGAAGCTGATCAGTGCGGTGTCGGCGTTCTCGTACTCCACCTCGATCTGTACGGCGTCGACGTGCACGGTCGCCGGGAGGCCCTGGGTGCGGCTCAGGTCCAGACACAGCTCCGCGTCGTTCTCGCAGAGGTCGGTCCTGAGTGCGGGAGCCTCCGGGTAGGTGCGGTGAAGCCACTCCGCGACGCCGGCTCGCGGCATCCGGAAGGTCGCCAGGTAGGAGACGTCCTGCCAGCTCTGCTCCATACACGCACCGACCGGCTGGGCGCCCTCCGGAAGCACTGCCCCGCCGGACTTCAGCACCTCGGCGCACGGGACGGCCTTGGGCCCGCCGCCGAGTGGGTACTCGGAATCGGACAGGGCTATGCCCACGAAGACGACCAGGAAGGGGAGCAGGGTCAGCGCAGGCAGTGCCGCCACCGCCGCCACCAGCCACCATCTGGTCCGGCCCCGCGGCGCCCCCGCGGTGCCGTCCGGCACCGAGGCTCCACTCCGTGTCATGACCCCCACCTCCACCGCCAGACGTTCACCCGTCGGCCGGATCATGTCAGCCCAGGGCTGACAGGCCGCCGACAGGCTTGCCACCCCCCTCCCCGGATGGGAGAGGATGGCGGGATCCGTACGAAGGGAAAAACACGGTGACCATCGACCCGTCCTCGATTCCGAACTTCGGGGGCCAGCCCGAGCCGCAGCCGCAAGGACCGGCGGGCCCCGTCGTCCCGGATCAGGACCTCGTGAAGCAGCTCCTCGACCAGATGGAGCTGAAGTACGTCGTCGACGAAGAGGGAGACCTCGCGGCGCCGTGGGAGCAGTTCCGCACGTACTTCATGTTCCGGGGCGAGGCCGACCAGCAGGTCTTCTCGGTGCGGACGTTCTACGACCGGCCCCACAAGATCGACGAGAAGCCGCAGCTGCTCGAGTCCATCGACGACTGGAACCGGCGCACCCTGTGGCCCAAGGTCTACACCCACACCCATGACGACGGCACCGTCCGCCTCATCGGCGAGGCGCAGATGCTCATCGGCATGGGCGTGAGCCTGGAGCACTTCGTGTCCTCCACCGTCAGCTGGGTGCGGGCCGCGATCGAGTTCGACAGGTGGCTCGTCGAGCAGCTCGGCCTCGAGCAGGAGGTCAACGACTCCGACCAGCCCGGAGAGGGAGACGGCGAGGAGTAGTCCTCCCCGGACCACCGGACACGCGCTGAGCGAGCGAGAGCCCGGCCAGGGCGCGGGCCACCACGGCCATGCGCCGGGGCCGGGCTCTCGCCGTGCGCGGACCGGCACGCCCTGCGCGGGTCGGCGCCGGGGCGCCGGGTGCGGAGTCCCGTGCCCTTACGCCGGACGGCTCACCCCGAGCCTCTACGCCGTACGGGCCATCCGGGGGACGGTACGGGCTGTCCCGCGCCGCCGCCCGGTGGCTGGGGCGTGACGACGAGGCGGACCGGGGCGCCTTCCTTCGTCCGCATCCGCTCCCCGCCGAGGCCGACGTCCTCCAGGGGCAGGAGGCCGGAGATCGACCGGATCAGGTCGAGGCGGCCGGCGGCCGGCAGGCGCATGAGCAGGGTGAGGTGGCGCCGGTGTAGCCGTCGTGGCCGAGGACGGCGTGGTTGTTGCAGCCGAGCTCGATGCTCCGAGAGCGATCCGGGCTCAGCGCGCCAGGCGCCGGAGGCGGGCGCTCGCCTCCTGGAGGACCTCGTCCTTCTTGCAGAAGGCGAAGCGGACCTGGGTGCGGCCTGCTTCGGGGTCGTCGTAGAAGACGGAGTTGGGGACGGCGACGACGCCGCAGCGGTCGGGGAGGGCGCGGCAGAAGGCGTAGGCGTCCTTCTCGCCGAAGGGGGCGATGTCGGTGGTGATGAAGTACGTGCCCTGCGGCCGGTAGACGGTGAAGCCGGCGGTGTGCAGGCCGTCGGCGAGGAGGTCGCGCTTGCGGCGGTGGTCGGCGCGGAAGCCCTCGAAGTAGGAGTCGGGCAGGGCCAGGGCCTCGGCGATCGCGTACTGGAACGGGCCAGAGGCCACGTACGTCAGGAACTGCTTCGCGGAGCGGACCGCCGCCACCAGTGCCGGAGCCGCCGTGATCCAGCCGACCTTCCAGCCGGTGAACGAGAACGTCTTGCCGGCCGAGCCGATCGTCACCGTCCGCTCGCGCATCCCGGGGAAGCACGCCAGCGGCAGGTGCTCGGCGTCGTCGAAGACGAGGTGCTCGTACACCTCGTCGGTGACCACCAGCAGGTCCCGCTCGACGGCCAGCTCCGCGATCGCCGCCAGCTCCTCGCGGGTGAGGACCGTCCCGGTCGGGTTGTGCGGGGTGTTGACCAGCAGCAGCCGGGTCCGGTCGGTCACCGCCGCGCGCAGTTCGTCGAGGTCCGGGCGGAACACGGCGTCGCGGGCGCCCTCCTCGTGGTGCGGGCGCAGGGTGACCGGCACCCGCCTGCCGCCCGCCATCGCGATGCAGGCGGCGTAGGAGTCGTAGTACGGCTCCAGGGCGACGACCTCGTCCCCGGGCTCCAGCAGTGCCAGCAGCGAGGCCGCGATGGCCTCGGTGGCGCCCGCGGTCACCAGCACCTCCGTGTCCGGGTCGTACGACAGGCCGTACCGCCGCTTCTGGTGGGCGGCGATCGCCGTGCGCAGCTCGGGGACGCCCGGGCCCGGCGGGTACTGGTTGCCGCGTCCGTCCCGCAGGGCCCGAACGGCGGCCTCCCGGATCTCCTCGGGGCCGTCCGTGTCGGGGAAGCCCTGCCCGAGGTTGATCGAACCCGTCCGCACCGCCAGGGCGGACATCTCGGCGAAGATCGTCGTCCCGAACTCGGCGAGCCGCCGGTTCAGGAGCGGGCGTGCGCCGGCGGCGTCTGCGCCTGAGGGGCGTGCGGTGGAGGTCATGGCGGCCATCCTGCGTCGAAGCCCTGGAGTTCCTCAACCCTGCTTCACTGGCGGGCACCTGCGCCAGTACCCGAAGCACCTTCTTCGAGCAGGGGAAGAGCCGTCGCCGACTGTCGTCGTCGGCCGTCCTCGGACGGCCCCTAGAGGCACGGCTGAAGCCCCCAAGAGCCAGGGCTGTGTGTCAGCCTCTGGTCCGGGCGCGGTGGAGCGTGTCGACGAGCAGGGCAGGGTAGGTCCCTGATCCCGGCCCGACGAGGACACGATGAGGGGCATGACGGCCACGGCCCTGTTCTGCGGAGACAGCGCCCTCGATTGGCGTTGCGCGTTCTCCACCACCCTGACGCGGACCAGAAGACGCACGCGTTCGAGGACCTGGTGAGTGCTGGTGGAGTGGGAACCCGGCGATCGCCTGGGCCCGATAGGGCGTCGCCACCGCTCTGCTCGCCGTCGTGGGAGACGATGTGCTCGGCGCCCACGCTACGGAGTTCCTCGCGGCGAAGGGCGCCGACGTCATGGGAGTCACCACGACACCGGGCATGACCGCGGTCTCCGTGTGCACGCTCACCGACGACGGGAAGAAGCGGCTCGTCCACGCCTCGTCCGTGTCGCAATCTCTGCGAGCTGGGTACGCAGGCGCTCCAGCCGGCTTCTTGTTGCGCAGGAAGTGGGATACGACTACGCCGACACGGAGCTCTGGGGCTGCATACAACTTCGATCTGCGGAGATGCCGTGGCCACCTGTCAGCGCCTGCCAGCGCCGGTCGGCCTCGGCCGTGCCGTGATCACCGGTCATCTCGACGCCGGCTCCGGAGCCACCGCGTTCACCTGCTGGGTGCCGAACTCCAACTCCGCCTCCCAAAGAGCGGTCCACAGCCACTAGCCGGACCACCACCCGCCATCGGGCTGGCAGGTGGTGGACCGTGGCGGCGGGAGGCCGCGCGTTCGGGTCGAGCGCGACACCCGTCATGGCGGACCCGCAAGGACGGGCGCAGTCATGGCGGACCCGCAAGGGCGGGCGGCCCTACCGGACGAGAGGTGCCCCACCCTTGCGGGCAATGAACGCTACTCTTCCTCACAGGCATCTTGGTCGAAGTTGGCCTTGTAGGCCGCGGCATACGCCACCTTGTACGCGGCCTTGTACGCGCTGTAATCCGAGGCGTCCGGGTAATTCTTCTTCTTTGCAGCGGGGTTGTAGGACCCCTGAGAATCGCAGTTCTCGCCGTCCTTCTTCCCGGCCTTGTTACCGTCCGTCTTGCCCTGTTGCGCCGGGGTCTTGGCGTTGGGGGCCTGCGGGGCGGACGCCGCCGGTGCTTGGGTGGTGTCGGCTACCGCCTGCGTCATCAGCGCCGGCGAGAATCCCAGTGCTGCTGCGGCGAGGGGGCCCGCCACGACCGCGGTGAATCGCTTCGCGCGCATAGCTATCCTCTTTCTTCGAGTCGGCACACGCACACGGTGCCTCGACCTGGCCAGGACACATCCCGTGTGCGGTTACGGTCCAGGGAGCGGTATCTATACCGCGATGCGCTGGGCACCATGAGGGCGGATGAATTCCGGCTTCTGACGCCAAATTCTCTGCGTGCGGATCATTCGTGTACTTGTGGCGCCCCTGATTCGACCGTAGCGAGTGGCGTGCAACGTGTCCACTTAAGGCCTAACGCGCGCGATTGATGCTTCAACTGTCGCTAGAACACGGCGATGGCCTGCATCCGACCCCCGCAGAATTGGAGTCCCAACTCCTCTTGGAGCGAAGGGCCGTAACGAAACAAAGGCCCAACTCTCCTTAAATACGCGGCCCTGAGGCGCGGGGCGTCAGAAACACGCTCGAACGCGGGCGTGGTTCCTGGTGTCCAGGTGGAGCGCCCCACTAAGCCCGGTTCCCGCGGTCGAAGGAGGCCACCGGCGTGGACGTGGACAGGACCGCCCCGACCGCAAAGCCCGGCGGGCCAACGGCAAGTCCGACCCCGTGGGTCGTTCCCCTGGCCGGACCCTCTGAAGTTCCTCAAGTGTGCTTTGGCCGGTGTGGCGGCCGGGCATCCCCGGGTCACGCAACGAGCGAGGCGTCCACGGGGGCCGCTTCGGGGGACATCACGGGGAATCGGAAGGAGGGTGACGCCATGGCCATCGGCATCATCCTGACGGTGATGGCAGTGCTGTTCGTGGCGGTGCTGGTGTCCGGCCTGCGCCGGAACGGGCGCAGCCGGAACATCCGGCGGAACGGGGTGCGCGCGCGGTCGTACAGCAGGAGCCGGGGAAGCAGCAGCGGGAGCAGCAGTGACGCCGGTGCCGTCGGCTGGTGGGCCGCTTCGGGGGACAGCGGCTCGTCGTCGTCCGGGGGGCACCACTCCGGCGGGCACCACGGCCACTCCTGCAGCAGCAGTCACTCCTGCGGCGGAGGGTCCTCCTGCGGGGGCGGTTCCTCCTGCGGCGGAGGGTCGTCCTGCGGGGGCGGCGGATGCGGCGGAGGCAGCTGACACGGGGAGCGCACGGCTCGCGGGGCAGCCGGCCCCGTCCAGGGGAGCCGCGTACCGACGGGCGCCCGGCGGGAAGCCCCTCCCGGCGGGCGCCCTGGCGTGTGGCCCGGTGTGTGCCCGCATGCCCGGCGCCCTTGCTGGTTGAACAGTTGAGCTGTGGGGCCCTCTAGGGGATGGAAAGCCCCCGAAGTTGGGTAAAAACGCTGTGGCGAAACCGCCGTTCATGATTCCCTCTACTTCACCGACGCAGCCCCTCGGACGTCCCGCACCCCCCTCCCGAACTGGGCTGACCGGGCCGTCCCCCTGTGCCGACAGGGGCACGTCGGCCCCACACCTCCCTTTTCTTGCGTGCAAGCGGAGCCGATCCATGCTCACGACCCTGAATACCTCTTACACCGACACGCGCGCGGCCGACCTCGCCTGGGCCCTGGGGCGCGAACCGCTCCCTGCCCTGGCCACGCTGGACCTTGAACTCGCGGGTGCGAAAATGCAGTTGAGACTCCTCGGCGCGTCCCACCAGGTACTCCTGGAGGAGGCCCGGGGTCTTTGTTCGGAGACCGTGGCGTGCCTGCCGGGCTCGAGTACGCCCCTTCCGCTGGGCGTCGCCAAGCGGGTCGGCGACTGGGAGTACGAGTTCGCGGCGCGCGTGGAAGTGCTGTCGCCCGGCTCGTTCGCCGGCCGCGCCCAGGAACTGCTCGCCCTCGTCTCCGACCATCCCCAGGGCCTCGCCGGTGTCTTCCCGGGCAGCCCGCACGCGTTCACCGCGCTGCTGGCGCAGCGGCACGACGGGCAGGTGCACTGGCGCACCTGGCACGCGTACCCGCAGGACGGCCAGTTGGTGGCGACCCGGACGAAGGTGGGGGCGCGCAGATCGGCGCTGGCCGGGACCGGCTGAACCATTCAAACTCCCGTGCCCCATCCACCTCTTTTTCCACACGTGTGGGTGACGAAGCGCCCCATGGCCGTGACGTAACGTCGCAGTCGTGATCGAACCGCACGCCCCGGCCCCGTCCGGTACTGCCCCACCCTGGGGCGGCCCCGCGAGACTGCCCGTCCGGCCGGGCACCGGCCGGTTCCTCGTCCTCGCGGGCGTCTTCGTCTGCGCGGCCTGCGGTTTGGTGTACGAGCTGGAACTGGTCGCTCTCGCCTCCTACTTGATGGGCGACTCGGTCACCCAGGCGTCCGTCGTGCTGTCCGTCATGGTGTTCGCGATGGGCATCGGCTCGCTCGCCGCGAAGCGTCTGCGGCGCCATGCCGCCATCGGGTTCGGGGTGATCGAGGCGGCACTCGCCCTCGTCGGCGGATGCAGTGCCATGGCGTTGTACGCCGTCTTCGCCTGGACCGGCGCCTGGGGCGGGCTGTGGGCGAACGGTCCGCGCTGCCTGCTGGTCGCCTTCTCGCTCGCCATAGGCCTGCTGATCGGCGCCGAGGTGCCGCTGCTGATGGAGCTGATCCAGCGGATCCGGCGCCAGGACGCGGGCGGCGCGGTCGCCGACCTGTTCGCCGCGGACTACGTCGGCGCGCTCGTCGGCGGCCTCGCCTTTCCCTTCCTGCTGCTGCCGATTCTGGGCCAGTTGACCGGCGCACTCCTCACCGGCGCGGTCAACGTGGTGGCGGGCGGCGCCCTCGTCCTCGGCCTGTTCCGCCGGGATCTGAGCCCGCGCGGGCGCCGGCTGCTGCTGGCCGCCAACCTCGCCGTGCTCGGCCTGCTCGCCTCGGCCGCCGCCCTGGTCGGCGACTTCGAACAGGCCGCACGGCAGGCGGTGTACGGCACGGACGTCCGGGTGGCGCTCCAGACGGGCGTGCAGGAGGTGGTCCTCGCCGGGGGCACCAGGGGCCGGCCCCTGGACCTCTATCTCGACGGGCGGCTGCGGGTCGGCGGCCGCGACGAGCGCCGCTACCACGAGGCGCTCGTGCACCCGGCGATGGCCGGACCGCACGCGCGCGTGCTGATCCTCGGCGGCGGCGACGGCCTCGCCGCGCGCGAGGTGCTCCGGCATCCCGGCGTCGACCGGGTGGACATCGTCGAACTCGACCCGGGCGTCGTCCACCTGGCCCGCAGCGACCCGTCCCTCACCCGGCTGAACGGGCACGCGTACCGCGACCGGCGCGTGCACGTCACCACGGCCGACGCCTTCGGGTGGCTGCGCGGGGCGCCGCCCGGCGGGTACGACGTGGTCATCGCGGACCTGCCCGACCCGGGCATCACCGCGAGCACGAAGCTGTACGCGCAGGAGTTCTACGGCCTGGCCCGGCGGGCCCTGGCCGCCGACGGGCGGCTCGTGGTGCACGCCGGTCCGGTCTCCTCCCGCCCGCGGGTCTTCTGGACGGTGGAGGCGACGATCCGGGCGGCCGGCCTGCGTACCGCTCCGTACCGGGTCGGCGGCCGGGACGCCGGGTTCGCCGCCGGACCCGACCGTACGGCCGGAGCCTCCCGGTCGCCCGGCGACTGGGGGTTCGTGCTGGCGGCGCGGACGACCCCCGCGCTGCGTCTGGACCCGAGCGCCCCGCGCCCGCGGACGCTCACCCCGGCAGGGCTCGCGGCGGACTTCCGCGCCGCGGCCCGCACATGTGTACGCCATCTGCCGCCGTCCACGCTGGTCCACCCGCGATACGCGGACTGAGGGGCCCGCCCGCAGGAGAACGAGACGGTTACAAGGACGTATCCCCGGCCGTCAAACTGGGTACCCTCGGCTGACATGGAGCACGAGGTGTTCGTTCCGGTCCCGGCCCGACGGCTGCGGGCGGCGTTCGCCGACCCCGCACAGGTGGCGCGCGCGGTGCCCGGACTCCAGCGGGACGCGGACGCCGAGCCCCTCGCCGGGCGCCTCAAGGTGCGGATCGGCGGCCATTCCATCACCTACCGGGGCACCCTGCGGGTCTCCGCCCGCGACGACGGGTCGTACGCCGTCGAGGGGGACGCCACCGAGTCCCGGGGCACCGGCTCGGTCAAGCTCGCGCTCACGCTCCGCGTGCGGGACGCCGAGGGCGGCTGCGCGCTCCTCTTCGAGGGCACCGCCTCCGCGGACGGCCGGGTCGAGGAACTGCCCGAGGACGCGGTGCGCTCGGCGGCGGTCCGGCTGCTGAACCGTTTCGCGGAGCACTTGGCCGCCGGCACTGACACCGGCACCGGCACTGACACCGGCACCGGCGCCGACTCCGGCACGGGGAACGCGTCCGCCGAGGGAACGGAGAACCTGCGCGCGGAGCCCGAGCCCGCCTCCGTCTTCGACACCGAGGTGCCCCCGTCCTCCCTCGCCCGGTCGGCAGACGAGGGCGAGGAAGAAGGGGAAGCAGGAGAGGCGGGGGAAGCCGGGGGAGAGGCGTCGGAAGAAGCAGCACCGGAAGCGGCGGCCGCGCCGGCCGCCGAGCCGCCCGCCGAGGCGGCGCACGCCCGGCGGACGATGATCGGGCGCAGCGCGGAGGAGGTCGACCACGCCCCGCCGCGCGGCCGTTACGCCCCCGTCCCGGCCCCGCTCACCGTCTCCTCCAGCCCCACCCTCCGCTGGGCGGCCCCCGCGGCGGCCCTGGTCGTGGCCTCGGCGATCGTCCTGGGGCGAGCCCTCAGACGCCGCCGCTGACCTCCCACCCGCACCTCCGCCTCCCCCTCCGTCCGACCCCCGCCACCGCCGGTGGCCGGGACGCGCACCACGCTCTTGATCGGCCCAGTAGCCTCGTCGCGTGAGTAACGAAGACATCACGCTGACCGCGGGTGACGCGGAAGTGACCGTGCGGCCGGGCGACGGGGGACGGATCGGGGGGCTCCGGGTCGGGGGGCTCGAACTGCTGCGCCAGGGCGAGCGGTACGGCTGCTTCCCGATGGTCCCCTGGTGCGGGCGCATCCGCGACGGCCGTTTCCGGGACGGTGCCGCCGTCCACCAGATGCCGCTGAACTCCCCGCCGCACGCCATCCACGGCACGGCCCGCGACGGCGCGTGGACCACCGCCCGCACCACACGGAGCGAGGCGGTCCTCACGTACGACCTGGTCGACCCCTGGCCCTACGCCGGCCGCGTCACCCAGGTGGTCGCCCTGACCGGGGACGCCCTGACGCTGACCATGTCCGTGGAGACGTACGACTCCTCGTTCCCGGCGCAGATCGGCTGGCACCCGTGGTTCAACCGCACCCTCGGCGGTGAGGGAGTGCTGATCGACTTCAGCGCCGCCTGGCAGGAGGAGCGCGGCGCGGACCACCTGCCCACCGGGCAGCGCGTCGACCCCGCCCCCGGCCCCTGGGACGACTGCTTCGCAATGCCCGGCGGCGTCGACGTCACGCTCACCTGGCCGGGGCAGCTGGAGCTGAGGGTGACCAGCCCCGAGGAGTGGGTCGTCGTCTACGACGAGCAGGACGCCGCCGTGTGCGTGGAGCCGCAGACCGGCCCGCCCAACGGCCTCAACACCCTCCCGCGCCTGGTCACGCCCCTGGAGCCGCTGGAGGCCACGACCACCTGGACCTGGCGCCGCCCTTAAGCTGACTGCCATGAGTGACGTTCGCGGCGAGCTGCTGCAGGAGATCAAGGACAAGGCCGTGGTGCACGGCAAGGTGACCCTGTCGTCGGGCAAGGAAGCCGACTACTACATCGACCTGCGCCGCATCACGCTCGACGGCGTGGCAGCCCCGCTGGTCGGCCAGGTCATGCTCGACCTGACCGCCGACCTGGACTACGACGCGGTCGGCGGCCTCACCCTGGGCGCCGACCCGGTGGCCACCGCGATGCTGCACGCCTCCGCCGCCCGCGGCCGGACCCTGGACGCCTTCGTCGTGCGCAAGGCGGGCAAGGCGCACGGGCTGCAGCGCCGGATCGAGGGCGCCGAGGTGGCCGGCCGCCGGGTGCTGGCCGTCGAGGACACCTCCACCACGGGCGGGTCGGTGCTCACCGCGGTGGAGGCGCTGCGGGAGGCGGGCGCGGAGGTCGTCGCGGTCGCCACGATCGTGGACCGGGCGACCGGTGCGGCCGAGGCGATCGCCGAAAAGGCCGGTGTCCCCTACGTGTTCGCGTACTCGAAGGACGACCTGGGTCTGGACTGAGACGCCGGGTCATCCACAGGCTGGACAGGGTGTCCGAAGGATCCGGCTCCGTCTGCGAAGATGGGGCCGACGACGACGTCACCCCCTAGGTCAGGGCCTTCAGTACGCAGAACGCCACCCGCACATACAAGGAGCGGACCATGCCCATCGCGACCCCCGAGGTCTACAACGAGATGCTCGACCGGGCGAAGGCAGGCAAGTTCGCCTACCCGGCCATCAACGTGACGTCTTCCCAGACCCTGCACGCGGCCCTGCGCGGTTTCGCCGAGGCGGAGAGCGACGGCATCGTCCAGATCTCGACGGGTGGCGCCGAGTTCCTGGGCGGCCAGTACAGCAAGGACATGGTCACCGGCGCGGTGGCCCTGGCCGAGTTCGCGCACATCGTCGCCGAGAAGTACCCGGTCAACGTCGCGCTGCACACCGACCACTGCCCGAAGGACAAGCTCGACGGGTACGTGCGTCCGCTGCTCGCGCTCTCCCGGAAGCGTGTCGAGGCCGGTCTGAACCCGCTGTTCCAGTCGCACATGTGGGACGGCTCGGCGGAGACCCTCGCGGACAACCTCGCCATCGCCCAGGAGCTGCTGGAGCAGGCCCGCGCCGCCAGGATCATCCTCGAGGTCGAGATCACCCCGACCGGCGGCGAGGAGGACGGCGTCTCCCACGAGATCAACGACTCGCTGTACACCACGGTCGAGGACGCGATCCGCACCGCCGAGGCCCTCGGCCTGGGCGAGAAGGGCCGTTACCTGCTGGCCGCCTCCTTCGGCAACGTGCACGGCGTGTACAAGCCGGGCAACGTCGTGCTCCGCCCCGACCTGCTCAAGGACCTCAACGAGGGTGTCGCGGCGAAGTACGGCCTGCCGTCCGGCAGCCAGCCCTTCGACTTCGTCTTCCACGGCGGTTCCGGCTCCACCGAGGAGGAGATCCGCACCGCGCTGGAGAACGGCGTCGTGAAGATGAACATCGACACGGACACCCAGTACGCCTTCACCCGCCCGGTCGCCGACCACATGTTCAGGAACTACGACGGCGTCCTGAAGGTCGACGGCGAGGTCGGCAACAAGAAGTCCTACGACCCGCGCACCTGGGGCAAGCTCGCCGAGGCGTCGATGTCGCAGCGCGTCGTACAGGCGTGCGGCAACCTGCGCTCCACGGGCACGAAGATCAAGTAACCGGCGCTCCCGCACGGCCGGTGACGGCCCCGGCGCCCACGGCGCCGGGGCCGTTCCCGTCCGCTGCCGGGGCCGTTCCGGTGCGCTGCCGGGGCCGTTCCGGTGCGCTGCCGGGGCCGTTCCGGTGCGCTGCCGGGGCCGTTCCGGTGCGCTGCCGGGGCCGTTCCCCGTCCGGCACCGCGGTTGCCGCCCGTCTGGCAGCGCAAGGGCGGGCGCGGGATGATCCCTCCATGGCTGTCACCGCACAGCACGCCCCCGCCGTCAGGATCTCCAGCCCCACCGGGCGCTGGATCCTCCTCACCACCGTGCTCGGCTCCAGCATGGCCCTGCTGGACTCGACGGTCGTCAACGTCGCCCTTCCCCACATCGGCCGGGACCTCGACGCGAGCCTCGCCGCCCTCCAGTGGACCGTCAACGCGTACATGCTCACGCTGGCCGGCCTGATCCTCCTCGGCGGCTCCCTCGGCGACCGCTACGGCCGCCGCAGGATCTTCGTGCTCGGCGTCCTGTGGTTCGCCGCCGCCTCCCTGCTCTGCGGCCTCGCCCCGAACGCCGGCGTCCTGGTCGCCGCCCGCGCCCTGCAGGGCATCGGCGGGGCCCTGCTCACCCCTGGCTCACTCGCCCTCATCCAGGCCTCCTTCCACCCCGACGACCGGGCCCGGGCCGTCGGCCTGTGGTCGGGGTTCGGCGGCATCGGCGCGGCGGTCGGCCCGTTCGTCGGCGGCTGGCTGGTGGACGGTCCCGGCTGGCGGTGGGTCTTCCTGCTCAACGTGCCGCTGGCACTGGTCTGCGCCCCCGTCGCGGTGCGGCACGTGCCCGAGTCGGCGGACCCCGGCGCCCACGGCCGCTTCGACGTGCTCGGCGCGGCCCTCGGCGCCCTCTCCCTCGCGCTGGTGACGTACGCGCTGATCGAGGCGGGGCACGGGTCCGCCGCCGTGGCGCCGACCGCGGCCGCCGGGGTCGCCGCGGGCGTCGCCTTCGTGTACGTCGAGAAGCACCGCGCCACGGCGATGATGCCGCTCGACATCTTCGCCTCCCGCCAGTTCACCGCGGTCAACCTGGTCACCCTGTGCGTGTACGCGGCCTTCGGCGGCTTCTTCTTCCTCACCGCCCTCCAGCTCCAGGTCGCGGTCGGCTGGTCGGCGCTCCAGGCGGGGACCGCCCTGCTGCCGACGACCGTGCTCATGCTGCTGTTCTCGGCCCGCTCGGGCGCCCTCGCGGACCGCATCGGGCCGCGCATCCCCCTCACGGCCGGTCCTCTGCTGTGCGCCGCCGCGATGCTGCTGATGCTGCGGGTCGGCGAGGGCGCGGACTATCTCACCGACGTGCTGCCCGCCCTGCTGGTCATGGGAGCCGGCATGGTCACCCTGGTCGCCCCGCTGACCGCCGCCGTCCTCGCCTCCGTGCCCACCGCCCGGGCCGGGCTGGCCAGCGGCATCAACAACGCCGCCGCACGCGCGGCCGGCCTGGTCGCGGTGGCCGCGCTGCCGCTGGTCAGCGGGATGGGCCCGGAGGCCTACCGCTCCGCGTCCGCCTTCGACGCCGCCTTCCGCCGGGCCATGCCGGTCCTCGCGGGGGTGCTGGTGGCGGGGGCGGTGCTGGCCTTCGCGACGGTGCGCCGGCCGGCACCGGACTGCCGTCACCCCGAGTGCCGCACCCACGGCTGGGTGACGGCTCCGCCGCTGGAGGACGGGCACCACGGATGAGGACGCCGCCCGGCCCCGCGCCTGGCGGATACCGCAGACTGAACCCATGAGCATTCACGAGAACCTCCTGGGTGGTCCGCCTCCCACCCACCTGCCCGACGACCCGGAGCCCCGCGAGCTCCTCGCCCGGGGCACGGCCCCCGCCGAGGTCGCGGCCCAGCACCCGGCGTCCTCGCTGGCCTGGGCGCAGCTGGCCGACGACGCCTTCGAGCGGGGCGCGGCCGTGGAGTCGTACGCGTACGCCCGGACCGGCTACCACCGGGGCCTGGACGCGCTGCGCCGCAGCGGCTGGAAGGGGCACGGCCCGGTCCCCTGGGAGCACGAGCCGAACCGCGGCTTCCTGCGCGCCCTGCACGCCCTGGGCCGCGCCGCGCAGGCGATCGGCGAGCAGGAGGAGTACGAGCGCTGCTCGCAGTTCCTGAAGGACTCCTCGCCGACGGCCGCCCAGACCTTGGGCTGACGCCCGGACTCCGGGCTGACGCCCGCACCCCTGGGCTGACCGGAGCGCACCCGGGGCCCGCCCGCACGGCCGGGCGGGCCCCTGCGTTTCCGGTCCGACCTTGCGGTCCGGGTGGGTGATGCGGAAGATGCGGGTGGGGACCGGGGCCCCCGTGCCGGCATCGGCAGGGGCGGACCGCTACCCGGAGCAACAACAGGAGACAGCGATGTCCCAACAGGCTCATCGTTCCGTGGGGACTCACGAGCCCGAGACCCCGCATCTCGACTTCGCGGGCACGACGCCGTACGAGGACTACGTCAAGGCGGACGTGCTCACCCACCTCCAGCACACCCTCTCCGACGACCCGGGAGAGATGGTCTTCCTGGTGACGACCCAGGTCATGGAGCTGTGGTTCACCGTCATCGTGCACGAGTGGGAGACCGCCGCGCGTGCCCTTCGCGAAGACCGGGTGCCGGTGGCGCTCGACGCGCTGAAGCGCTCCGTACGAGAACTGGACGCCCTGAACGCCTCCTGGAAGCCGCTCGGCCAGCTCACCCCCGCCCAGTTCAACTCCTACCGCGGCGCGCTGGGCGAGGGCTCCGGCTTCCAGTCGGCGATGTACCGGCGGATGGAGTTCCTGCTCGGCGAGAAGTCCGCGTCGATGCTCGTCCCGCACCGCGGCGCTCCGCGCGTCCACGCCGAGCTGGAGAAGGCGCTGCACGAGCCCTCCCTGTACGACGAGGTGCTGCGGCTGCTCGCCCGGCGCGGGCACGCCGTCCCGGACGACGTGCTGCGCCGCGACGTCGCGCAGCGGTACACGCCGTCGGAGCAGGTGGAGGCCATCTGGACCGCGATCTACGCCGGTGATGCCACCGACGAGCTCGCCCGTCTCGGCGAGGCGCTGACCGATGTAGCCGAACTGGTGTGGCGCTGGCGCAACGACCACCTCGTCGCCACCCGCCGCGCGATGGGCGCGAAGCCCGGCACCGGCGGCTCCGCGGGGGTCGCCTGGCTGGAGAAGCGGGCGCAGAAGAACGTGTTCCCCGAGCTGTGGACGGCGAGGTCTCATGTCTGACCTCGTCGTTCGCGCGGGGAAGCTGGACGCCGCTGACGAGCTGGCCGTGCTGCGCGACCGGTTCGTCCTCGACACCGTGTCCGATCACGCGGCCGACGCCGCGGGCGTCTACCTCGACGGGAACTCGCTGGGCGCGCTGCCGGCCGTCGTGCCGGACCGGGTCGCGGACGTCGTCCGCCGCCAGTGGGGCGAACTGCGCATCCGCTCCTGGGAGGAGAGCGGCTGGTGGACGGCGCCCGAGCGGATCGGCGACCGGATCGCCCCGCTGGTCGGGGCGGCACCGGGGCAGATTGTCGTGGGCGACTCGACCAGCGTCAACGTGTTCAAGGCGGTCGTGGCGGCGGTCCGGATGGCCCGGGAGGCGGGCGGCGACGGGCGCGACGAGATCCTCGTCGACGCCACGACCTTCCCCACGGACGGGTACATCGCCCAGTCGGCGGCCCGGATGACGGGCTGCGCGCTGCGGCCGGTGGCCCCGGCACAGGTGCCCGGCGCCCTGTCCGGGCGTACGGCCGCGGTCCTGCTGAACCACGTCGACTACCGCACCGGCCGCCTGTACGACCTGCCCTCGCTCACCGCCGCGGTGCACGCGGCGGGCGCGTACGCCGTCTGGGACCTGTGCCACAGCGCGGGCGCCCTGCCGGTGGGGCTGGACGAGCACGGGGTCGCCCTGGCGGTGGGCTGCACGTACAAGTACCTCAACGGCGGCCCCGGTTCACCCGCGTTCCTCCATGTGCGCCGGGACCTCCAGGACCGCTTCGACTCCCCGCTGCCCGGCTGGAACTCGCACGCCGAGCCGTTCGGGATGCGCCCGGAGTACGAACCGGCGGCGGGCGCGCTGCGCGGCCGGGTCGGCACCCCGGACATCCTCTCCCTGCTCGCCCTGGAGGCGGCGCTGGAGGTCTGGGACGGGGTGCGGATCGAGGCGGTCCGGGCGAAGTCCCTCGCGCTGACGGACTTCTTCCTGGAGTGCGTCGCCGCCTACGTCCCGGCCGGGCGCGTGGAGTCCGTGACGCCGTCCGCCCACGCCGAGCGGGGCAGTCAGATCGCGCTGCGCTGCCCGGACGCCGGGGACGTGATGAAGCGGCTCATCGCGCGCGGGGTGGTCGGCGACTTCCGCCACCCGGACGTGCTCCGCTTCGGCTTCACCCCGCTGTACGTCGGTTTCGCCGACACGGAACGGGCGGCGCGGGTGCTGGCGGAGACCCTGGCGGAGTAGCCACCGGCAAGGCTGTGCCGGACGCGACCCGGTGGCGTGCACCGGGCCGCGCCCGGCCGTGCCACTGGCCATCCGGCATCCCCTGCCGGGGGTCCTCCGGCCGTGCCGGCGGGATCCCCCTGACGTACACCCCCGCCGTCGCGGCGGCGTACGCGGCGCGGGCCGCCTGGTCGGCGGCGGGGGCGCCGGGGGCGTGCCGGTAACGAGGTGCCTGACGAGACGGCTGAACCGTTGGACCCTCACCGAGCGTGACCTCCCCATGTCCGCCCACGTCACCGGCCTGGTACCGTCCCCGCCAACGGCCGAATTCACTCCTGGTACGTCAAGTACGTTCCGTCACTGAGAGGTTGGAGCATGCCGGACGCCGCCCCACCCAGCGATGCCGCCGGGCCGGAGAACACCGCCGGCCGGGACGCCGCGGCACGGGACGCCGCGGAGGAGGAGTCGGCCTTCTCGCACCCGCCCGTCGACCCCGACGCCACCGCCGCGTACGGCGACCACCCGGACCAGGTGATCGACTTCTACGCCCCGCGCGGCTCCGGCGCCGCGGCGCCCCCCGCCCTCGCGCCGCTCGTCGTGGTGCTGCACGGCGGCGCCTGGCGGGCCCCGTACGACCGGCGGCACATCAGCCCCTTCGCCGACTTCCTGGCCCGCCGGGGCTTCGCCGTGGCCAGCGTCGAGTACCGGCGCGGCGCCGACGCCCCGGACCGGCCGGGCGAGGCCCCGGTCGCGGGCCGCTGGCCGGACACCTTCGACGACGTGGCGGCCGCGCTGGACGCCCTGCCCGCGCTCGTACGGGAGGCGCTCCCGCAGGCCGACCCGGGCCGCACGGTGCTCACCGGGCACTCGGCGGGCGGCCAGCTCGCGCTGTGGGCCGCGGCCCGGCACGTCCTCCCCGCCGACGCGCCCTGGCGCATCGACGGCCCCGCGCCCCTGCGCGGTGTGGTGGCCCTCGCGCCGATCGCCGACTTCGCGGTCGCCGAGAAGCTGGACGTGTGCGGCGGCGCCTCCGGTCAACTCCTTGGCGGCGAGGAGCAGTTCCCACTGCGGCAGCCGTACGCCGACCCGGCCCTGCTGCTGCCGACCGGCATCGCGACGACGCTGGTGCAGGGGCGGACCGACGTGGTCGTGCCGCAGGCGGTGGCCGAGTCCTACGCGGAGGCGGCGGCGAAGGCCGGCGAGGTGGTGGGCCTGACCCTGCTGGAGAGCGCCGGACACTTCCCGCTGATCGACCCGGCGGCGGACGCGTGCGCGGTGGTGGCGGAGGAGATCGCCCAACTGGCTTGGTGAGCGGTCGGCGTCGGGCCGTGCGGGCAGGCGTGTGGGCAGTCGGGCGGGCAGTCGGCTGGGCAGGCTGGCGGGTAGTACCTGAGAAGGATGCCGAAGGCCCCCCTCACAGGTGACGACCCCGGGCCCGCCCCCGCCTACCGTTTCCACCGTGACCGAGACGACCCAGACGCAGCCGCCGGACGGCGCGTTCCGCCCGTACATCCCGCGCAGCCCGGAGTACCGGGCGGCAGCGCAGGCACTGCGCGGACTGCGGCAGGACCTGTTCCACGACGCGTTCGCCTACCGCCCGCTGCCCCGCGCGAGCGCCGACGGCCCGCTGGGCAGGCGGCTGTCCGGCCGCACCCGGAGGTACGCGGCCTGGCGGCCGCACGCCCTGGTGGCGGCGGCCGGAGCGCTGGCGATGCTCGTCGCCCTGGCGGCCCAGGCCGAAGGCCCGGTGGGCCTGGTGACCGGGCTGCTGGCGCTGGTCCCGGTGCTGCTGACCCTGGTCCGCCCGGTCGGCGCCTTCTGGGTGTCGCTGACGGCGGCCGCGGCCTGCTCGGTGATCTCCGGCGGTTTCGGCGACTGGCCGTGGCAGCCCGGCAGCATCGTCTCGCACCTGACCGTGCTCACCGTGGTGGCGATCCGCACCCGGCCGCGCACGGCGGCGTGGATGTGGGTGCTCACCGCGGCCTACTCCTTCCTCGCCGAGGGCCTGTTCGGCTACCGCTTCAGCACCAACTCGGCCCCCGTGCTGGCCGTCTCCGCGTTCGCGCTGCTGGCCGTCACCGTCTGGCACGTCCGCCGCAGCGCCGAGCAGGAGGTGACCGCCCAGCAGTCGGTGACCGCGCACGAGCGCTCCCGCCGCGCCCTCCTGGAGGAGCGCACCACCATCGCGCGGGAGCTGCACGACGTGGTGGCGCACCACATGTCCGTGGTCGCCATCCAGGCCGAGGCCGCCCCCTACCGGGTGGAGAACCCGCCGCCGGAGCTGGAGAAGGCCTTCGCCACCATCCGGGAGAACGCGGTGGCCGCGCTGACCGAACTGCGCCGGGTGCTCGGCGTCGTCCGCGCGGAGGACTACGCGGCGCCGGACGCCCCGCAACCCACGCTCGCCGACCTCGGCACCCTGCTGGCGAACGTGCGGGAGGCGGGCCTGGACGTGGAGCGGGCGGTGACCGGCGCGGTCCGGGAACTCCCACAGGGCGTCGAGCTGTCGGCGTACCGGATCGTGCAGGAGGCGCTGAGCAACACCCTGCGGCACGCGCCCGGCGCGAGCGCCCGCGTGGAGATCGGCTACGTCCTCGGCGGGCTCGGCCTGCGCGTCGTCAACGGGCCCCCGCCCGGGCCGGCGCCGTTGCGGCCTTCGCCCGGCGCCGGACACGGCATCACCGGCATGAGGGAGCGGGTGGCCATGCTGAACGGCGAGATGACGGCGGGGCCGGCCCCGGACGGCGGATACGAGGTGGCGGTGTTCCTGCCGGTGCCCTCCGCGGGCGAGGATGCGGCATGACGATCCGCGTGCTGATCGCGGACGACCAGATGATGGTGCGCGAGGGCTTCTCGGTCCTGCTGAACGCGATGCCGGACATCGAGGTCGTCGGCGAGGCCGTCAACGGGCGCGAGGCCGTGGACCGGGTCCGCGAACTCGCCCCGGACGTCGTGCTGATGGACATCCGTATGCCGGAGCTGAACGGCATCGAGGCGACCCGGGAGATCGTCGCCGCGGACGGTACGGCGAAGGTGCTGGTACTGACCACCTTCGACCTGGACGAGTACGTGTACCAGGCGCTGCGGGCGGGCGCCTCCGGCTTCCTGCTCAAGGACGCCTCGGCGAGGCAACTCGCGGACGGCGTACGGGTGGTGGCGGCCGGTGAGGCCCTGCTCGCGCCCTCGGTCACCCGGCGGCTGATCACGGAGTTCTCGAAGCTGGCCGACGTCCCGCGCCCGACCCCGGCCGGCCCGGGGGCGTACGGCGAGCTCACCGAGCGGGAGACGGAGGTGCTGGTGCTCATCGCGCAGGGCCTGTCGAACGCGGAGATCGCCGAACGGCTGGTGGTCGCCGAGTCGACCATCAAGACCCATGTGAGCCGGATCCTGGTGAAACTGGGGCTGCGCGACCGCACCCAGGCGGCGGTGTTCGCCTACGAGGCGAGGCTGGTCACACCGGGCTGAGCCCGGCGCACCGGGGACCGCCCGGACCGGGGCAAACCCTGGTCAGACCCGCGGCGGCCGGGCTAGCGTCCGTCAATGGCAGCAGCTTTCGAACCCGCCTCCGGCCCCCCTTCCGGCCTCGCCTTCGACCCCTGGGACCCGGCGTTCCTCGCCGACCCGTACCCGGCGTACGCCGAGCTGCGGGCCCGGGGCCGGGTGCTCCACTACGCGCCGACCGACCAGTGGCTGGTCCCGCACCACGCGGACGTCTCGGCGCTGTTGCGGGACCGCAGGCTGGGCCGGACGTACCAGCACCGGTTCACGCACGAGGACTTCGGCCGCACCGCGCCCCCGGCGGAGCACGAGCCGTTCCACGTCCTCAACGACCACGGGATGCTCGACCTCGAACCGCCGGACCACACCCGCATCCGGCGCCTGGTGTCCAAGGCGTTCACCCCGCGCACGGTGGAGCGGCTTGGGCCGTACGTCCACGGCCTGGCGGACGACCTGGTCTCCGCCCTGGTGGAGGCGGGCGGCGGCGACCTGCTGACCGACGTCGCGGAGCCGCTGCCGGTCGCGGTGATCGCCGAGATGCTCGGCATCCCCGAGCCGGACCGGGGGTTGCTGCGCCCCTGGTCGGCGGACATCTGCGGGATGTACGAGCTCAACCCGTCCGAGGAGACGGCCGAGCGGGCGGTGCGGGCGTCGGTGGAGTTCTCCGGCTACCTGCGCGAGCTGATCGCGGCCCGCCGCGCGGAGCCCGGCGAGGACCTGATCTCCGGCCTGATCGCGGCGCACGACGAGGGCGACCGTCTGACGGAGCAGGAGATGATCTCCACGGCGGTCCTCCTCCTCAACGCCGGGCACGAAGCCACGGTGAACGCCACGGTCAACGGCTGGTGGGCCCTGTTCCGCAATCCGGGCCAGCTCGCGGCCCTGCGCGCGGACCACTCCCTGGTCCCGTCCGCCGTCGAGGAGCTGATGCGCTACGACACCCCGCTCCAGCTCTTCGAGCGCTGGGTCCTGGACGAGATCGAGATCGACGGCACGACGATCCCGAGGGGCGCGGAGGTCGCCATGCTCTTCGGCTCCGCCAACCACGACCCGGCGGTGTTCGGCGACCCCGCCCGGCTCGACCTCACCCGCCGGGACAACCCGCACATCTCCTTCAGCGCCGGCATCCACTACTGCATCGGTGCCCCGCTGGCCCGCATGGAGCTGGCCGCCTCGATGACGGCCCTCCTGGAGAAGGCCCCCACCCTCACCCCGGCCGCGGAACCGAAACGAAAGCCGAACTTCGTGATCCGCGGCCTGGAGGGCTTGACCGTCGAGGTGGGGTGATCCCGTCAGGTGGTCATGTCCCGCCTGCGCAGACCGGCCAGGCCCGCGCTCGTCAGCAGCGCGGCCAGGGCCGTGAGGAGGAGCACCGGGCTCCACCGCATCGGCCCGCCCGGCAGCTTCGGCAGGTGGGCGAAGGGGGAGAGGTCCAGGACCAGTCGGGGGGCATTCAGGGCCGGGCCGACCCAGCCGATCAGGAGGACGGCCACCGCGACGCCCCACGCCGCCGTCGCCACGCGCGGGGCGAGGCCGTACAGCAGCAGCGTCAGCCCGCCGATCACCCACACCGCCGGGAGCTGCGCCAGGCAGGCGCCCAGGATCGGTCCGGCCTCCTTGCCGTAGCCGATGGCGAGGCCCAGGCCCGCCAGGAGCATGATCAGGACGGTCCCGCCGAAGGCGATCACCAGATGGCCGGCGGCCCAGCGCAGCCGCCCCACCGGGCCCGCCAGCACCGGTTCCGCGCGGCCCGAGGTCTCCTCGCCGTGCAGGCGCAGTACGGACCCCACGACGTAGAGGGCGGCGATCAGGCCGAGCATCCCGACCATCGCGGCGAGGAACATGTCCGTGAGGGCGCTCTGCCCGCCCATCCGCGCGAAGATCTCCCGCGCCCGGTCGTTGTCGCGGACCAGGTCGGCCGCGCCGTCCGTCATTCCGCCGTACACCACCCCGGCGAGGAGGAAGCCCAGCGACCAGCCGATCACGCTGCCGCGCTGGAGCCGCCGGGCCAGCGCGCCGGCCGTGCCCAGGCGGCCGGAGGCGGGCCCGGGGAGGGTGGGAAGGAAGCTCATGCCGACGTCCCGGCGCCCGGCGAGCTCGTACGCCAGCGCGCCCTGGACCAGCACCGCCGCCGCGAACAGCACCAGCACCCACCACCGCTCACCGGCGAAGGACCGCTGGTTCTCCAGCCAGCCCAGGGGCGACAGCCAGGTCAGCACGGACGATCCGTCGGCGGTCGCGGAGTCGCCCGCCGCGCGCAGCACGAACGCGGCACCCAGCACCGCCGCCGTCAGCCCGCGGGCGAGGCGCGCGCTCTCGGTCAGCTGGGCGGCGACCGCCGCCGTGGTGGCGAAGACCATGCCGACCCCGGCCAGGCCGAGCCCGAAGGACAGCGCCCCCGCGCCGCCCTGCCCGGCCAGGCCCGCCGTGACCAGCAGGGCCAGGACGGCGTTCGCGACGGCCGCGGCGAGCAGCGCCGCCGTGAGAGAGGCGCGGCGGCCCACCGCCCCCGACGCCACCAGCTCCTGCCGGCCGCTCTCCTCCTCCTCGCGGGTGTGCCGGACGACGATCAGCAGGCTCGTCACGGCACCGAGCGCGGCGGCGTAGACGCCGACGCGCCAGGCGGTCAGGGCGCCGATCGAGGTGTCGAAGACCGGGCCGATCAGGGCGCGGAAGGAGGCGTTGGCCTCCATCTGCCGCAGCAGGCCCTCGCGTTGGGCGCTGGTGCCGTACAGGCTGCGCAGCGTGTCCGGCATGGAGAGGATCATGACCGCGTTCACCGCGACCCAGACCGGGATCAGCACCCGGTCGCGGCGCAGGGCGAAGCGCAACAGCACTCCCGTGCCCGCGAGTTGGCGGGAGCCGCGGGGGCGCACCGTCGGACGCGGTGTCGCCGTCGCGGTCATCGGGACACCTCGCCGAGGTCGTCCTGGTAGTGGCGCAGGAACAGCTCCTCCAGGGTGGGCGGCTTGGAGGTCAGGGACCGCACGCCCGACTCGGCGAGCTGCCGGAGTACGCCGTCCAGCCGGTCGGTGTCGACCTGGAGCCGCACCCGGCTGCCCTGGACGTCGAGGTCGTGGACGCCGGGGAGCCGGGACAGCCCGTTCGGAGGGCCCGCGAGCTCGGCCGTCACGCTGGTGCGGGTGAGATGGCGCAGGTCGGCCAGCGAGCCGCTCTCCACGGTGCGCCCCTTGCGGATGATGCTCACCCGGTCGCACAGCTCCTCGACCTCGCTGAGGATGTGGGAGGAGAGCAGGATGGTCCGCCCGCGCCCGCGTTCCTCCTCGACGCACCGCTGGAAGACCTCCTCCATCAGCGGGTCGAGGCCCGTCGTCGGCTCGTCCAGGATCAGCAGGTCGACGTCCGAGGCGAAGGCGGCGATCAGGGCGACCTTCTGCCGGTTGCCCTTGGAGTACGTCCGCCCCTTCTTCGTCGGATCCAGTTCGAACCGCTCGATCAGCTCCGCCCGGCGCCCCCGGTCGAGCCCTCCGCGCAGCCGCCCGTACAGGTCGATGACCTCGCCGCCGGAGAGGTTGCGCCACAGGGTCACGTCGCCGGGCACGTAGGCGATCCGGCGGTGCACCTCCACGGCGTCCTTCCACGGGTCGTGGCCCAGCACCTGCGCGGCGCCCGCGTCGGCGCGCAGCAGGCCGAGCAGGACCCGGATGGTGGTGGACTTGCCGGAGCCGTTGGGGCCGAGGAAGCCGTGCACCTCACCGGGCTCGACCTCCAGGTCGAGCCCGTCCAGCGCGTGCGTCCGGCCGAAGGACTTGTGCAGTCCGGAGACGGTGATGGCCTTCGTCATGCTCCAGAACGTACGTCTCTTTCAGAAATTTGTGAAGTTAAAGAAGGATGGAAACCTTCCGGTAGACTGTGGGAGGCGTCTGAACAGGGGAGATGATCCGGACATGACGGAGCCGAAGGCGGTGGGGCGGGACCCCGAGTCCGTGTCGCGGTTCGTGGAGCACTTCGCGGCACAGCTCGTCGAGGCCGGCCTGCCCCGGATGCCCGGACGGGTCTTCGCGGCGCTGCTCGCCTCCGACACCGGCGCCCTGACCTCCGCCGAGCTGGGGGAGCAGCTGAAGGTCAGCCCCGCGGCCGTCTCGGGGGCGGTGCGCTATCTGGCCCAGGTGCACATGGTGTCGCGCGAGCGGGCGCCCGGCTCGCGCCGGGAGCGGTACCGGGTCCACGGCGACCAGTGGTACGAGGCGCTGACCAACCGCGAGGCCATCATCAAGCGGTGGGAGGACGCCCTGCGCGAGGGGGTGACCAGTCTCGGCGCCGACACCCCGGCGGGCCGTCGGCTGGCCGAGACGCTGGCCTTCTTCGAGTTCGTCGAGCACGAGGTCGAGGCCATGATGGAGCGCTGGCGAGCCCACCGGGAGCGGCTCTTCGGCCAGGACTAGGGCCTGTCCGCGGCGCCCGTCCGGCCGATCGTGGCGCGGACGGACGGGCTGCCCGGCTCACCCGGGCTCCCCCCGGGCCACCCCGGCTCACTCCAGCTCACCCCGGATCACCCCGGCACGGGCAGCGTCAGCCGCCAGGCCTCCTCCCGTACCGTCCACGTCCGGGTCCGCACCGGGCCCGACAGCACCGTGTCCGCCCGGTAGCGGAAGTCCGCGCCCGACACCGTGACCGTCCGGCCCTCCGCCCGCACCGGCGAGGCCTCCGCCCCCACCGACAGCGGCCGGATCTCCACCTCCGCCAGCCCCGAGGCGCCCGGGGAGACCGACACCGCCTCCACGGGGTGGTCCAGGTCCATGACCGTGCGCCCGTCGACCTCCACCCGCAGCCGGGAGGGGCTGGGCCCGGTGAGCGTCGTCGTCCGGGGCGGGCGGGTCACCAGCGTCCGCACCAGGGACTGGCAGGTCCGCAGCCAGGGGTGGGCCGGCTCGGCGGAGCCTGCCGCGGTCGCCCCCGCGGGCCCCTCCCGCAGGGCGAGCGGCGGGATGCGCAGCGCGGCCAGCACCACCCCGTCGCTGTCGTCGACGAGCAGGTCGAGCCTTCGTTCGGCCCCGTCGAGCACCGCCCGCGCCGCCGCGACCGCCCCGGCCGGCACGCCCAGCGAGCGGGTCAGGGACAGCAGGCCCCCGACCGGCACCACCGACAGCGCGCACGCCCCCAGCTCCCGCTGCCGGTGGAGCAGGGCCACCGCCCGCAGCAGCGCCCGGTCGTCCCCCACCACCACGGGCCGGCGCGAGCCGCGCCGCGCCAGCGCGCGGGCGAATTCCTCGGGCCCCTCCGGCAGGCACACCTTGGCGGCCGCACCCGCGCTGAGCACGTCCTTCGCGATGCGTACGGACTCACCGTCGGTCCTTCGGGCGACCGGGTCGATGACCACCAGCAACGGGTCGGAAGTCGCCACCTCGGTCCTGCCTCGCTTCCTCGGGTAGCATCTTTGTGCAAGAGCCCCTTGCGCTATTGCGCCAGGGGCTTCGTCTATTCCGGGGCATCCGGTCCGACGGTTGTGCGACCAATGGCGGTCGCGGTGCACGCGGCGGTGAACCCTACGCGTTCGCCCCTGACCTTGGACATGCCCCGCCCGGAAGGGGTGTACGCGCGTGCCCGCACTTGTGCTGCTCGGTGCTCAGTGGGGTGACGAAGGCAAGGGGAAGGCCACCGACTTGCTCGGTGGATCGGTGGATTATGTGGTGCGCTACCAGGGCGGCAACAACGCCGGCCACACGGTGGTCGTGGGCGATCAGAAGTACGCCCTGCACCTTCTCCCCTCCGGCATTCTGTCGCCCGGTTGTACGCCCGTCATCGGCAACGGCGTCGTCGTCGACCCGTCGGTCCTGCTCTCCGAGCTGAGCGGTCTGAACGAGCGCGGCGTGGACACGTCCAAGCTGCTGATCAGCGGCAACGCGCACGTCATCACGCCGTACAACGTGACCATCGACAAGGTGACCGAGCGCTTCCTCGGCAAGCGCAAGATCGGCACCACGGGGCGCGGCATCGGCCCGACCTACGCGGACAAGATCAACCGCGTCGGCATCCGCGTGCAGGACCTCTACGACGAGTCGATCCTCACGCAGAAGGTCGAGGCGGCCCTCGACGCCAAGAACCAGATCCTCACCAAGCTCTACAACCGGCGCGCGATCGCGGTGGACCAGGTGGTCGAGGAGCTGCTGGGCTACGCGGAGCAGATCAAGCCGTACGTCGCGGACACGGTGCTGGTCCTCAACCAGGCGCTGGAAGACGACAAGGTGGTCCTCTTCGAGGGCGGCCAGGGCACGCTCCTGGACATCGACCACGGCACGTACCCCTTCGTGACCTCCTCCAACCCGACCGCGGGCGGCGCCTGCACGGGCGCCGGTGTCGGCCCGACGAAGATCAGCCGGGTCATCGGCATCCTGAAGGCCTACACGACCCGCGTCGGCTCGGGCCCCTTCCCGACCGAGCTGTTCGACGAGGACGGCGAGGCGCTGCGCCGGATCGGCGGCGAGCGGGGCGTGACGACGGGCCGGGACCGCCGCTGCGGCTGGTTCGACGCGGTGATCGCCCGCTACGCGACCCGGGTCAACGGCCTGACCGACTTCTTCCTCACCAAGCTCGACGTCCTCACCGGGTGGGAGCAGATCCCGGTCTGCGTCGCCTACGAGATCGACGGTCGGCGCGTCGAGGAGCTGCCGTACTCCCAGACCGACTTCCACCACGCGAAGCCCGTCTACGAGTACCTCCCCGGCTGGCAGGAGGACATCTCGAAGGCCAAGACCTTCGGCGACCTGCCGAAGAACGCCCAGGCCTACGTCAAGGCCCTGGAGGAGATGTCCGGCGCCCCGATCTCCGCGATCGGTGTGGGCCCGGGCCGCGACGAGACGATCGAGATCAACTCGTTCCTCTAGTCCGCTCCGCCCCGCCCCCTCCACAGGGTGTGGACACGCCCCCGGCGAGGCTCCGGCCGAACCGGGGGCGTGGCCGTGCGGTCCCGGTCCGGCCGTTCTTGCTGACGTCCCGGTACGGCCGTCTCCGCCGTCTCAGTACAGCCGTCTCAGTACGTCTCAGCTGAAGACGATCATCGAGCCCTGGGCCAGGCTGCGGGTCGCCGCCTGGTGCAGCCCCAGCCAGACGTGCCGCTCCCGGGCGAAGGGGCTGGGATCGTACGGCGCGGGGGCGGCCGGCTGCTCCAGCTCGGTCGGCGCGGCCGGGGGTTCGGGGGCCGCCGGAGGGTTGGCCGGGTCGATCCCGATGGCCGGGGCGACGTACTCCAGCTCCCGCAGCAGCGCCTGCGAGGAGCCCAGCGGGCCCCCGCCGGCGAGCAGTTCGTCGCTGGACAGCGGCTGCGGGAAGTCGAGCGGGACGTAGGCGCCCGCGTGGTCGTAGTGCCAGACCAGGTGGGACTGCTGCGCCGTCGTCTCGAACATCTCCAGCAACTGCTCGTAGTCGCCGCCGAGTTCGTCGACCGGCGTCAGCGCCAGACCGCAGACCTGCAGCAGATAGGCGCGGCGCAGGAAGTGCAGCGCGTCGTAGTCGAAGCCCGCCACCGGCGCGACGTCCCCGGACAGGCCCGGCATGTACTGGTACACCGGCACCGGCGGGAGCCCGCTCTCGGCGAGCACCTTGTTGTACTGCGCGAGTTCCTCGGCGAACGGGTTGTCGGGGGTGTGGCACAACACGTCGACGAGCGGTACCAGCCACAGGTCACAGGCCAAAGAGGGCTCCTCGGTCGCACGATGGTGCACGGTGGTCATGGAAGAGTAGTCGGTGCGGCGTGGCTCAGTGTTCCTCGTGCAGGTCCCATACCCACACCCCGCCGGTCCACCGTCCCGGACGGCCCACGAGCCGCGTCACCGCCTGGCGCAGGGGGCCGTCGTTGGGCTGCGGGGCGAGCACCAGCGCCCCCGCGTGCCAGAAGGCGAAGTCCCGCCGGGCCTGCGCCCGCCAGTTCCTGCCGATGACCGGGACGACGCCGCTGTAGCGCACGTCCCGCAGCAGGTCGGAGGTGTAGCGCGGGGCGGCGCCGTAGATGCCGGTGCGGTCCGGGCCGTAGGGGCCGTTGTAGTAGCCGCCGGGCATGCGGAAGCCGAGGTGGGCGGCGGTCTGCCAGTGCAGCGCCTCCGCGCCGCCCGGGTCGGGCAGCGGCACCGGGACGAGGGACTCGCCCTCGCGCACGTACTGCTTCCACCGGCCGTCCGTGAAGAACTCCGGCACCGGCGCCCGGTCCTCGGCCTTCAACGGCGCCGGGACGATCGGGAGCAGGGCCAGGCACACCGCGAGCAGGCCGCCGTAGAGCGTGCCGATCCGGCGGGTCGCCGTCAGCCGCTCGACGGCGACCGCGAGCAGCATGCCGAGCGCCGGGGCGCAGATCATCGCCAGCCGGCCCTCGATCACCGACTCGAACAGCGGCTTGTGGGCGAGCAGCGCCCAGGGGCCGGGGTAGACCGTGTCGGTCAGCGGGACACGGAATTTCGGGCCCAGGGACAGCAGCGCCGCGCCGGCCGTCGTGACGGCCAGCGCCTTGACCAGGGGGCGCTCCCACAGCCGTACGACGATGCCGAGGGCGAGGAGGGCCAGCGGCCATCCGTAGAACGCGTTCTGCTCGGTGGGGTTGAGGGAGAGGGAGTTGGCCCGCGCCGCGTCGCCGAAGAGCAGGGACCGCTCGGAGAAGGCGAGCAGCGCGAGGGGGCTGTTGCCCGCGTTGTCGCCGTGCAGGACGCTCCGGTAGCTCTGCGGGCCGGTGAACTGCCAGTACAGCGGGTAGGCCACGATCGGCAGACAGACCGCGACGCCGATCAGCAGACCCTTCGCCAGCGGCCGCCAGGCCCGCCGCGCCACGTCCCGGCGGACGAGCCCGTACGCGGCGGCGAACAGCGTCATGCCGATCGCGGCGAGCAGCAGCGGCTCCTCGCCGAGGAAGATCTGGTACGCCGCCATCAGTCCGAGCACGATCCCGTCCCGCCGGACCCGGGCGCCCGCGCACAGGCGCAGCGCCCGGTCGACGAGCAGCGGGATCATGAACAGAACCACGAAGTTCGGGTGCGCGTTGGCGTGGCTGACCATCGGCGGCGCGAAGGCGGCCAGCGCGGCACCGAGGAAGGCCGCACCCCGCTGCCGTGCCACCCGCTTGACGATCAGCCGGTACCAGGCGGCGGCGGTGGCGGCCAGGCCCAGGGTCATGCAGACGCTGAGGGCGACCGCCGGGCCGAAGGCCAGCGTGAGGGGGGTGAAGGGCACGGACAGGCCCAACATGACCGTGTTGGCCATGAGGTTGACGCCGTCCGGGAAGCCCTGGAGATCGGTGAAGAGCGGGTTGCGCAGGTGGGCGACGCTGTCGGCGGTGGCCGCGAAGAACCACTCCCACTGGTTCTGGTCCTGGAGGGAGTCGGGGAGGTAGCGGTGGGCCGGGTCGAAGAGGCGGCCCGAGTAGAGCGTCACCGCCATCAGCAGGAACAGGGCGCAGGCGAACAGGTCGGGGGGGCGCAGGGAACGGGCCTTGAGCCGGGCGAGTTCGGCGAGGACCCGGCCGTAGTCGAGCGCCCCGACCTTCGAGCCGGACCGGTGGGACCAGCGCACCGGCACCTCGGCGACCGGCCAGTCGGAGCGGTGGAAGTGCTGGAGCACCTCCACGTCGATGCCCCAGCCGTTGAGCCGGGAGGTCGCGAAGGCCTCGCGGGCCCGGTCGCCCTCGAACAGCTTGAAGCCGCACTGGGTGTCCCGTATGCCCGGCACCGCGACCCCGCGTATGAGGAGGTTCCCGGCCCGGCCCAGCAGCTCGCGCACCCGGTGCTGGTGCCGCTCGATCGTCGCGCCGGGCACCGAACGGGAGCCGATCGCCGCCGCGTTGCCCTCGCCGAGCGCCTTGTCGAGCTGCTCCAGCTCCTCGATCGGGGCGGCCAGGTCGGCGTCGGTGACCAGCACGCGCCGGCCGCTGGTGGCGGCGACGCCGAGGCGCAGGGCGTGGCCCTTGCCGCGGTTGCGGACGGCGGTCACGAGCTGGACCCGGGAGTCCTGACGCGTCGTCACGAGGTCCCGGGTGCCGTCGGTGGAGCCGTCGTCGGCGACGACGACCTCCCACGCGCCGAAGCGGCTCTCGTTGTCGGTCAGATACGCGACGACGGCGTCGAGGGTGGGGCCGAGCCGCTGTTCCTCGTTGTAGGCGGGGATGACCACGGACAGGTCGACGACCCGGGTGACGGTTTCGGTCATGCGGCGGCCAGCCGCTCGATCAGGGCGAGGGAGTGGGCGTTGTACTCGGCGACGACCGCGCGGGCGGCCGCGGTGTCCCGCGCCGCCAGGGCGCCGACGAGAGCGGTGTGCCCGGCCCACAGCACCCCGCGCAGGTCGGGCAGACGGCGCAGGTGCTGTACCACGCACACCCAGGACTGCACGCGCAGCCGGTGCAGGAAGTCGCCGAGGTAGGGGTTGCCGAACAGGGCGCTCAGCTCGCGCCAGAAGCGCAGGTCGTAGCCGATCAGGACGGTGAGGTCGCCGGACCCGGCGGCGCGCTGCGCCTCCTCGCCGCGCCGGCGGACCACGGCGAGCGCGGCCGAGGTCCGCGGGTTGCCGGGGTCGCGGAACGCCTCGTGGCCCGCGTCCAGGGCCCGGAACATGCCGTCTATGACGAGGGTGCGCGCCTCGATCATCCCGCGGAAGTCGCCCAGGGAGTACTCGCGCACCCGGAAGCCGCGGTGCTGGTCCGCCTCGAGCAGCCCCTGCGCCGACAGATCGACGAGCGCCTCCCGCACGGGTGTCGCGGACACCCCGTACTGCTCGGCGATCTCCTTGACCGTGAACGCCTGCCCCGGCTGGAGCCGCCCGGCCAGCACCTCGTCCCGGAGCGCGTCGGCGATCTGCTGCCGCAGGGTACTGCGCGTCACTGCGCCGTTGCCGCTGATGCCGGGCATGGTCGGGGCGTCTCCTGGTGCGTGCGGGTGGCGTACTCGTACGTCCATGTCTACGAGCACGCCACCTTACGCGTTCGGGTTGCGTCCGCCGCGCGCCGATACGGCGTCCCGAGCGCTACTCCGTGTGCTCGTCGGCCACGGACAGTGCGGCGTCGAGGACGGCCAGACCCTCCTTCAGTTCGGCCTCGCTCACGTTGCACGGCGGGACGACGTGCGTCCGGTTCATGTTGACGAAGGGCCACAGGCCGCCGGCCTTCGCGGCGGCGCCGAAGGCGGCCATCGCCGCGTTCGCCTCGCCCGCCGCGTTGTACGGCACCAGCGGCTCCCGGGTCTCCCGGTTCCGCACCAGCTCCAGGGCCCAGAACATGCCCACACCGCGCACCTCGCCGACACTCGGGTGCCGCTCGGCCAGCTCCCGCAGACCCGGCTCCAGAACCTCCGCGCCCAGCCGGGCGGCGTTCTCGACGACGCCCTCCTCGGCCATCACGTTGATCGTCGCGACGGCCGCCGCGCACGCCAGCGGGTGCCCGGAGTAGGTCAGACCGCCGGGGTACGGCCGCTTCCCGAACGTCTCCGCGATCCTCCCGGAGATCGCCACACCGCCCAGCGGCACATAGCCGGAGTTCACGCCCTTGGCGAAGGTCATCAGGTCCGGCACGACGCCGAACAGGTCCGCCGCGAACCACTCACCGGTCCGCCCGAACCCGGCCATGACCTCGTCCAGGACGAAGACGATCCCGTACTTGTCGCACAGTTCGCGCACCCCGGCGAGGTAGCCGGCCGGCGGCACCATGATCCCGGCCGTGCCCGGGATGGTCTCCAGGATGATCGCGGCGATGGTCGACGGCCCCTCGAAGGCGATCGTCGTCTCCAGGTGCTCCAGGGCCCGCGCGCACTCCTGCTCCTCGGTCTCGGCGTAGAAGCGGGACCGGTAGAGGAAGGGCGCCCAGAAGCGGACCACGCCGGCCGAGCCGCTGTCGGAGGGCCAGCGCCGCGGGTCGCCGGTGATGTTCACGGCCTGCTGGGTGCCGCCGTGGTACGAGCGGTACGCCGACAGCACCTTCGGCCGCCCGGTGTGCAGCCGGGCCATCCGCACCGCGTGCTCGACGGCGTCCGCCCCGCCGTTGGTGAAGAAGATCTTGTCCAGGTCGCCGGGGGTCCGCTCGGCGATCAGCCGCGCCGCCTCCGACCGGGCCTCGACGGCGAAGGCCGGCGCGAAGGTGGACAGGGTCGCGGCCTGTTCCTGGATCGCGGCGACCACCTTGGGGTGCTGGTAGCCGATGTTGGTGAAGACGAGCCCGCTGGTGAAGTCGAGGTAGCGCCTGCCGTCGTAGTCCCAGAAGTACGACCCTTCGGCGCCGGCCACGGCCAGCGGGTCGATGAGCTCCTGCGCGGACCAGGAGTGGAACACGTGCGCGCGGTCGGCGGCCTTGACGGCGGCCCCGGTTTCGGGATTCGGCTGAGGGGTCATGCGGGGAGCGTAAATGTCCGGGATGCGGACGCGGTATCGGCGTCCTGTCTGCGGTGCGGGGGTTTCCACGACAGGTTGTCGAACGGGCCGCTCCGGGCGGGCCGTCCGGGCCGGGGGCCGGGCCGAAGCCGGGGAGTCGGGGCCGGGGAGCCGGTGCCGGAGCCGGGGGCCGCTGTTACGGAAACGTAGACACCGGCCCGGCCCACCTCCTCCGACGTCCGCACTATTCTCGGAATGTTGCCGTGCTCAGGGGGGCGTGGCGGGGGACATCGGGGGGAGGCGGCGGAGCCGTGCAGACACTCGGGGCGGGGGATCCGCAGCGAATCGGGGCCTACCGGCTGCTGGCGCGACTCGGTGCGGGCGGAATGGGGCAGGTGTACCTGGCCCGCTCCGGCCGGGGCCGCACCGTCGCCGTGAAGCTGGTGCGGCGGGAGCTGGCCGAGCAGGAGGAGTTCCGGGCGCGCTTCCGGCAGGAGGTGCAGGCCGCGCGGCGGGTCGGCGGGTACTGGACCGCGCCCGTCCTGGACGCGGACACCGAGGCCGTCGTGCCGTGGGTGGCCACCGGGTACGTCGCCGGGCCCACCCTCCAGCAGGTCGTCGGGCACGACCACGGGGCCCTGCCCGAGCGGTCGGTACGGATCCTGGCGGCGGGCCTGGCCAACGCGCTGAAGGACATCCACGCCGCCGGGCTCATCCACCGCGACCTCAAGCCGTCCAACGTGCTCGTGACGATCGATGGTCCGCGCGTGATCGACTTCGGTATCGCGCGGGCGCTGGAGACCGTCACGGACGGCGGGCTCACCCGGACCGGAGCGCTCGTCGGCTCGCCCGGGTTCATGGCACCCGAACAGGTGCGCGGCGAACGGATCACGTCCGCGTGCGACGTCTTCTGCCTCGGCTCGGTGCTCGCCTACGCGGCCACCGGCGCCCTGCCCTTCGGCGGCGGGGACAGCGGGGTGCACGCGCTGATGTTCCGCATCGCCGAGCAGGAGCCCGACCTGACGAGAGTGCCCGAGGGAATCGCCGACCTCGTCCGCGCCTGCCTGAAGAAGGACCCGGCCGCCCGGCCGACGCTGGACCAGATCCTCGCGCGCACGGGCGCGCAGGACACGGTCCTGGACGGACGCTCCCGCGACCCGTGGCTGCCGAGCGCCCTGGTGGCCCAACTCGGGCGGCACGCGGTGCGCTTGCTGGACGCGGAGAACCCGGAGGATCCGGCCGCGCCGACGGCACCGGGGGAGGCGGCGGCTCCTTCCGCTCCCCGGCTGGAGAAGAAGCCGGGGGTGAGGGAGGGGGCGGCTCCTTCCGCACCCCGCCTGGAGAAGAAGCCGTCGGCGGGGGCAGGGGCGCCCGGGGGTGACGGAGCGGCCGGGGCCGGAGTCGCCGCCGGGGCTGCTGCCGACCGGGCGAGTGCCGCTGTGAATGGGGGGGACGGCCCCGTCGAGACGGGCGATGCCGCCGCCGGCCAGGGGAATGCTGCGGGCCAGGGGCAGGCTCCTGCGGGACAGGGCGGGGCCGCTGCCGGTCGGGCAAGTACCGCTGGTCGTGAGGGAGATGACCCTGCCGGGCAGAGCGATGCCCCCGCCGGACAGGGGAGCGCCGCAGGCAAGGGCCAGGCTTCTGCCGGTCGGGGCGGGCCCGGCGCCGGCCACGGGAACGCCGTGGGCCAGGACCCCACCGGGCACGGCGACGCCGGTGCGGCTCAGGGGCCCGCGCCCGCTTCACGGGCGGCCTCCCTCGAGCACGCGCCGGCCGCCGACGCCTCCACTCCGGTCCCGCCGCCCGGCCGTCCGGGTGCCGGGGCGCCCGCCCCGATGGACCACCTGCCCACCATGGTCGCCGGTCAGGCACCCCCGCCGGGCCCGGCGCCCGTACACCCGGGGTACGGCTATCCCCAGCAGCACCCCCCGCAGCCGCAGCACCCCCAGTACCCGCAGTCCGCCGCGTACGGTCAGCCGCAGCCCGTCTGGGCCCTGCCGCCCGGTGCGCAGGTGCCCCAGGCCTACGGCGGCCTCGGCCCGACCCCGCCGTACGGTCCGCCGCCGGTCGGCGCCACCCCGCCCTACGGTCCGAGCCCGCTCCCGGCACAGGAGCCCCCGCGCAGGAACGGACGCTCCACCGCCGTGCTGGTCGCGGTGGCGCTGGTCGTCGCGCTCGGCGCGGGCGGCACGGTGTACGCGCTGATGAAGGGCGGCAGCGAGGACCAGGGCAGCGGCCCCGGCCCCTCGCCCGCCACCAGCGCCCCCACCACCCCAGGCCCGAACACACCGGGATCGTCCCCGGCGACCTCGCCGCCGGACAGCCCGGTCTCGGCCGACGGATCGATCCCGGCCGCGTACCTCGGCACCTGGTCGGCGTCGATCACCAACGCGCTCGGCGAGAACCCCCGCCAACTGACCCTCACCCAGGGCGATCCGGGCGACACCGTGCTCACCCTGGTCGCCGACGGGCCGACCGGCGGCGGCTCCTACCACTGCGTGTTCGAGGCCCGGCTCACCCAACGGCCGGGCGTCAACGGCCCCTTGGAGATCGGCCCCTCCACCGTCACCTCGGGGCAGCCCCGTTCCGCCTGCACCCCGGGTGCGGCCACGGAGGTCACCCTGCTGCCGGACGGCAGCCTGGAGCGAGTGAACACGAGCAACGGGGAGAAGCTGACGTACACGAGGCAGTGACGGACGACGGGCCCGTCACGTGCCGGCGCGCCGGGCCACCGGTTCACCAGCGCGTCGGTTCACGGGCGCGCCGCCTCACCGGGCCACCCGTTCACACGGGTGCTGCCCGACCGTGCCACCGGTTCACCGGGGCGCGCCGCCTCCGGGCTCATCGCGGCTCCGGCGGCCGCTGCCGGGGCATGTTGGGCCGGGCGGTACCCGGGGGCAGCGGGAACCGGCCCGGCACCCCGCCCGGCTCGGGCCGCGTGCCCCCCGGCACCGCCGACTGGAGCCCCATCGGCGCCGACCCGATCCGGAACTCCACCATCCAGTCGGCCGTCTCGGTGCGCACCAGCTCGGTCACGTCCTCCGAGAACCGCCGCAGCACCCCGAGACACCGCTCGGCGGCCTCGCCGGCCGTGCCCTCCGCCGGTCCCAGCACCTCCCGCACGCTCTCGGACGCCCAGTCGAACTGGAGCACCTGCAACCGCCGCTGCACCGCCTGCGCGGTCGCCACGTCCCTTATCCATCCGGACGTCACGCCGAAGTACCGGTCGATCCCGACACATGCCACCGAGAGCAGCAGCGCCAGATACCCCCAGGGCGCGACTCCGCCGATCACCCCGGTGAGGTCCAGCAACGGCAGTCCGGCCCCGGCCACCGCCCCCGCCGCGGCCCCGCAGCGCAGCACCCGCGCCCCGCGCCGCTTCCAGACCCGGTCCCCGAGGTACCACTCGGCGGTGCGCAGCGCCCCGCGCTCCACCCACCGGTACAGCTCGTCCAGCCGTTCGGCCGGCTCGCCCCAGTCGCCGAGCGGGAAGGGCCGCCCGGTCAGATCGCCCGACCGCGGCCCGGCCGCCCCCTCACCCTCACCCCGCGCGTCCTGAGGCCGACCCTCGGGCTGCATCTCCGGCTGACCCACCCGGCACTCCCTACTGATCACGGTGCGTGATGCTGGTACGCCTGTACGACGCTGCCCGCCACTCCGAGCCGACTCCGGCCCGCCCGGGCCCGGTTGCGGCCCGTGCCGGGCCGGATCGCTCCCCCCGCCAGTGAGCCCTGTGGCCCTCCGGTCCCGGTGCGCCCGGTGCGACGGACCCCTTCCTACCGCCCCATGGGCGGTGGAGCGGCGCGATGCGCCGTTTTTCCGCCCGGAAGAGGGCCGTGATCTGGTGGAGACTCACGCGCGGCTCACTCGAAAGAGTGGCAGGGCGCCGTCCGCGGGGACCACGTAGGCTCGTGCACAACGGGGTTGTGAGACCAACCCCGCCCGGACAGTCGTAGGAAAGCAGGAGCCGATCGTGATTCCCGGTGGTGGCCAGCCCAACATGCAGCAGCTGCTCCAGCAGGCCCAGAAGATGCAGCAGGACCTGCAACGGGCGCAGGAGGAACTGGCGCGGACCGAGGTGGAGGGCCAGGCGGGCGGCGGACTGGTGCGGGCCACCGTCACCGGCGCCGGCGAGCTGCGCGCCCTGAAGATCGACCCGAAGGCGGTGGACCCGGAGGACACCGAGACCCTGGCCGACCTGGTCGTCGCGGCGGTCCAGGCGGCCAACGAGAACGCGCAGGCCCTCCAGCAGCAGAAGCTCGGTCCGCTGGCCGAGGGCCTGGGCGGTGGCGGTATCCCGGGGCTCCCGTTCTGACGTTTCTCCCCGCGATCCCCCCGTACCGCCTTCCTCGGACAGGTGGCGGCCAACTACCGTACGTTCTGACAGGCGGTGCGTGCGGACCACCCGCGCGCACCCGACGCAGGAAGGCACTCCGTTGTACGAAGGCGTGGTCCAGGACCTCATCGACGAGCTGGGGCGGCTGCCCGGCGTCGGTCCCAAGAGCGCGCAGCGGATCGCCTTCCACATCCTGCAGGCGGAACCGACGGACGTACGGCGGCTCGCCCATGCCCTGCTCGAGGTGAAGGCGAAGGTCCGCTTCTGCGCGACCTGCGGCAACGTGGCGCAGGAGGAGCTGTGCGGGATCTGCCGCGACCCGCGCCGCGACCCCGCCGTCATCTGCGTCGTGGAGGAGCCGAAGGACGTCGTCGCCATCGAGCGCACGCGCGAGTTCCGCGGTCGCTACCACGTCCTCGGCGGCGCGATCAGCCCCATCGAGGGGGTCGGCCCGGACGACCTGCGCATCAGGGAACTCCTGGCCCGGCTGGCGGACGGCACGGTGACCGAGCTGATCCTCGCCACGGACCCCAACCTCGAGGGCGAGGCGACGGCGACGTACCTCGCCCGCATGATCAAGCCGATGGGCCTGAAGGTCACCCGCCTGGCCAGCGGCCTCCCGGTGGGTGGCGACCTGGAATACGCGGACGAGGTGACCCTCGGCCGCGCCTTCGAGGGGAGACGACTCCTAGATGTCTGACGCGACGCTGCACGCGACCAACCGGAACCCGGACGACTTCGCGGTCCAGATCGCCGACCAGATCGAGAGCTTCCTGGTCGCGGTCACCGAGGTGGCCAAGGGCGACGAGCCGGACTCCGCGGTGCCCTTCCTCCTGCTGGAGGTCTCCCAGCTGCTGCTGGCCGGCGGCCGTCTAGGCGCGCACGAGGACTTCCTCCCCGACGAGCGCTACGAGCCGGACTCCGGCCCCGAGCAGGACGTCGACAAGCTCCGCGAGAACCTGGCCCGCCTGCTGGAGCCGATCGACGTCTACTCCGAGGTCTTCGACCCCTACGAGCCGCGCCGGGCGCCCGTTCCCGCCCGCATCTCCGACGACCTGGCGGACGTCGTCACCGACCTGCGGCACGGCATGTCCCACTACCGGGCCGGCCGCACCGCCGAGGCCATGTGGTGGTGGCAGTTCTCCTACTTCTCCAACTGGGGCTCCACCGCGTCCGCCACCCTGCGCGCCCTGCAGTCCCTGGTCGCCCACGTCCGTCTGAACCAGCCCCTGGAGGAGCTGGACGGCCTGGACACCGACCAGGGCATGGGCGACGACACGCTCGAGTTCGAGGCCGGGAAGGTCATGGCTCAGGAGATCGCGGGACCGCTGGGGCTGCGGACGCACCCGTAGGGCCGTCGGTAACCCGTCCGGGTGCCCGTCGGCAGGACTGCCCCTCTGTGACCCCGGGCACTTTCCGAGTGGCCGGGGGCTGTCTGGGCATGAGCCGTCCTGAGACAGAGGCGTCCGGACATCTCACCATGCGATATCGCAGAGGGGAATTTCGGACGCTCGATAGACTGAGCCGACCGCACCGCGACTGCGCGGATGCGACAGAGACGGACTGAGCGAGGAGCGCACGTGGGCCTTGTCGTGCAGAAGTACGGAGGCTCCTCCGTTGCCGATGCCGAGGGCATCAAGCGCGTCGCCAAGCGAATCGTGGAAGCGAAGAAGAACGGCAACGACGTTGTCGTGGTCGTTTCCGCGATGGGCGACACGACGGACGAGCTGATCGATCTCGCCGAGCAGGTATCCCCGATCCCTGCCGGACGCGAGCTCGACATGCTGCTGACCGCCGGAGAGCGGATCTCCATGGCCCTGCTGGCCATGGCGATCAAGAACCTGGGCCACAAGGCGCAGTCGTTCACCGGCAGCCAGGCAGGTGTCATCACCGACTCGGTCCACAACAAAGCCCGGATCATCGACGTCACCCCGGGCCGCATCCGGACCGCCCTGGACGAGGGCAACATCGCCATCGTCGCCGGTTTCCAGGGCGTCAGCCAGGACAAGAAGGACATCACGACCCTGGGGCGCGGTGGTTCCGACACCACCGCCGTGGCGCTCGCGGCCGCCCTCGACGCCGGTGTCTGCGAGATCTACACCGACGTCGACGGCGTGTTCACCGCCGACCCGCGCGTGGTGAAGAAGGCCCGGAAGATCGACTGGATCTCCTTCGAGGACATGCTGGAGCTGGCCGCGTCCGGCTCCAAGGTGCTGCTCCACCGCTGTGTGGAGTACGCGCGCCGGTACAACATCCCGATCCACGTCCGCTCCTCCTTCAGTGGGCTGCAGGGCACCTGGGTCAGCAGCGAGCCGATCGAGCGAGGGGAAAAGAAGGTGGAGCAGGCCATCATCTCCGGTGTCGCGCACGACACCTCCGAGGCCAAGATCACGGTCGTCGGCGTGCCCGACAAGCCGGGCGAGGCCGCCTCGATCTTCCGCGCGATCGCGGACGCCGAGATCAACATCGACATGGTCGTGCAGAACGTGTCCGCGGCCTCCACGGGCCTGACGGACATCTCCTTCACGCTGCCGAAGACCGAGGGCCGCAAGGCCATCGACGCGCTGGAGAAGAACCGCGGCGGCATCGGCTTCGACTCCCTGCGCTACGACGACCAGATCGGCAAGATCTCCCTCGTCGGCGCCGGGATGAAGACCAACCCGGGCGTCACGGCCGACTTCTTCACCGCGCTGTCCGACGCGGGCGTGAACATCGAGCTGATCTCGACCTCCGAGATCCGTATCTCGGTGGTCACCCGCAAGGACGACGTGTCGGAGGCCGTGCGCGCCGTGCACACCGCCTTCGGGCTCGACTCCGACAGCGACGAGGCCGTCGTCTACGGAGGCACCGGGCGGTGACCGCCGCCCCCTCGTACGGAGGCGTACGACGATGACCGTCCGACCGACGCTCGCGGTCGTGGGTGCGACCGGAGCCGTCGGCACGGTCCTGCTCCGGATCCTGTCCCAGCGCGCGGACATCTGGGGCGAGATCCGCCTGATCGCCTCACCGCGCTCGGCCGGCCGCAAGCTGGCCGTGCGCGGCGAGGAGGTCGAGGTGGTCCCGCTCACCGAGGCGGCCTTCGACGGTGTGGACATCGCCCTGTTCGACGTCCCCGACGAGGTCGCCGCCCAGTGGGCGCCGGTCGCGGCGGACCGGGGCGCCGTGGTGGTCGACAACTCCGGCGTCTTCCGCTGCGACAGCGACGTGCCCTTGGTCGTGCCCGAGGTCAACCCTCACGCGGCCCGGCGGCGCCCGCGCGGGATCATCGCCAGCCCGCACTGCACGACCCTCTCCATGATCGTGGCGCTGGGCGCGCTGCACGCCGAGTTCGGGCTGCGCGAGCTGGTCGTCTCCTCGTACCAGGCGGTGAGCGGGGCCGGGCGGGCCGGCGTCGAGACGCTGCGCCGGCAGCTGTCCCTGGTCGCGGGCACTGAGCTGGGCACCAACCCCGGTGACGTGCGGCGCGCCCTCGGGGACGACACCGGGCCGTTCCCGGAACCGGTCGCGCTGAACGTGGTGCCCTGGGCCGGGACGCTGTGCGACGACGGCTGGTCCTCGGAGGAGATGAAGGTGCGGGACGAGGCCCGCAAGATCCTCGGCCTGCCGCGGCTGCCGGTCGCCGTGACCTGTGTCCGGGTCCCGGTGATCACCACGGACTCCCTCACCGTCCACGCCCGCTTCGAGGACGAGGTCACCGTCGACCGGGCCCGCGAGATCCTCGCCACGGCCCCCGGGGTGGTCCTGTGCGACGACCCGGCCGCCGGTGAGTTCCCGACGCCCGCCGACGTGGTGGGCACCGACCCCACCTGGGTCGGGCGACTGCGGCGTGCGCTCGACGATCCCACGGCGCTGGAGTTCTTCGTCTGCGGCGACAACCTGCGCAAGGGCGCGGCGCTGAACACAGCGCAGATCGCGGAGCTGGTGGCGGCCGAGCCGGGCTGAGTTTCGCTGTTACCGCGGGAAATCCCCTGACCGTGGCGTGAATCATTTGTAGGATTCACGTAAGAGCGTGATCCAGTCGATGGTCCGGACCGCTTGATCCGCGCCGTCTCGACGTCCGAAGATTTTCCTCCCCGCCCTCCGCAACCGCGCGGAAGGCGGGGAGCGTCTTTGCGGTCGCCCTGCGGGGGCGTGGACGCTCCGGGGCGTGGGGACGCCCCGGTCAATCAGGACACAGGGGAAGAGCGGGACGCATGTGGGCATGTGAGGAGCCGTCTGACGCGCTGCCTGACGTGAGAACGTTGTCGGTGGCGCGGTCGGACGCAAAAGTGATGCCCGGCACGTACAACCTCCGAGGGGGGAGACGAGTCCAACTGGCGTGGCAGAGGTACTCGACTTCCCCCCCACGCTCTTCGAGCAGGGGGTACTCCCAGCGGCGACCCGCGGCACGGCTCTGCGGCCGTCCCGCGCGGCGCTCCGTCCGCGCATGGCCGGCACGCCCGGCGGCTTGCCGGTGATCGCGCCCATGCCCGCTGCGCGGCCCGCCCGCATACCGAACCAGCGTGACGGCGCCGAGGACGGCGTGGTGGCCGGCACCACCGTCGACCACCTCACCGAGACCTACAGCGCCCACTACCGCTCGCTGCTCGGTCTCGCCGCCCTCCTCCTCGACGACACCGCCTCCTGCGAGGACGTCGTGCAGGAGGCCTTCATCCGCGTCCACTCGGCCCGCAAACGCGTCCGCGACCCCGAGAAGACCCTCGCCTACCTGCGGCAGACGGTGGTGAACCTCTCCCGCTCGGCCCTGCGCCGCCGCATCCTCGGCCTGAAGCTGCTGTCCAAGCCGATGCCGGACATGGCGAGCGCCGAGGAGGGCGCCTACGACCAGCTGGAGCGCGACTCCCTGATCAAGGCGATGAAGGGTCTGCAGCGCCGCCAGCGCGAGGTGCTGGTGCTGCGCTACTTCGCGGACATGACCGAGGCCCAGGTCGCCGAGACCCTCGGGATATCGCTCGGATCGGTCAAGGCGTACGGCTCGCGCGGCATCGCGGCGCTGCGCATCGCCATGGAGGCGCCGGTATGAGCGAGCACGGCGAGGGGCGCAACTCGCACGAGCGGCACGAGCCCTACGCGTGGCACGAGCCGACGCGGCCGCACGAGCAGGACGACACGCAATCGCACGCTGGGAACGGAACCGTGAACCACAGCCCCGACGAAAAGGACCCCGAGGGGTTCGACTCGGACGAGCTGGATCTGCGCAGCATGCTGCACCAGGCGGTGCGGGCCATCGAGCCGGCCGACGGCACGCTGGACCACCTCCGCCGTGCGGTGCCGGCCCGGCGGGCCCGCAAGCGGCAGGCAGCCGTCGGCATGGCGGCCGCCGCCCTGTTCGTCGGCACCGCCATCCCGGCCCTGGTGCACGTCTCCGGCTCCACCGGCTCCGACGCCAACCCGGCCATCGCCGGCCAGGCCTCGCAGGCTCAGGGCGGCACGGGCGAGGGCAAGGGCCCGGACGGCGGGGCGAGCACCGCCGGCGGGTCGCCCGGCCGGACCTCCGGGCAGGACAAGGGCGGCGGCAAGAAGGACCACAAGGGCGGCACGGCCACCGGTACCGGCAGCGGATCCACCGGCAACACCGGCACCCCCTCGACCGGCACCGGAACCAGCGCACCGGTGTGCGCGGCGACCCAGCTCGGCTCCGCCACCGCCACGGCCGACGCCCCGGACTCCGCGGGCGTGGTCTACGGCACCTTCCACATCACCAACGTCTCCGCCACCAGCTGCACCGTCGGCGGCCCCGGCGGCGTGACCCCGCAGGCGCAGGGCGCGGCCGACCCCACGAAGATCAGCGTGGTGGCCCACACCTCGGGCGACGCGGCGGCCGGACTGCCCGACCCCTCCACCGAGGTGTCCGGGCTGGTGCTCCTGCCGGGTTCGGCGTACGAGGTGAAGTTCGCCTGGGTGCCCTCGGAGACCTGCCCCACCACGAGCGGCGGCGGCACCGGCACCACCGGTGACACGGAGACCGGCGGCCCCTCGCCGGACCCGTCGCCCAGCCAGGACGCGAGCGCGACCGGCAGCACCACCACCGGAACCGACCCGGGCACGTCCCCGCAGATGATGACGGTGGACGGCACGGCGGACGGAAGCGTCGCGGTCTCCCACACGCCGGAGGCGGGCTCACCGACGGTCTCCACCGTGGTGTCGAACGCCTGCGCGGGCACGATCTACCGGACCGGAGTGCTGGCGGCGTCCTGAGGAGCGGGGGAGCGCTGGGGCGGTGGCGCCACGTGCCCGTGCCCTTGCCCCAGGTGGCGGCACGGGTAGGCCGGTCCGCTGCCCATGCGCCCGGCACATCCCGCCGCTCACCCAGGCTCACATTGCGGGGCTCACGCCACGGCGCTCACACCGTGGCGTGCTCCTCGTCCTGGTCCGGGTCCGGCACCAGGCCCAGCTCGGCGTCCCGGGCGTACTCGACCTCACGCCGCACCAGCCGGAACCACATGAACACCACGAACCCGGCGAAGACGAACCACTCACCGGTGTAGCCGAGGTTCTGGAAGGCCTTCAGGTCCAGCCCGGTGTTCGCCGGCGCCGTGGCCGGAACGGCCTTCATCCCGGAGTCGCCCTCGCCGAGCGTGATCCACGCGTCGTACACGTCGTACGGCACGAGGTTCACCAGTGAGGCGGCGCTGATCGCCCCGGTCTGCCCGGCAGGGAGGCCGCCCCGGGTGCCGACTCCGGTGTCCCCCGGCGTCTCCGACGCCTGCAGGGCACCGGTGACCGTGACCTCGCCGGTGGGCGGAGCCGGAGCCTTGGCCGGGTCCGCCTTCCCCGGCAGCCAGCCCCGTACCACCGGCAGCGCCTTGCCGGAGCCGGTCCGCAGCAGCGTGAGCACGTAGTACCCGCGCCTGCCGTCCAGCTCGCGGTCCGGGACCAGCAGCTGCTTGCCGTACCGGCCGGTGGCGGTGGCCTGCCTGCCGGACGTCCGCTTGTCCACCGGCAGCAGCTCGGCCACCGGGCGGGCAGCCTCCCGGCGGTCCGACGCGGCCCGGGCGCTCGCCGTGCGGTGGTCCTGCACCCGCGCCTCGAACCGGCTCAGCTGCCACGACCCCATGAACACGCAGAAGGGGATGGCGAGCAGCACGAAGACGTTGATGCCCCACCAGCGGGGCGTCAGCAGAAACCGGTACACGCCCTCAACGGTACGGGGCCGCCGGGCACCCTCGGGCCGCGGGGCGGCCCGAGTCGGTCCTGGGGCACTCCCGTGTCGGCCCTGGGTCCCTGCCGAGTCGGTCCTGGGTCCCTCTCGAGTCGGCTCCGGGTCGGTCCCGAGCCAGGTCCTGGGCCGATCCCGGGCCGCTTCGAGCGAGTACATGAGCGGATTCCGGCGCCGGACGGAACCGCGGCCGGACGGGAATCGTAAGGGGTTCGGAAGGGCCCGGTCGAAGTTGTCCACAGGCTGGGGCCCCCGGCAGCGAATTGTCGGCCGGAGCAGGCACTATGGGGCCATGACTGAGAGCAACGGGTCCGAGGCGCGGGATCAGCGGGAACAGATCGAAAAGATGCCGGAGTGGGAGAAGCGCTTCCGGGCGCCCCGGGTGTCGCTGCCGGACTGGGCGGAGGACGCACCGGCCCGCTCCCTGTTCGTGTCGAACGCGACGGGGACGTACGAGCTGTACGCCTGGGACCGTGCCACGGGTGAGCAACGCCAGGTCACGGACCGGCCGAACGGCACGACGGACGGTGTGCTCTCCCCCGACGGCCAGTGGATCTGGTGGTTCGACGACAAGGACGGCGACGAGTTCGGCGTCTGGCGCCGCCAGCCCTTCACCGGTGGACCGGACGAGCCGGCCGCGGCCGGCCTGGACCCGTCGTACCCGGCGGGCCTGGCGCTCGGCCGGGACGGCCGGACGGCGGTGGTGGGCCGCTCCACCGACGAGGACGGGACGACCATCCACCTCGCGCGGGCCGGCGGGACCGTCGCCGAGATCTACCGCCACCGCGAATCGGCGGGCGTCGGCGACCTCTCCCACGACGGCTCGCTGATCGCCGTCGAGCACACCGAGCACGGCGACGCGATGCACTCGGCGCTGCGCGTGCTGCGCCCGGACGGCACCGCGGTCGCCGAGCTGGACGACACCAAGGGCGGTACCCAGGAGCTGGGCCTCGAGGTGCTGGGGTTCGCGCCGGTCGACGGCGACACACGGCTGCTCATCGGTCATCAGCGGCGCGGCCGCTGGGAGCCGCTGGTGTGGGACGTCGCCACCGGCGAGGAGACGGACCTGGCCCTCGACCTGCCCGGCGACGTGAGCGCGGAGTGGTACCCGGACGGCACCGGTCTGCTCATCGCGCACAGCTTCGAGGCCCGCAGCGAGCTGTTCCGCTACGACCTGGCGAGCCGCGAGCTCGCCCGGATCGCCACTCCGCCCGGCACGGTCTCGGGGGCGACGGCCCGCCCCGACGGCAGTGTGGAGTACCTGTGGTCCTCGGCGGCCGAGCCGCCCGCCGTGCGCTCCACCACGGGCCAGGTGGTCCTGGACCCGCCCGGCATGAGGTCCCCGGTGTCGGTGCCGGTGGAGGACGTGTGGGTGGAGGGTCCAGGCGGCCGCATCCACGCCCTCGTGCAGCGCCCGGCGGGCGCGACCGGTCCGCTCCCCACCGTCTTCGACATCCACGGCGGCCCCACCTGGCACGACAGCGACTCCTTCGCCGCGGGCCCGGCCGCCTGGGTCGACCACGGATACGCCGTGGTCCGGGTGAACTACCGGGGCTCCACCGGCTACGGCCGCGCGTGGACCGACGCCCTGAAGCACCGGGTCGGCCTGATCGAACTGGAGGACATCGCGGCGGTGCGCGAGTGGGCGATCGGCTCCGGTCTCGCCGACCCCGAACGCCTGATCCTCACCGGCGGCTCCTGGGGCGGCTACCTCACCCTGCTCGGCCTCGGCGTCCAGCCGGGGGCGTGGACGCTGGGCATCGCGGCGGTCCCGGTCGCCGACTACGTCACGGCGTACCACGACGAGATGGAGGCGCTGAAGGCCATGGACCGCACGCTGCTCGGCGGCACCCCGGAAGAGGTCCCCGAGCGCTTCGAGGCGTCCTCGCCCCTGACCTACGTGGACCAGGTCAAGGCCCCGGTGTACATCTCCGCGGGGGTGCACGACCCGCGCTGCCCCATCCGCCAGATCGAGAACTACGTCAAGCGCCTGGACGCCCGCGGCGCCGTCCACGAGGTCTACCGCTACGACGCGGGCCACGGCTCGCTGGTGGTGGACGAGCGCATCAAGCAGGTCCGCCTGGAACTGGACTTCGCGGAACGCCACCTGCCGAGATAGCCGACGGCCCCGTGCGGGCGGGTGGGTGCGGCTGCCTACGCACCCGCTCGCTCCCGGCCCCGGCGCCCCAGCAGTTCCGCCAGGCCCCGCCGGGTCGCCGCCAGCACCACGCGGTCCTCGGCGCGCAGGACGTAGGTGCCGGGCAGGTTCCACACCAGTCCCGAGGGGCGTCCGGTGTCCTCGGCCGCCGCCTCCGCGGCCGGCTCCCGCCGCTGCTGTGCGGTCAGCCCCGCCTCCATGGCCAGCACCCGCCAGTACCCCGCGCGGAACGCCTCCGCGACCGTCCGGCCCTCCAGCTGCGGGTGCCCGCCCACCTCCACGGCCGCGAACAGCAGCACCCGCCGCTCCACGGGGATCGCCCCGAGGATCTGCCGCCCGAACATCGCCCCGGCGAACGCGGGCGCCGCCAGGTGCGACACGCTGCGGCTGCGCGTCAGCGCGTGCGGGTGCGCGGCCCGCAGGGTGCGGTACACGGCGGTGGCGAAGTCGTCGTCGTACAGACGCAGCACGACGCGCAGGTCGGGGCGTACGGACCGCGCGTACAGCACGGCCTCCAGGTTCGTGGTGTCGGCGCTCGTCACCGCCAGCAGCGCATGGGCGCGGTGGATCTTCGCGGCCTCCAGGACGCCCTCCTGCGTGACGTCCCCGAGCACCACCGGCACCCGCAGCCGCCGGGCCGTCGCCAGCCCCCGCGCCTCGGGCCCGGACTCCACGCACACCACCGGAATGTCCAGCTCCCGCAGCCGCGTCAGCACCCGGGTGCCGATCTTCCCCAGCCCCAGCAGTACGACGTGCCCGCCGAGCCCGCGCGGCGGCTTGCGCAGCGCGGACGCCGACCGGAAGGTCCCCAGCGCCTCCAGCACCGCGGCCAGCAGCACCGGCAGCAGCAGCAACCCCACCAGGCCGGACAGGAGTTGGAGGATCTGCCGCCCGATGGACTGGCCGAGGGCCGGGTCGTCGATGGCGAACAGGTCGAGCAGCGTCAGATACAGGGCCCCGAGCGGATGGATCCCGGTCACCACCCACAACGCCACCGCGAGCGCGAACACGCACCCCACGAGACCCGCCAGCGACCACCGCAGCCGCCGCGAGAACAACGACGTGAGCGACGGTACGACGCCGGTGCCGCGCCCCGCGGACAGCGCCGGACCGGCGTACGACACCTGCTCCAGCACCACGGTCCCGCGCCCGGTGGCCTCGTGTACCGCCGCCTCGTCGGGCAGCAGCCGGGGCCGCTGCTCCCCGCTGCCCTCGGAGCCGTCCGCGCCCGCCGGGTCGGTGCTGGTCGCCGACAGCAGCGCCAGGGTGCACAGCCCGGGATCGGCGACCTGTCCCGGCGCGGGCGGCGGCCGTTCCACCGCGCGCAGCAGCAGCCCGTCGGTCTGGACGACCTTGCTGGTGCCGGCGACGGCGCTGGCGGCGAGGGCGGGCGCGGCCGTGTCGGCGTCGGACAGCACGGTCGTGGACGCGTCGGTCCCGGAGGTGTCGTTGCTGCCGACGGCCAACACGGCCGCCTGGTCGAGGAGTTCCTCGATGTGCTGCCCCAACCGCCGGTTGTACAGGCGCAGGACGAGCCGCAGGCGCGGGTTGATCCGGCGGGCGGTCAGCGCGGCGCGGATGTTGGTCTCGTCGTCGTCGTACACGAGCGCCAGCGCGGCCGCCTGCTCCACACCCGCCGCCACGAGCACGGCGTCGGTCAGCTCGGCGGTCTCCAGAAGGTGATCAGCATCAGAGGCCGACCCGCCGCCGGTGCCGCTGGTGCCACCGGCGCTGTTGGCGCTGTTGCCCCCGTTGCCCCCGACCCGGCCCACGGCGGCGCTGACCACCCGGTCCAGCAACGCCGAAGCGGTCCGGCCCCGGCCGACCACCGGCGGGCGGACACCGCGCTCGGAGGGCGGCACGACCAGCGTGACCTGCTCACCGTAGACACCGCGCAACTCGGCGGCCAGGCGGTGCGCGAGCCCGTCGTCGCCGCACACCACCATGTGCGCGCCCGGGTAACCCGGCGCACCCCCTTGATACGGAACGCTCCCCACGAGGAAGAAGACTGCCGCACCGGGACGACCGGTTCCAGAACCGCCGGGTTCACCCTGTGCCCGGAGAGCGGGGGAGGGCCCGGGGCGGACGCTGACGAAGAACGGCCGCGGGAGTGAGGTGTCCGAAGAGAGGTACGGCGCCTCAGTCCCCGGGCACCGCCTGGAGGAGGTTCGGGACGCCGCAGGCACTGGCCAGGAGGTCCGCGTACTCGGTGAGGATCGCGCGGGTGTCGCGCAGGGAGGCGCGCAGCTCGTCGGCCGCCTCCCAGGCCTGCTCGTGGTCCCGGCGCGAGCGGTCCGCGGGACGCCGGCTCTCCCAGTCCTCCAGGACGGGGTGCCAGACCGCGAGCAGCGGCCGGATGCCGTAGTTGAGCATGGCGACCGCGAGGTAACCGAAGTTGTACTGCCCGTCCTTCTTGGGCTCCGCTACCTCGGGGCCGTACTTGCGCAGCACTTCCCGGGTGGTGCCGAACAGGGAGTACAGACTGCTGAGCGCCTCACGCAACAGCCCCTCGTCGGTCCGCAGGGGCACGACCGACACACGGGTCACCAGCTCGACGTACAGCTCCCAGGCGGCCCGCCGTTCCGCGTCGTTCGGCTCCCAGGTGCCGGAGATCTCCAGCACGCGCAGATTCAGCTTCACGTTGACGCTCTTCGGTGCCCGCACCATCTTCTGCCCCCTTGTGCCGACCAGTCACGGCCTCGACGACTCACACCCTGGGATCACCGTATACGGAGCGTCATGACCTGTGCGCCCCCGACTCCGGAAACCCACACCGGCGGCACGGCTCCGGGGGCGCACCCCGACGACCCCGCGCGGCAGGAAACGGCCGAACGGCCCCTGACCAGGATTGATGGTCGGGGGCCGTTCGCCTGCCCGGACTCCGGGACTTCCCGCCGTTCCCCCGTGGTCCCCCGCGCGATCGGGCAGGGCAGGGGCACGGGGAACTTCTGATCCGCAGGCCCATGGGGATCGGTCGTTGACGTTCGTACCGGCCGGGCGACGGCCGTGGGACGCTGCCGGAGCCGGTGTCGGCGTCCCGCTGACTACTTGGTGTCGACGTAGTCGCCGGCGGCCTTGGCGGAGGCCGTCGTGGTGGTGCCCGCGAAGGCGTAGCGCCAGTAGCCGTCGGCGGATGCCGCGACGGTGGTCCTCAGAGTGCCGGTGCTGCTTGTGGTGACGGTCTTGACCGTGGTGTAGGTGCTGGTGCCCGCCTTGCGGAACTGCAGCTTCACCGACTGCTTGGCGTACCCGTGATACGCGTTGTCGTCCCAGTTGGCCCGGCTGAGCTTGCCCGTCACGGTCAGCGTCGCGCCCTTGCTCACCGGTTCGGGCGAGGCGTCGGTCGTGAGCTTGGCATACCGCTTGACGTAGAACTTGTCCGGGAAGTTCTCCGTTATCACGTCGTGGTCCTTGGAGCTGATGTCCAGGTATGCCTGCCAGGCCCCCGCCTGCGCGTTCTCCAGTCCGTAGTGGCCCGGGTCCATGACGTAGCTCATCGAGCAGGTGGCGGTGGTGGCGTTGACGGCCTTGCACCCCAGGTTGTCGTGGTATCCGAAACCGGTGGCGGTTGCTGTGCTCCAGATGTCGGAGTAGGCCGCGTTGATCCCGGAGCTGTCCGTGGCGGTGATCGCCAGGATGAAGGTCTTCTTCTCCGTGGTGCCGACCACGACGGACTTGCCACCGTTGAACGACACGTTTGTGATCTTCAGATCTCCGTCCCCGGTCACGGCCTCGGCGGCCGGACCGGTCAGCGCCGACAGTGCCACCGCACACGGCAGCAGGATGCCGACGGCGAGCTTGCGCATGAAACCCCCCACAGGGCAGGCCCACCGTCCTGATTCATGACGGTGGAATGTTGAACAGGTGTGCGGAGTGTAGAGGCATGCGCGCAGGCCGATTGCGGCAGGGACGCGATGGACGTTGACCTGCGCCTTCCTGGGGTGCTCGGCGTCGTTTCTCCCGGCTCGTCGGGCTCTCAGGGGCGGCCCCGGCCGAGGAGGTTCACCGGAAGCAGATCCGGTCCGTGATCCAGGGCGGTAGTCACGCAGAGAGACACGCAGCCGTGGCGGTTGTCCCCGCCGGCCACCCGGTAGTACGCCCTACTTCGGTGCCTGGAAGCCGCCGATCTCCTGCTCGAGCAGTTCGGCCAGCCGCAACGGGGTGCGGTCCTCGAACAGCGGACCGATGAGTTGCACTCCCACCGGCAGGCCCTCAGGGGTCCGGGCCGCCGGTACGGCCGTGGCGGGGAGGCCGGGCATGGTGGCCAGACCGGCCCAGACGAGCTGGTCGAGGTAGGGGTACTCGACGCCGTCGATGTCGATCCGGCGTTCCAGCAGATCGGGGTTGTGGTCGTGCGGGAACGCGGGAGTCGGCGTGATCGGGCACACCACGGCGTCGAACTCGGCGAAGAGCTGCCGCCAGCCGTGACGGTGGAGCTCGCGACGGTCGTTCGCCTCGATCCAGTCGCGGTGGCTGAACACCATCCCGCGCAGTCGCGCCGCGTCGAGACTCTGGTCGTCCGCGCTCAGTCCGGCGGCGCGGGCCCGCAGTTGCTCGTACGCTTCGACGGGAAAACGCGCAACGGAGCCCGAGAACAGCAACTGCATATAGAGCGTCGCGGCTTCGGCCGGGTCGGGCAGCAGCGGACTGTACCGTTCGACGTGGGCGCCGCCGTCGACAAGTGCGTCGGCCACCCGGTTCACGCCGGCCCGCACAGCGGACCCGGTCGCAATGAACGGATGCTCGTCGAGGACCAGGACCCGGAAGTCGCTCAGCCGCTGGTGGCGTGCGGGCGGCAGGGTCAAGTCGTGCGCCACGCCGAGCGTCAGCGGGTCCGGCCCGGCCATGACGTCGAGCAGGAGCGTGAGGTCGCGGGCGGTGCGCGCCATCGGGCCGACGACCGCGAGGTCGAGGTCGACCGGCAACGCCGGCGTGGTGGGCGGGACCATACCGCGGTTCGCCACCAGCCCGAGTGTCGGCTTGTGCGCGTAGACACCGCAGAAATGCGCGGGGCTGCGCAGCGAGCCGCCGATGTCGGAGCCGATGGACAACGCGCCGAATCCAGCCGCCAGGGCCGCCGCTGATCCGCCGGAGGACCCGCCCGGCGTACGAGCGTGATCCCATGGGTTGTTGGTGGTGCCATAGATCTCGTTGAAGCTCTGCAGATCCTGCAGCCCCAAGGGCACGTTGGTCTTGCCGAGCACCACCGCGCCGGCGGCCCGGAGCCGCGACACCTGTACCGCGTCCTCGGCCGGCACGAAGTCCCGGTACATCGGGATGCCCCAAGTCGTCGGCAGCTCGGCGATGTTGTAGGACTCCTTGACCGTCACCGGAATACCGAGCAGTGGCCTGTCCTCGCCGCGGGCGCGCGCCCGGTCGGCACGGTGCGCGGCGGCCCGCGCACGGTCGAAGTCCGGCACGCAGATCGCGTTGATCACCTTGTCGTCCCGCTCGATACGGGCGATTGCCTGGTCGGTCAGCTCCACCGATGTCACTTCACCGGCACGCAAGGCGGCCGCCAGTTCTTCGGCCGTCGGAAAATTCCACTCCATGAATCCGACCGTATGGGCCTCTGGAAGAGGTCATAAAATGCCGATTCGCACAATGGAATAGACGTCTCAACTCATCATGTCGCTCTCTCGCGCATCTACGGAGATGGTCGGAGGCGAGCCGCGGTCAGTCGTGAAGAACCGTGCACGAGAACGGCCCCCGGCCAGCTACCCAGGTCAGGAGCCGCTCTCTCCGCTCATCGTGGGGAGGCAGTGGGGTTTGCACCGGGGACCACGTCTTCCTGGAGACGGATGACGACACCCCGCCTCACGTCGCCGTGCGGCGATCGGTGCGCAAGCACGGCGAGACCGCTGGGCCGGCCCCTGAGAGGACGCCGCGCGATCAGCCGCTGACGTCAGCCGCCGCACGCGGTCTTTGCGGAGGGCGACGCTGTTGAGCGAGGGGGCTGCCCCTGGTGTGGCGGAGGATGGTGTTCATGTGCGCTCTTTTCGACCCTCCCGAGCCTCGCCGCGTCTCGCCGGGCGAGTACCCCGTGTGGGACCAGGCTCTCGCCCTTCTGAACCGGGACCTGGCGGTGACGCTTCCCCAGCTCGAACCCCTGCAACTGCTGGCCCTTCCGTCCTACGATGCGGATGAGCCGGAGAACGTCTACGTCGCCACGGCCAACGGCGAGTGGCACGGCAATCACCTGGACCCGGACTCGCAGGACGGCCTCGCCTCTGCGCTGGCGAGCGTCGCCGATGCCGCACAGGAGACCGTCATGGAGCTTCTGTGGCATGCGTGGCCCCTCTGTCCCGAGCATGGCCTGGGCATGCATCCAAGGGAGGATGCAGAGGAGCAACTGTCCTGGTGGTGCGCGGGAGAACGGTTGCTTCGCGGCCCGGCTCATATCCACACGGCCGTGGGCGCACTCGACGCCTGGGGAGAGTCGATCCGTACACGGTCTTGAAAACCGTCGTGGCAGCGATGTCACCGTGGGTTCAAATCCCACCGCCTCCGCTCGCTGAGCAGGGAGAACGGCCCCTGATCTGGTTAGGAGGTCAGGGACCGTAAATCCCCCTGGAACGAATCGCGCTCCTGGTCGGTCACAGCAGCCAGGCGACCACGGAGGCGGTCTACCGCATGCAACTTCGGCCCGTGATCACGCAGGGTGCCGAGGCGATGGATGACATTTTCACTGAAGATCCCGTAAAGCGCGACGACGCCGGCACCGTGGCCTGATCTGTTAAGCCGCCTGCAGTACGGGTGAGCCAGCGAGGGCCATTCACGAATACATGAATGGCCCTCCGGCTTGCCTTCAATGCCTCACGGTCATTTGATCGCAGGGCGATGTGACCCCTCACCCGATCGGCCCCGGGCGGTTTGCCTTGTCGCGACAGGCAGCATAGGAGTACAGGTTGCTAAGTAGGCCGATGAGTACCCCAATCGCAGCGACGCTATTTGTGACGCCGGACCAGAGGAAATAGACAGCCGCTCCTTTTCCGAACCAAGGAATGACGATGCACCCAGCTGCTGCCACCCAGGAAATGAGTGACATGAAGCTTGTTGCCTGGAAAAAGGTTTCCCAGGATGGGGTGATCGTGCAGTCGGACCGTCCGTCCTGCCGGTCTCGGCAAGCCACATAATCATTGATGGCGGTTTTCAGTAGCTGGACCGTGAGCGCCGCGCCGCCTGCGAATGCCAGAGCTGCTATTGCTAGAGCAATGTCATATGGCCAGGGCGCGAACACCGCGCCTACGCCACACGCAATCGCCGCTCCTAGCAGGCCTATTGTGGCCCAGGTGAGCGCGGCAACCCGGTTTAGACTGCACACATATGCCCCCGTGGCGTAGAGATGTTGCCTATGGCCAGGAGAGCTCCGGGCCGGGCGCCGAGGGACTACGACGTGACTTCGTAGGTCAGCGTATAGTCAGCGTCATCCTCGACGAAGTGGTACTCCACTTCCCCTTGCCCGCTCTGCATGCGACCTACATAGAAACGACCCAAGAGGTCGTCGTCGTCCTCGCCGCCGGCGTCGGCGTCGAATAGCTCGATGCGAGCCCGTGTGCCGAACTCGATTACAGGAACCGCCGAAAGGTCCGCAGTGTCGCGATCGTTCAGCCCAGGAGCTTCTGCTCCCCAAACCTGTACGCCGTTCACGATCAGGCGGGGTTCGTCCTCGCCTGTGTCATCCTCTGTTTTTGAACAGAAGAGAGAGATGAGTCGTAGTTTCACTTTCCCCCCATGGCTCGGATGCGGTGAGTGAAAGCTAGCTAGCTCCCAAGAGCGGGTCAAGGGGTTGCGTTGCCGTATTTTAGTGCCGATAAATTCGGTAGAGCGGGAAAGGATTTGGCGGGCGCGTGGACGGTTGCACTGTGGTGCCGACGATATAAATGCGAGCTTCTGATGCTTGCGCGACGCGACCTTATTGGCCGGGTCCGAGGAGTGGTCGGAGCGAAGCGGCGCACTTGAATGGCCCCAAGTTCCTCGAACGCTTCATGCAGTCCCAGGTACTCCTCTGTCGCCAGGCCGCTGTCGACCTCGAACAGCCCGTCCGGAGACTGCGGCCCGTGGGCCCGGAAGAGCCGCCGACGGGTGGGCGACGCGTTGGAAGGCAATCGGGCGCGGCCGAGATGCTCGTTCCTCAGAAGTTCCTCAACTCTGCTTCACCGATGGGCACCTGCGCTGGCACCCGAAGCACCGCCCCTGAGCAGGGGGAGAGCCGTTGTCGACTGTCGTCATCTGTCATCGTCGAGCGCCCCCGCACGGCCCAGGGGCGGCCCAGGAGACTGCCCACCCGTCGCCGACGTGACGTAGGTCGCGCCCGCCCCCGGCTGTCACTCAAGCGGCTGGGCAGCGACCTCGAGTTGTTTCCGGTGTTCCCCGTAGCCCCTGGCGTGCCTCTCGAACGGGCACGCCAGGGGCACGGTGTAGCCTAGCCGGCCGATGTTGCCACGGTAGTGAGCGGACCGCCGCATGCTTCCGACAGGCCACACGATCGCCGCGAGCAGGTTCGTTACGTGTTCGGTGGCGTGGGCATCTGCGTGAAGGTGCACGGCACCGTCAGCGGCAGCGCTGAGGTGCACACCCCCTGCCACACCTCTCCTGTTGAGGTCAGCTCGGTGACCAGGAGGCGAGCATCGAATACCGACAGCGTGGCGTCGAATACGTTGGTCGGACCTCCCACCAGCTGCCAGAAGACGCCGCTTCCGTTAGCAACAGGGGTCGGCGGATTCGGACCAGCCTCATCGACGGACAGGACCCGCACCTCCCCGCTACAAACCACCGAGACGTACTTGGTCATCCCCTGAACTGCTGAGTCGATGTCGTTGCAGCCCGTTGGCGGCGGGGTCGGGGTCGGGGTCGGCTTCGGCTTCGGCTTCGGCGGCCTCGGCCCCCTACAGTTGTCCAGCCCGCCCATGCCAGGTTTGTCGCACCTATCGTCGGCGGCGGACGCGTGGCCAGTCATGGTGTGTGCGATGGCCGCGGCGGGGGTGATCAGTCCGATCGCCACCAGCAGCGCGGTTGTGGCGAGCCCGCCAATCTTCCTGCGCTTGCCTCGCAGTAGGGGCCCGGACGGCGTAGGTGTCCTGTGGTCAGGACTCATGTGTGCTCCTTGTTTCAAGCGTCTCGGATGTCTCCTACATCCGATGCGAGCTTGAACCGCACACACAGGATCACTTGGCACGTCTGGGGGTAACACGCCCATATATCAACGAGTCGGACTAGTGGCCTACGGGCTCAGTGTTCACGCGCGGCGTACCGGGTCTTCTCGCCTTGGGCCATCACCTTCCCCGGCTCCCACCCCGTCTGCCGTCGACCCACACACCGTGGAGCGGGCGTGCTTCAGGGCGTCAAGGTGGAGCGCGCCACTGTACGAACGACCTTGATGCCCTGGGCCGCGACTGCTCGGCTCTGCCTGGGTTGACGGCAGACGGGATGGGAGCCTCCCCACGCACGCCATCTACGGACCGGCACCCGCGAGCGGCGCCCCCGCCGTCCACTCCTGTCTGAACCGCTCGGTCAAGCGGGCCATGGCCCGCGACAAGGTGAAACGCAACGTCGTCGAGCTGTGCTCGGTACCTCAGGGTCAGCCGGGACGGCCGTCCAAGGCGCTCAACTTCGCCCAGGCCGAGGCAGTGCTCAAGGCGGCTGAGAGGATCTCGATGCACGCTTACGTCGTCGTCGCCCTGCTGACTGGTGCGCGTACCGAGGAGCTTCGGGCCTTCACCTGGGACCACGTCTTCCTCAAAGGAAGGTCCGACGCTGACCCGCCGCAGCTTCCCCACATCGCGGTCTGGCGCTCGGTCCGGCGTGGCGGGGACACCAAGACCCGGAAGTCCCGGCGCACGCTCGCTCTGCCGGCGCGTTGCGTCGAGGTCCTCTGGCAGCACTTCGAGGACCAGGGCTGGGAGCGGCTCGCTGCTGGGGATCAGTGGGAGGAACACGGCCTGGTCTTCTCGTCGGCTGTGGGCAAGCCGCTCGACGCGACCAACGTCCGGCGGGCCTTCCGTCAGGCACTCAAGGACGCCGAAGGGATCAACGCCAACGAGTGGACCCCGAGGGAGCTGCGGCACAGCTTCGTGTCCCTGCTCTCCGACCGGGGCGTCCCGTTGGAAGAGATCTCCCGTCTCGTCGGCCACTCCGGCACGGCCGTGACCGAGGAGGTCTACCGAAAGCAGATCCGCCCCGTGATCCAAACCGGCGCCGTGGTCATGGACGGCATCTTCAAGCGGGGTGCGGAGCGGTAGTCACGCAGATGGACACGCAGACGAAACAGGTGAGGCACCTAGGAACGTTCCTAGGTGCCTCACCTGGTGTCTCACTGTCGGGGTGGCGGGATTTGAACCCACGACCTCTTCGTCCCGAATTAGGCCCTGGAAGATCGTCTACCTGTGCTCCAGGTCAAGCACGCTGGTCAGAGTGTTGGGAAGCGTCGGCCTCTGTCGGCACCTCAGGGGTCCCCACGCAAGATCATCTCCAGGGTTTCTCCAAGGCAGCAACCACGATCACAGCGCGCCCACTTCTAGGAATCCTCTTCCTGTCAGGGCGTAGGGTGCGCGGTGAGCCAGTCCTGGAGTTCCCGGTGGCGGAACTGGTAGGCCACGCCGGAGATCCGCAGGAGTCCTGCCTCGTAGGACCAGTTCAGGAAAGTGCCGAGCCGCCAGGGCAATCGGCCCCGGATACAGAGCAGGAAAACCAGGTAGCGGCGGCCAGCCCCAGAGAGCCAGTACAGCCCGCCCGCGAGCCCGAGCGTGAGCCCGAGCACGAGCCCGATTGGGAGCCCGCTTACGAGGCTGGTTGCGAGCCCGCCCGCGAGCCCGAACACGAGCCCCACCGCAGGCCCGAACGCGAGATCGTCCCGCACCGGATGACGCGGGTCTGTCGGCGGAGCATCTTTCAGGGGTTCCACGAGCCCGATCACGAGTCCGAACCCAGCCCCGCTTACGAGCCCGAACACGAGCCCGATCACGAGCCCGATCACGAGCGCGCTGGCGAGCCCGAGCACGAGCCCACCCGCGAGCCCGGCTGCGAACCCGGTCACGAGCCCCATTGCGATGGTCCGGGCGAGCTTGCGGCGGTGGGTTGGGCTGCGCAGCCGCTGGAGTTGGAACGTTTGAGGCTCTGGGACGAGAGGACGGCTGGCTTGCCAGATAGTTCCCAGGGCAACCAACACGCCGGCTGAGGCGCCGAATAGTTGTTTGGTTGAGAAGCCGATGGGGACCTGGGCCAGGACCAGGGCGGTGAAGGCGAGAGCGAGGAGGGCGCCGAGCAGGGCGTCAGCGGTGCGGACGCGGCGGGGACCGGCCATGGGCCACAGCTGGTGGAGGACGATGTCGGTGCTGCTTGCGGTGGATGCAGGTGCGGTGGTGGCGAGATGGGCGGCGAGCGCGGCGAGCCAGTGGTGGGTCTGGTCGGGGCGGTAGCGGATGGGGTGTGTGGGGTGCTGGTGGGCGGCTGCGGGCAGGTAGCGGGCGAGGAGGTGGTCGCGGACCGCGCTGGGGGAAGCCAGGGTGAGCAGCTGGTCCGGTTCGCGGAGGTAGGCCAGGGTGTCGGGGTGGCGTTCTTCGTAGGCGGTGGCGGCCAGGTTGAGGCGCCAGGGGGTGGAAAGGGAGCGGGCCAGTGTGCCGCCGGGCGCGGTCGTGAACGTCTCGATGACCGGCGTCCAGCGGTCGGGGCTGGTGCTGCGAGCGGTGAGATAAGCGGCGGCCTGGCCGGGGCTGACGTCGTCGAGCTGGATGCGGGCGGCCTCACGCATCCGCAGGTCCAGGCTGGCTAGGTTCTCGTACTGGGCGGTGCGGCAGGTGAGGACGACCGGGGCGCTGCCAGTGGGGTCCTGGTAAGCGTTGAGTTTCTCCAGCGCGCGCGCGGCACGGCGGCGGCCGGCTGGAGTTGCGTCGGTGTCCATCTCATCCAGGCCGTCCAGGACCGGCAGGACGTGGTATCCGTCCACCAGGGTGGATGCGTCGGCGAGGGTGATGCCATGGTCCCGGAACTGCTGGTGGACCTGGTGGGCGAGCCATTCCTGAAGGGGGCGGTCGGTGTTCCAGTCAGCCAGGGAGAAGCGGACCGGGACGGGGTCGGTGTCGGCGCGGCCGGGGTGGGTCAACAGTCCGAGGATGAGGTCCAGGGCGAGCAGGGTCTTGCCGGCGCCCGGTTCACCGGTGATGGTCAGGCGGGCGGGGCGCAGGTTCTGGTAGTAGGACACGATGTCGGTGAGGCGGCCGTGGGCTGCGGCGCCGGTCGCGTTGTTGGCGGGCTCGGTGCGCTGGTGGAAGGCCACGTCGATGCGATGGGCGCCGGGCCCGATCAGCTGGGCGCGCTGCCGGGTCTCGGCCGCGGCCACGACTGCGGCCAGCGTTTTCACCTTTGCGTCGGTGTCCGCTGCGGCCTCGCGGCGGTCGTCGCGGTAGGCGGCCCAGGCCAGGTAGGCGCCCGGCACGGTGGGGGCCAGGGCGACGAGTGTGGCGCCCAGTCGCGCCACCTGGAAGTGCTTGGACAGCCACAGCGCCAACACCACGGTCACGGCCTGCAGGACGGCATAGATGGAGGCTGACCGGCGGGTCCGTGATCGTCTCATGCGACGTATGGTCGCCAGTCCGCTGAGTAGCGGGCGGACGATCGCCACTCTCGGTTCCGGATTGTGACACGGCATGACATACCGGCGGCCTACCGAGACCAGGTCAGTTACAAGGCTTCTCACCTGCGAGAACAATGCTCATCTGCGAAATATGACACCCTTCTTACCGTCCCCAATGTACGGCGCTCTGCGGCGCCCGGGGCGGAGGCGCCACTGGGACCCCGGTGCGCGATGAGCCTTGCGTTCGGCCGGGATACCGCATCTTCCGCTCTGATTTGATGCGGCTGTATGGAGCAGGCTCCGAACGGCATTCGTTCGGGGCCTGCTCCCCCCTCGAATTTGAGACCGTAGGACCTGGGGCAGGTCAACCTGTCACCCGAACCTGCATCAACCCCGACCGTGGCCGGCGCCCCACCGTGCGCGCCCTACTTTGCTCGTGGACCGCTTGCTCCCGAATTAGGCCTTAGAAGAGCGCCGACCTGGGGATCATGTCAAAGTTGCAGGTCAGAGGGTCGGGATGCGTCGGTCTCCGGTGGTGCTCCGGGGCCGCTATCTCAAGATCGTCTCCAGGATTTCTCCAGCGAGTGGTCGACGTGGCAGTCCACCGACCCCGACAGCCCGGGCCGCATCGACGCCTCCTGCATCCTCGTGTACGGCCTGATCCCGGAGGCCAACCAGGGCGCCATCGTCCACGCCGCGCGCCCCATAGCCCCCAGCCGAGCGCCCGGCTGGGCCGCGCGGCGTCGGCGTACGGGTGCCGCATCGGCTAGTGAGCAGCGGAAGGTGGCGGCAGAAGACCTTCCGCAACGAGCCTCTCCATCCTTGAGAGAGTGAGGCGGCCGGCGAACTCATGGCGGAGATTCATCCACCTACGCTCGTGGCTGATGATGCTGACGTAATCGGCGAGTTCCCGGGAAAGGGCGGAGGACTGGCCTGCGGACAGCGCACGGGTGCCCTGGCTTCGCAGGACAGTGAGCTTGGCGTCAGCGTTCGTCGTGCTCACGAGAACACGGGTCTCCCACACACAGGCAACGCCCTGGATTTGAAGGCTGTCCCTCACGAGGCCGGGCGCGGCCAAGACCCACCGCACCGTGGCAGTGCACCAGACGTGGTCCCCGATGCGGTAGGCGGTCAGATCGGTTGCCTGATCGAAAGTGACGAACGGGGGTACTGCCCAGCCAAGCACCCGCACGGTGTCGGTATCGACCAGCGTGCCCTCGCCCTGCACAAAGAGACCCATCGCGGCTTCGAAGTCCGGCCCCACCAGGTCCGGCGGCACGAGCATCAGACGAACGGCCTCCTCCTCGATCACGCTGAGGCTTTCCCGGCTCGAGAGGATCGAACGCACCGCGTCCTCGTCCACATCGTCCGTCCGCTGGGCGAACTTCTCCACGACCTCGTACCAGGTGGTGAGGAGCACGAACTGATCCTCAATGCCGGTGAGGTCCTCGTTCATCGGGTACGGGAAGGCTGCCCCGTCGCCGAAGCCCTTGGTGTTATTGCTGACGAAGTAGACCGTCTCGTCAGGATGCTCCCGCGCGTACTCGACGGCCGTGAGCCAGATCGCGGCGTCCCGCCCGCCTATCTTCCCGGTGTCGCCGCCCGCCTTGATGGTGACCTGCTTGCACGGCGGCAGAAGGTTCGCCTCCCGGATCAAGGCCTGCTTCAGCGCGGCCTCGCTCGTTGGGACGACGTCGACCACGTCAAGCCACTTCTGGCGCCACTCGTCTTGGAAACGCTGTAGATCCATCCGCGGCAGCGTCACGCGGATCGGCCACGGCGTTCCGTCCTTGAGGCTGCGTAGGGCTGCCTCGGCTGCCTCGTACTTCTGGCGGTACGGCACCGCACGGTGGGCCGTAAGCTCCTCCAGCACCATCCACGGCACGGCCACGCGTTCCACATCGGACGCCCTGATGATCTTGACCAGATCTGTGGTGGCGCTGTCGATGCCGGACTTCGTCAGGATGTTTGTGTCCAGGATGATCAAAGCGGTTCCTCTCCCCTTACTGCCTGATCAAGCGTCGCAGTGGCCAGGAGTGGGCGCACGGGAATCCCGAACAGGGGCTCGTCGCGGACGTAGCTGAACTTCACGAAGACATCGCCCACGGCGAGCGCGGAGATGTCGACCTCGTCGCCGGCGGCGTATCCCATCTCGTAGACCGGGCAAGGAGGGCCGCCTGGGAGTACCTCGGGCACTCCTAGGCGGCCCGGATCACCGGCGCTCGAACCAGTAGACCGCCAGGCCGGCCAGGCCCATCGTGGACGCCTTCACCGCCAACCGCACGAACTCGTCACTCGCGGTCTCCAGCAGTCGACGAGCCTGCGCCCGCCCCGGGCGTAGGCGCCTTTCCCTGGGCTTCGCACCGAGCGGCGGGCCGTCAAGGTGCTGGTCAGAGTTGCTTTGACAGTGGGAGCCCGTAGGCTCGTCTTCGGTGGGAATCGTGACCTCCTCAGGTCGTCGGTTCTTGCTGTCGAAGTCGGTGGCCTCCTGCTCGCAACAGGGGGCCGCCGCCGTGTTGGCGACGGGCCCCAAAGAGGCCGCCAAGGAACATTCTGTGGCGCCGCACTGACACGAGGTGTGTCAGCAAGGGCCGGTGGCCTGTCTTGCTTGTCGTTTCTACGGCACGACCATGACAAATGAGAGGCTCAACTCCACTTCTTGCAGGCAAGGATGTGCCCACGCGTCGTTTCACGTGAAACCCACTGGTCGTCAATTGCGCGACGTAAAAGGCCAGTACAGTCATATGGCTCACTCATAGTGGCACGCTCTCGGCCTCAGTCGAATCTGGCTGTCCACAGGGCCTGGGCACAACTGCCTTGCTTCTGGGGAAACTTGACCTTTCGCTGTGGACGAATGCGGGACAGGCCTGTGGACAGTCGACTCCTCCGCACGAGATAGCGGCTCTGGCCAGCAGGTTTTCCCGTCCCCAGGGTGTGAGGAAGAAAAAGTACGCAGTCCACCCAAGATTGCTTCTTCAAGTGCCCGCTGCGCGCCACCACCGCGGGTTTTCGTAAGCGGTAAAGCGGCATTGCATCTATTACCAAAACCGAAGCCTTGTGATTGCCACGGACTGGCCTACGTCTTCCGTGGCCACGGCGCTGCCAATGGCTCTGTGAGCCGTCCGGGAGCAAAGCTGGTCGACGTCGCTCGCCGCGCCGTCGTCTCGACAGGCACCGTCTCCAACGTGCTCAACCGCCCCGGCGCTGTGGCGGAGCCGACTCGTCTGAAGGTGCTGGATGCCATCACCGAACTCGGGTACGTCCGTAACGCGGGAGCGGGGGAGCTGGCCGCACACTGGCGACGCTCGGGCTTCGCCACTTGGCTCTTTCGACTTGCTGCCACGGGACGGTACCCCGGACGCGGCAATCAGGAAGAGCACCCTGTGCCGGTGGTCGCTGAGCCGTGGCCAGGGATTCCCGCACGTGGGCGAGGAGCCTCCAAGCGGGCTGAGGCGTGCTGGGTGCCGATCGCTCCGGGGCTGACACCGCACGGGCTGCGCCATACGCACAAGACCCTGATGAGAGAGGTGGGAACCCCGCCGAAGCTGATGGACGAACGCATGGGTCACGAGGACGGCTCGGTGCAGTCCCGCTATGACCACATCACGGCTGGCATGCGGCAGGCGCTGATGACCGCGCTCACCGGAATGTGGGAGGAGGCGTTGGACGCGCGCCGAGCGATGAGCCCCGGCTCGCCCGTTGCTGCTCTGGATGCGCTGCTGAGGGCTCGCGGGTAGGGCACTGGTCTGGAGACGATTTTCAAGATCTTCTCCAGGATTTCTCCAGAGAGCCTCTGGAGAACAGTTCAGGGCCGGTGCTGATCTCTCAGCACCCGCCCTGAACTGGTGTTTCTCTGTCGGGGTGGCGGGATTTGAACCCACGACCTCTTCGTCCCGAAGGAACTTGCGCGGGTGGCCGACCACGGTTCGGTGGGCCTCTCAACTGCTGCGAGCGTCCACAGCCGTCCGCGCTCGTCCGCCGCTGTGCGTCGGCGTTGTCACGCAGTTAGACACTCACCCGCGAACCAGACCCGGCGCTTAGAAAATGCGGGCACGCCGTGATGGGACGGCCCGCCGGCACTCTGCCGCTACCGTGCCGGGCCGTCCAGTGCCGCTGCCGTCCGTCGTCGTTGCCGTCAACGTTGCCGTCACTGCTGGTGGATACGGCGTCGGGGGCCTGCCATCTGGTCTTCTGATGTTCCTCAACTCTGCTTCAAGGATGAGCGCCTGCGCCGGTACCCGAACCACCCCCCGTTGAGCAGGGGGAGGGCTGTCGTCGACTGTTGTCATCTGTCGTCGTCGGCCGCCCTCGGATGGCCCACAGACGGCCCAAGTTCGACCGTCACGAAATGGGTTCGGCAATCGGCGTGAGTGCCGAACCGCTTCCGGTTTACTGTCCGACGGTAAGTGCCCAGCGAACCTGGGATGGGGCCGTCACGTTCACGGTGCCGTGATCACGGGCGCGCTTCAGGGCGAGTTGGTTGAAGGTACTGCTGACCTCTCCATCCACGCATTCGAGGGGAAAGCTCAGCCCGATCGGTTCCACGGAGATGGTCAGGGTTCCCTTACCCTGGCAATTCACGAGGACTGACAGCGGTCCGGCCTTGATTCCGCCTCGGATCTCCACCTCTCGATTGCCCGTGGCGTTCACGGCCTGTGCCACAACCTTCCCGTCCGGAAGCACCGGCGCTTTGGTCACAGTCTCCCCAGGAACGTTCTCAGCGCGCTCTGACGTCGGCGAGCTGGTCGGAGAGGTTGTGGACCGGGGCGGCGACTTATGAGGAGAAGGCGTGGCCGGGTCCTGATCGCTGGTGCAGCCCGCCAACGCAACCACCGCTGCGAGTCCCGCGGCGGCCGTCAACTTCTTCAGCTTTCCCACAAGTACCACCCGACCCGGTAGGGGGAGTAGCTGACAACGGTCTTCTCGGGGGAGACAGTGCAATTCGTGTGAATCACGTAGCTGACCCCGGTGTGCTTCAGCCGGTAGACACCGTATTTGGCGTGCGTGGTCTTGTGGGGTGGGGTGTCCACGGCGATCTGGTTGCCGAGCTTGGCGGTGAGCTTCGCCGACACGGTGACGTTGAACTTGGCCTTGATCTTCATGAGCATCGTGTTGACCGACGTTTGCAGATCGCCGCTGACGGAGACACCTACCTCGCCCGTCACCTCAGAGGTGAAGGTCGACTTGGCAGTTCTGGAGGTGCCGTTGTAGTTCGCGTTCGTGGCCCCCACGCCCTGGTGGTACTGCTTGCCCTGCGACTTGGGCTTGTACACGAATTCAGTCTGACCGCAGTCTCGGCCGGCAGGTACTGCGTCGGGATCCGGCTTGCCCGTGGGTTCATCGTTGACCGCGTCATCGGGAACATCGGTGACCTGTTCCTCGGGTTCCTGCGGCGGCGCAGTGTTGATCTCGACCGGGTTCTCTGTGGGGTTGGAGTCTGCATTTGCAGTCCCGCCTACTCCGAGGCAGAGCAGCAGTGCCGTGCTGGACGCGATGGCAGTTCGACGCATCCGTATACCCATGGGTTCCCCCTTGTTAGTGGCCGCTGGTCAGGCGGCCGGATGCCCAGAACGCTACGGGCTGAGCATGCGCACTTCAAGAAAGAGATCTCGGTTCTGAGCGTAACTTGAGCTACCCGATGTCTCTTTGAACGCACCACCTGGAGCAGTTCGCTGCGGCTGGTCGTGACGGTCACGTCTTCGTCGGGCCGCAGGGCGGGCAGTTACGGCGGAGCAACTTCCGGGACGACTGGGTCAAGGCACGGCAGGCCGCAGGCGTCACGGCGGAGCTGCACTTCCACGATCTCCGGCACACGGGCACGCTGGCCCTCGACGGCGGGGGCAAGTACGCGTGAGCTGATGACGCGCATGGGCCACAGCAGCTCACGGGCCGCTCTGATCTATCAGCACATGACCAGCGACCGTGATCGGGCCATCGCGGATCGGCTCGGGGCCATGATCCGAGGCGGTGGGGGAGCGGCCTCCGAGTCCTCTGGAGAGGACGCCGAGCGGACGTAGTGGCGTGCGTGTGGCACGGCGCCTGGAACGACGAAGGGCCAGCCTGGGAGGGAAACCCTCCTGAGCTGGCCCTTTCTTCTGTGCCCCCGGCAGGATTCGAACCTCCGACACCCGCTTTAGGAGCAATGCCACTGACTTAACGGCGCGCGCAAGCCTTTGACCTGCGGCTGTACCCTCACGGCCGAGCTCTGGAAGGCGGCAAAGTCACCGGCATTGGCTTTAGGAGTTCGATCCGAACCCGCTCCGGCTGCTGTCGTCGGCTGGTGCCCTGGCCGGACAGAGTTGCTGATGTTCGTCCCCGTCCGGCGTCGTTGATGTCAGCCGTGGATGTCAGAAGCCTTCTGATCCGTGGCTCTATGTGGACCGGTAAGCGACGGGCATCGCGCCGAGGTCTCACAAGGCCGCTACAGGACGGGGTCGGTTGCTGTGGTTGCTGTACCTCGTTGCGGTATACCAAACAGACCCCCGCAACGCCATCCAAGGTCCTGCGGGACTGCCGTCTCAAGGGGCGCGGCGTTCACCAAGCCATGCTCGGCATCGCCCGGTTACACAACCTGACCCTCACCGGATAACCCACGCTCCATACGGGGCAACCTCTTAAGACCGGAGGGCTCTATAGAGCACTTCAAAATGCGATCGCTCCTCTTTAAGCGTGGTAACGCGTGCTAAGATCGGGCGCCTGTCTTCTTGGAGTTCCCGAATGGCGGTCTTGCGTAAGACCCAGCGGGGTCCGCAAGGCCCTGCGGCATTACCACTCCGGGTGGGGTGTATCACGATAGGTGACCGGCCGGACTGAAGCTTGCTCTCCTGCCGGTTCATGCGGGCTAGGACCGCCCTATCAGTGTCGCCCTTCAGCTCGTCGTATCGCTCGAAATGAGTTTTCGCCTTCTCGGCCCATTTAGCCGCTGCCTGCATGCCGGCGTCGTGGTTGATGAGCGCAATGGTGGCTGCAACAAGAGTCGCTTTGCGGTGCGCCTCAGCTCTTCGATCTGTGTGGGGGAGTAGCTTCTTCTCAAATGCTGTTATCTCGCTCTCGGCCGCCTGGAACACCACGCCAAGGTGCCCCTGCGCGAGCATGCGATGACGTTTCTTGCCCTTCTCGGTGGGTTCGTTGTTGGCGTCATCAAGCTCTACAGACGCAGCCCTGAGGCTCACATCGCCAAGCGTGCGGAGGGCGTCAGCAAGCGCGGTATCGAGCAGCTGCCCTACGAGGATATCGACGGCCGCTCCTGCTGCGTGCTTGCTCGCCACGAAGCTGATGTACTTAAGCGAGGTTGACGCCTTTGGCGGCTTGTCCTTGGCGTCAAGGATGCTGTAGAAAGTGGCGAAGGCCGCACTGGTGACAGTATTGACGCCCCTTTTGCCTGGCCTGGGCATAACGAATCGAAATCCACCGGAGCTCTGATCTCGATAGAGGCCGATCAGATGGCTTGCAGGATCGGAGAATGCGTTGCCGTTTACCATGCATACCCCCCTTGTAATTACGGTCTTTAGGGGGTAAATAGATCGCCTCGGGTCATCCCTCGAGCCAACCCCGCAGGCGGTTCGCAAAGAAACAGCGTCGTGATCATGGACGCACTCTGCCGCCCACTCGCGATCACTCGATCGCTACCCAGTTCAACCAGTCGCCCCGACGCTCAGCATGCCCCGAGAACATACGGGACAACCCTTAAGAGCTGTCCCGTAACAGACACACGATCGCGCTCAAGGTGGACGCCTGCTTCCAGAGAGGCCTCTCCTCGAGTGTGCCGAACCGGACGTGCCCGGTCTCAAGATCGACGAGGATCGGCCAGCAGTCGAGGAGCTGATCCCTGGGGTCGCGTGAGGTTAGGTACTGGACGGAGTTATAGGGCACGATCAGGAGGCCATGGCCCACTCGGACTCGCGCTGCATCGATGGCGAGTGGTGGTTCTGTGGTGCGCTGGCTCCGCTCCAAGAACGTGACCGCGATCCGTAGGGCTTCTGCTTGCTCCGGCATGTGTCTCCCATATGCGCCCGGCTGATCAGAACCGCACCCTAGGCTGTCCCGCAAAGGCTTCCCGGAGACCCGGCGAGTCGGCTGGGCTGAGGACTCTGCCATGATCGCCTGTCGATGAGAGGGGCTGCAATGGCCATTGACGAGCGACCTGACCCGGGGCAGATCATCGCGAGAGCGGGACGGGCTTCTCCGCGGAGCAGCCCGAGCGAGCGATCCAGGTGTGGATGCATCTCGCCGCGAAGGCGGGTTGGGATGTCAACCGCGTCGACGAGGCTTCCATCGACCTGGACGCTGGCGGGTGCGGGATCGTCGACGTAGAGGGCCTCCGATACCTGGTGCGTCGAGGCCGAAGGGTGCGTCGGACGCTGTATGACGACAGCGGGGGAAGGCTTACTCAGCGACCGATCTTCGGCTTCGCTGCATGGGCGGAACCGGTGCTCTCCGCGGACAGCATCATCCCCTGAGGCCGGCACAAGGGTCTCGTGCTGCGTCTGGGACGACCCTATGTGGAGGACCTAGTGGACGTAGCGCCAACCCTGATCAACTTCGGTTGGCCCCCCGTTTGGCCCCCCAAGCACGAAAGAGGGCCAATCGCGATCACGCGATTGGCCCTCTGACCTGTGTCGGGGTGGCGGGATTTGAACCCACGACCTCTTCGTCCCGAACGAAGCGCGCTGCCAAGCTGCGCTACACCCCGATGCCACTGCGTTGCCGCGGCGACGTCGTTTACTTTAGCCCACCGGTGGCCGGAGACGAAATCCGGTTTTGTAGCGACGGCGGACGGGGTTCGGGCGGGTGTGGTCCAGGGCCACGAGGAGGACGGCCAGGGCGTAGAAGGAGAGGCCCAGGAGGAGGGCGTTGCCGAGGACGTGCTTGTAGCCGTGCCGGACGACGTCCAGGAATGGGTACAGGTAGCGGCCCGGTGCGCCGGGGTGGAGCAGTTCGCCCCGGGTGAGGGAGAAGGCCAGGTAGGTCAGGGGGTACAGCATCCATGTGGCCGTCTGGCGCAGGTGCAGGCGGTCGGGGATGGTCAGCAGGAGCCAGTCCAGGAGTGCCGCCACCGGGGCCGCGGTGTGGATGATCGCGCCGGCCGCCGCCTGCCACACCGTGTGGGTGCCCGGTGCGCCCGTCAGGGAGAACGGCGTGGCCGTGCGGGTCAGGAGCAGGTGGTAGACCAGGCCCGCGATGATGACGTAGAGCAGCGCCGCGCCGGTCAGTGCCGAGGGCAGGGGACGGCGGGCGGTCCACGCTCTGCGGGCCGAGGAGGCCATGACGGCGGCCAGCAGGACGGCGGCCTGGATCGCGAAGTGGCTCAGGACGTGGGCCGGGGGGCCGATGGCCACCTCGACGGCGACCGCGGCCGCGGTCGATGCGGCGACCAGCAGGCGGTAGAGCGCCGTCCAGGGGCGTCGGGTGGGCTCCACCACCGCGGTCGCGGGGACGGCGGAGGGCATCAGGACGGGTATGCCCGGGATCGCGGGGAGATCCGGTATGTCCCTGGGGATCGGGGCGGTCATGCCCTCACGGTAGGGAGAGGGGATGAATGGGGCGATTCGGGTGCGCTGTCCGAGTTACGGCAGGTCGGCGCCGGGGGTCGGTTCCGGGTGGGTCTGCCCCCGGGCCGTGAGGCCCCCGGCCTGGCCCGGCCTGGCCGACGCGGTTCCCGGACCTGCCGGTGGGTGCCGTGAGACCCCCCGCCCGGAACGGCCCGGCGGGCGCGGTGCCGGTTCGGGGCGCCTGTCCCGGCCAGGGACCCGCCCGCCACGGCTCCGGGCAGGACCCGTCCAGAGACCTGCCCAGGGCTGCCTACTCCCGACCAACCAGCGTCAGCAACGTCGCCTCCGGTGGGCAGGCGAAGCGGACCGGGGTGTAGCGGTTGGTGCCGCAGCCCGCCGAGACGTGCAGGTAGGAGGTGTGGCCCTCGGCCGTATGGGTGGACAGGCCCTTCACCCGGTCCGTGTCCAGGTCGCAGTTGGTCACGAGGGCCCCGTAGAAGGGGATGCAGAGCTGGCCGCCGTGGGTGTGGCCGGCCAGGATCAGGGGGTAGTCGTCGGCCGCGAAGGCGTCCAGGACGCGCAGGTACGGCGCGTGCACCACGCCCATGGAGAAGTCCGCCGAGCCCGACGGGCCGCCTGCCACCCGCGCGTAGCGGTCCCGCCTGATGTGCGGGTCGTCCAGGCCCGTCAGCTCCACCGACACGCCCTCGACCTTCAGGATGCCGCGCGTGTTCGTCAGGTTGAGCCAGCCCGCCGCGTCGAAGCCGTCGCGCAGGTCCTCCCACGGGTTGTGCACGACGCCGACCGCGGGCGCGTTGCCGTTCAGGCCGTGGCGGCCGTGGGCCTTCTCGATCAGGTAGCGGGCGGGGTTGCGGAGCTTGGGGCCGTAGTAGTCGTTGGAGCCGAAGACGTACGCCCCCGGGAAGTCCATCAGGGGGCCCAGCGAGTCCAGGACCTCCGGCACGCCCTCCGGGTCCGAGAGGTTGTCCCCGGTGTTGATCACGAAGTCCGGGCGCAGACCGGCCAGCGAGCGCAGCCAGCGCTGCTTCTTGCGCTGGCCGCCGACCATGTGGATGTCGGAGACCTGCAGCACACGCAGGGGGCGCATCCCGGAGGGCAGGACGGGGACGGTCACCCGCCGCAGACGGAAGGAGCGGGCCTCGAAGCCCGCGGAGTAGAGAAGACCGGCGGCCGCGACCGCCGTGATGCCCAGGGGTACTCCGTATCGCGCGCGCATGGGTCCATCGTGTCAGGCCCGTGCGGTGCGGCGGAAATCGTTCGGGAGATCGAAGGAACGGCGGCGAGGGGTCAACACTCGGGCGTGCCCCGGAAATCGGCGCGCGGGTGTGTCGGCGCACCTGCGACAATCGGACCCATGACCACGCTCAAGTCGAAGCTGCAGGAAGACCTCAACGCCGCGATCAGGGAGCGCGACGAGCTCCGCTCCTCGACGCTCCGGCTGACGCTCACCGCGATCACCAAGGAGGAGGTCGCGGGCAAGGAGAAGCGCGAGCTCTCCGACGACGAGGTCCTCAAGGTGATCACCAAGGAGGCCAAGAAGCGCCGTGAGGCCGCCGACGCGTTCGCGCAGGGCGGTCGTCCCGAGCAGGCCGAGCGGGAGAAGGCCGAGGGTGAGTTGCTTGCCGCGTACCTGCCCAAGCAGCTGTCCGACGAGGAGCTGAACCGGATCGTCGCGCAGGCCGTCGAGGAGGCCAGGGCGGCCGGTGCGGAGGGCCCGCGGGCCATGGGCGCCGTCATGAAGATCGTGAACCCGAAGGTCGCGGGCCAGGCCGAGGGCGGCCGCGTCGCCGCCGCGGTCAAGAGGCTGCTGGCCGGCTGAGCCGTCCGCAGCTCCAGCTCTGCACATCCGCGGCGCGCCCACTGAACGACAAGGGCGCCGGCAGCAACCCGCTGCCGGCGCCCTTCCCTGTGTCTCCCAGTACGGCGCCCGGTGACTTCAGAGCCTCACGCGCTCCCGCGTCAGCCCTTCCGCCCCCCGACGCCGTTTCCGTTGGATCCGCTCTGGCCCTGTATGAAGCCGTCGGGGAAGGAGAAGGTCGGAGTCGGGAAGGTGCCGCCGTCGCTGGTGCCGCCGCCGATCAGGCCGCCGATGTCACCGGTGCCGCCGGTGGGGCCGCCGGGGCCCTTCCCGTTTCCTTTTCCCTTGTTGTCCTTCTCGGGGTCCGGGATGTCGATGAGGTTGAAGGACGGCGCCGGCTTGCCCGCGAGGGCGCCGGTCATCGCGTCCCGCCAGATCGGGCCGGGCACCTGACCGCCGTAGACCAGGGAGTTGAACACACCGCCGATGCGGATGTTGATCATCTTCACCTTCTGGGTGGCGCTGCCCACCCACACCGCGCCCGACAGGTTGGGCGTGTAACCCACGAACCACGCGTTCTTGCGCTCGTCCGTCGTACCCGTCTTGCCCGCGTTGTCACGGTCGGACAGGCCGGCCTGCTGACCGGTGCCGGAGTCGACCACGCCCTGCAGCAGGGTGTTCACGGTGTCCGCGGTCTTCTGGGACATCACCCGCGAGCACGTCGTCTTCGGGACCGGGAGCGACTTCTCGCGGTTGCCGACCCGCTGCGTGATCGACTGGATGGCGACCGGCGTGCAGTAGGTGCCCCGGTCGGCGAAGGCGGCGTAGGCGCTCGCCATCGTCAGCGGCGAGAGGCCGATCGAGCCCAGTGCGATGGCGGGCTTCTCGGGCAGCTTGCTGCCGTCGCCCTGCACCACGTGCAGCTTGTCGGTCATGTTGGCCACCGGGCACAGGCCGATGTCGGAGATCATCTGGACGAAGTAGGTGTTGATGGACTTCGCCATCGCCTCCTTCATCCGGTACGGGCCCTTCTCCGACTCGTTCTCGTTCTCGACCTGGGTGTGGTCCTGGTTGGTCCAGGGCCGGCCGTCGCACGTCTGGACGGGGCTCGGGTACTCCATCTTGTACGGCGCCGAGTACTGCTGCGTCGGCGGCCGGCCCTGCTCCAGCGCGGCCGCCGCCACGAACGGCTTGAACGTCGAACCCGTCGGGAAGCCGAAGTTGGAGCCGCCCATGGAATTGCCGACCGAGTAGTTGATCTCGGTCTCGTTCTTGCCGTAGCCGTACGGCTTCGACTGGCCCATCCCCATGATTTTGCCGGTGCCGGGCTCGACCAGCACCGACGCCGCGGCGACCGCGTCCGACTGGTAGACGTGCTTCTTGAGCGAGGCCTGCACGGACTGCTGGGCCTGCGGGTCCAGCGTCGTGCGGACGGTGAGGCCGCCCTGGTTCCAGACCTTGGCGCGCTTCTCGCGGGAGGCGCCGAACACCGGGTCGTTGAGGAAGACCTGCTCGACGTACTTGCAGAAGAAGTTGGCGCCCTTGACCGCCGTGATGCAGCCGTTGCGCGGCTGGGTCATCCTCAGGCCCAGGGGCGCCTTCTTCGCCTGGTCGGCCTCCCCCTGCGACACGTCGCCGACCTCGGCCATGCGCTGCAGCACGACGTTGCGCCGCCTGGTGGCCTCCGCCTCGTCGTTGACCGGGTCGTAGCGGCTCGGCGACTGGACGATGCCGGCCAGCAGCGCCGACTCGGGGAGGGTGAGGTCCTTGGCGTGCTTGCTGAAGTAGCGCCGCGAGGCGGCCTCGATGCCGTAGGCCTGCTCGCCGAAGAAGGTGATGTTCAGGTAGTTCTCGAGGATCTTCTTCTTGCCCAGCTCCTGCTCGACCTGGATCGCGAACTTCAGTTCCTTGACCTTGCGGCCGAGGGTCTGCTGGGTGGCCTGCGCGACCTTCGTCGGGTCGTCGCCGGCCTCCTCCACGAAGACGTTCTTCACATACTGCTGCGTGAGTGTCGAGGCGCCCTGGGCGACCCCGCCGCTCTGCGCGTTCTTGTTCAGGGCGCGCAGGACGCCCTTAAGGTCGATCGCGCCGTGCTGGTAGAAGCGCGAGTCCTCGATCGCGACGATCGCCTTCTGCATGTACGGCGAGATGTCCTTGAGGTCGACCACCGTACGGTCCCGGGAGTAGACCTGAGCGATCTGGCCGCCCTTGCTGTCCAGGATGGTGGTGCGCTGGCTGAGTGGTGGGCGCTTGAGGTTGGCCGGGATCTCGTCGAACCCCTCGACCGAGCCCTTGGCCGCCAGGCCGAACACCCCGGCGGCGGGCAGCGCGATACCGGCCAGCACCACTCCCGCGAGCACACTGACCCCGAGGAACTTGGCGGCCTGCTGCATGGGCGAGAGGCCACCGCCCGAGCGCTTGTTTGGCATGAGGGCAGCCTACGTTCTCATTCGCCGGACACGCGTATAGGCCTTGGCCTAAGCTGCTGCCAACTGTCACAGCGGCGCGGCCACGTATCAATACGTCCGGCGGACCCGAAACGTTCCGGGTCTGCGCGACTTTCTTTGTCGAGACGTGTGGGGTGTGCCCGAATTCGCCTTGTGTGCCACCTGGCGTCCGTTGTGGCGCAACAGGACCGTCCTCAATTGCCGGTTATGTCGCACATGTCGTCAGCTCACTCCCCCGGGTGATCTGCCGCTTACCCATAGTCCGTTCGGGCCATTCAAGATTGGGCCCGAAGGGGGTGTTGCGCTGTGCCCACCTTCCGTAACGTCCTCAACTGGCGGCGGTGAATATGCCGCTGCCGCCGTGGGGGAGCCTCGATTCGGGAGAGGACGGCGCCGGTATGGGCTGGGTAACCGACTGGAGTGCGCAGGCGGCCTGCCGCACTACCGATCCGGATGAACTGTTCGTTCAGGGAGCAGCGCAGAACAGGGCCAAGGCGGTGTGCACCGGATGCCCGGTACGCACCGAATGTCTGGCCGACGCGCTCGACAACCGCGTCGAGTTCGGCGTGTGGGGAGGCATGACGGAGCGGGAGCGCCGCGCGCTGCTGCGCCGCCGGCCGACCGTCACTTCGTGGCGCCGGCTGCTCGAGACCGCCCGTCTCGAGTACGAGCGCGGGGTGGGCCTGGTGCCGCTCGACGACGACCAGGTGTACGAGAACTACGCGGCGGTGAGCTGAGGGCACTTGTGGCGGCCGTCTGAGGGCACCTCCCCAGCCGGCGGCCCGAGGGCATGTCCCTCCATGGATCGAGGGCGCCTTCCTCGATGGTCGAGGGCGCCCCTGTACCGGGTCGGCAGGCGCACCCTTTTCAGGGCCGGGTGCGCCCTTGGCCGGTGTCGGGTGCCAGGGGTGCCACGGTTGTCATGTGGGTCATGGGTGCCACGGGTCAGGCGGCGGAAGGCCTCCGGTTACGTGTCGTGGGTGTCAGGCAGTCGCCTCCGGCAGTTCCCGTTCGTTGTCCGCGAGTCGGTTTCCGATGTCCCGCAGCCCCGAGAGGTCGTGCACATCGCCGGGCAGCGCGGCCACCTCGGCCACCGCGACCTCGGGATGCAGCGCGGTGAAACGGTCCCGCGTGCGCCGCTCCCGGGAGAGCAGCTGCATGCGGTCCGCGTGCAGCCTCAGCAGGCCGGCGGTGAGCTGGTCCACGGAACGCTCGGGGTCCGCGGATTCCGTGCCCGGCGCGGGCTCGGTCTGCGACGACCCCGTCCCGGATCGCTCCGGGCCGGTGGGGGAGCCGTCGCCGGGAGCCGGTGCGCCCGAAGCGCCGGAGACGTCGGAAACGGGAGCATCTGAACTGCCGTACGTGTCGGGAGAGTTACGAAGTCCAGCCTTCCCGTCCCCCTGATCCACAATGCGGCGCTCCTCAAGATTTTCCGCGGCGGCGAGCGCCCGTTCGGCCGACAGCCGTTCGGCGCCGCTGCCGTGGACCCGGTTGAGGACCAGACCGGCGAGCGGCATCCGCTCCGCGGCCAGCCGCTCCACGAAGTACGCGGCCTCGCGCAGCGCGTCCCGCTCCGGGGCCGCGACCACCAGGAACGCCGTCCCGGGCGCCTGGAGCAGCTTGTACGTGGCGTCCGCGCGGGTGCGGAACCCGCCGAAGGTCGTGTCCATCGCGGCCACGAACGTCTGGACGTCCTTGAGCAGTTGACCGCCCAGCAGCTTGCCGAGCGTGCCGGTCATCATCGACATGCCGACGTTCAGGAACTTCATGCCCGCGCGCCCGCCCAGCTTGGCCGGGGCCGTCAGCAGCCGGATCAGGCGGCCGTCGAGGAAGGAACCGAGCCGCTTGGGCGCGTCCAGGAAGTCGAGCGCGGAACGCGACGGCGGGGTGTCGACGACGATGAGGTCCCACTCGTCCTTGGCGCGCAGCTGGCCGAGCTTCTCCATCGCCATGTACTCCTGCGTGCCGGCGAAGCCCGCCGAGAGCGACTGGTAGAAGGGGTTGGCCAGGATCGCGGCCGCCCGCTCGGGGTCCGCGTGCCCCTCGACGACCTCGTCGAAGGTGCGCTTCATGTCGAGCATCATCGCGTGCAGCTCGCCGTCGCCCTCAGTGCCCTTCACCCGGCGCGGGACGTTGTCGAGCGAGTCGATGCCCATGGACTGCGCGAGGCGGCGGGCCGGGTCGATGGTGAGGACCACCACCTTGCGGCCGCGCTCGGCGGCCCGCAGCCCGAGGGCCGCCGCGGTCGTCGTCTTGCCGACACCGCCCGAACCGCAGCAGACCACGATCCGGGTGCCGGGATCGTCCAGCAGGGGATCGACGTCGAGCAGGGGCGCGGGGGCCAGCCGGCGGGGCGGTTCGTGCGCGTGGGCCGGGTCCGGGCTCATGACATCCCCTGCTTCCGCAGCTCGGTCGCCAGTTCGTACAGGCCCGCCAGGTCCATGCCCTCGGCGAACAGCGGCAGTTCGTGCAGCGGCAGGCCGAGCTCACCGAGGACGGACCGCTGCTCCTGCTCCAGCAGATACCGTTCTGCGTATTCCTCGGCCTGCTCCAGCAGCGGCTCCACCAGCCGCTCGGCGTTTCCGCCGCGCCGCGCGCCGCCGAGGCCGGCGGCGGACAGGGACCGGGCGAGCGCGGTGCGCGGCACGGTCCGTACGCGTTCCAGGTCGAGCCCGTCCAAAACCTGCGGACGCACCATGTTCACGATGACGCGTCCCACCGGCAGTCGCGCCCCGCGCAGTTCGGCGATGCCGTCGACGGTCTCCTGGACCGGCATCTCCTCCAGCAGCGTCACCAGGTGCACCTCCGTCTCGGCGGACTTCAGCACCCGCATCACGGCCTGCGCCTGATTGTGTATGGGGCCGATCTTCGCCAGGCCGGCCACCTCGTCGTTCACGTTGAGGAAGCGGGTGATGCGACCGGTGGGCGGGGCGTCCATCACGACGTGGTCGTACACGAAGCGGCCGGCGCGGTCCTTGCGCCGCACCGCCTCGCACGCCTTGCCGGTCAGGAGGACGTCCCGCAGGCCCGGCGCGACGGTGGTGGCGAAGTCGATGGCGCCGAGCTTCTTCAGGGCCCGGCCCGCGCCGCCGAGCTTGTAGAACATCTGGAGGTAGTCCAGCAGGGCCAGTTCGGGGTCTATGGCCAGGGCGTACACCTCCCCGCCCCCGGGAGCGACCGCGATCTTCCGTTCCTCGTAGGGCAGCGCCTCCGTTTCGAAGAGCTGTGCGATGCCCTGCCGACCCTCGACCTCGACGAGAAGCGTTCGCTTCCCCGCCGTGGCGAGGGCAAGCGCGAGGGCGGCGGCGACCGTGGTCTTTCCGGTCCCGCCCTTGCCGCTGACGACCTGGAGCCTGCTCACGTCTTCGAGCCTAACCAGTCCGCGCTCGGGCTACGCGGGAGGCTGTGGACAACAGCGGATACAGTCGGCCCCATGACCAAGTGGGAATACGCAAAGGTTACGCCACGAACGATGACATGAACAGAAGGGCCTCTGACCTGCGGTTATGACCCCGCCCGTGCACCACAGGGGACGTGCGCACGAACGGGGCAGCCGACCCGCTGAGACCTACACCAGTCGATCAGCGGGCCGGAGATTACGAGGGTCGCTGGGGTGCCCGTACACCATGTGCGTGTGCATGGCGTACACGACCTCCCTTGCCAATTGCGGCGCCCTGGTCTGGATAACGGCACTCAGCGACACACGCAGACGCGCACAGACAGGGCACGTATCAGGGTCCACTCTGCCCGGCCGAGGGATACGCAGATCAAGCATGGCTAGCCCCTCTGATCGGGCACGGCCCTAGGTGCTGGTACTGCACGACTGGCGAGCCTGAGACACGTTCCGGGGTCAGCCGTCGGGCTTGCTCCGTCACCTTGAACGGCGCCTTACACGCTGCGCACCTCGTACCAGCGGGCGGATAGGTCGTGTATTCCGTCGCTGCGCTCATGACGTCCCCTCGAATCGCTCCTTAGAGGGTCCAGACTCCTGCGGGCATTGATCAGCGACTAGCGGCCCCCTGTAGGCCACGTGTAGGCCAGACTTGAGGTGTGGTGACCAGCATTGGGGCGAACATCCGGCGCCTACGCGAGCAGCGAGGTTGGAGTCAGGCACGCCTCGCGCGTGAGGTCTGCCGTGCCGCTGGCGTTCAGGGCGAGCCGGTAGGGCGCCAAGAGGTCAGCCGGTGGGAGACAGGCAAGCGCACACCCCGCGAATGGCTGCCGCTCATTGCTGGCGCCCTAGGCGTGTCCATCGAGACCCTGCGCGAGCCGCTCAAGCCTGCTGAGCCACCCTTGCCGACACTCGCCGACTTCCTGCCCGAGGATGACCCGCTAAGTCCGCTAGAGGGGCGCTCAGGGCGCCGTATCGGCATGGGCACCGTGGCAGACCTACAGCAGCGCGTGCATGGCCTACGGCTCGCCGATGACGTCCTAGCCGGGGGAGATCTCATCCGCCCTGCGCTACGGGACATGAGACGCGCTGTGAAGCTCTACCGGGAGAGCAGCCACACCAGCGAGGTAGGGCGCCAACTCCTGCGTCAGATTGGCGAGTTGGCCCAAATCGCGGGATGGATTGCCAGCGACGCAGGCCAGCATGCGGAAGCTGAGCGCATCTACCGGCTAGGGATCAGCGCAGCGAGGCAGGCGGAAGACCACACCCTTGCAGGCAACATCGCTGGCTCACTCGCCTACCAACTCAGCAACACAGGCAGGGAAGTCGAGGGCGTCACGCTGGCGCATGCAGCCCTGAACGATGCCGGGCCGGATGCCCCGCCAAAGGCACGCGCGCTGTACCTCGATCGAGTCGCTTGGGCACATACAAAAGCCGGGGGAGTCGACAACGGGCAAGCAGCCATGCGCGCACTCGGGGAAGCCGGACAAGCGCTCAGCCAAGACAGCGAGGGAATCGAGTCGCCTGCCTACCTGTATTGGGTCGACGCTGGCGAGCTACGGGTCATGGAATCGCGCGTCTACACAGAGCTTCACCGGCCCCTACGTGCCGTTCCCTTGCTGCGAAGCGTGCTCAGCGAATACGACGCAACGCACACCCGGGAAATGGCGCTGTACCTCTCATGGCTAGCCGTGGCACTGGCAGACGCGAATGAGCCCGAGGAAGCGGCGAGCGTGGCTGACCGAGTCATTTCCCTAGGGGCTGACACCCCGTCAGAAAGAGTGGCTGAGCGAGTGCGCGTCATTCTCGACCGGCTGAGGGAATACGCGGACGTGCCGGAAGTCGCAGCGCTACTCGCCGAGCACCAGGCTGCTTAGCTCACGCACAGCCAACTGCAAACGAATGTTCGAAGAAACCGCAGGTCAGGCAACCGCCGGCATTTTGACCCCGTTCCACTCGCGAACGCAAGAAAGCCCCGGCCCTGGGGTGTCCCAAGGTCGGGGCTGTCTCACTCGCTGTCATCTGCCAGTCGGCGCAATGCCTCACGCATTAGGTCGTTGTAGCTTCGGCCGCTCTTGGTAGAAAGGCGGACTAGTAGCGCGTGCTCGTCCTCATGCAGGCGCACACGAATACGGCGGATCATCTCGCCTCATCTCTCAATCGCTGACGTCGTTCACGCTGGTATTCCGTCTTACACTGTCGGCACCAGCGCTGGAGCCCATAGGCGCCGCACCAGGCGAATGCCGACTGGGGTTTGTCCTTGGTGCAGCGCGAGCAGTGGGCTAGGTAGTCAGTCACGGGTCACTCTCAGTGAAGAAGGGGGGCTTGGCGCTGAATCGGACATAGGGTGTAGAACAGGGTCTCTTACCGGGCGCACCTGGCAGCGCGCTCCCCCGCGTTCAACGTCCCCATGGGTCAAAGGGGTCATCCCCCACCCTATGGGGTGAAACGGACATCAAGGACGTTCACTCAATGTGAAGTTCAGCGCGATTACTCAGCGCTATCATCCTCGATCGTTCCACCCACCAGGCTGCGCCCTGCCAGTCTCCCTAGCATGGTGCGCCTATCGAGCGCCACGGAAATACCGACGGTACACGTCGTACTGCAAGCCCGTATCACGCAGCTTTGTGTAGCCGTTAGCGTCGTCGTACACCGTGAACCCGCTATCAGATAGCAGGCGCCCATACTGCGTCATTGTCAGCGGGAAGTCGGCGCCGTTGTCCGCAGCCACACAATGCGCAGCGCGATACGCCTTAGCTAGCGTGGAGTCGTAACCCGGGTCGTGCTTCAGCGTGGTGGAAACCAGATCTTCGGGACGCAAGTGCTCTCCAGGAAGTGAGTAGGTACACGAAAGGGGCCAGAGCACCTACGAAAATTGGTAGGTGGTCCGGCCCCAATCGCGAGTGAATCAGGCGCCGATGACGTCTCGGGCAACCAGCGCCTCAGGGCGGACAACCTTCGCCCCGTAAACGTGCAGACCGCGCAGGATGTCAACAAACTGCTTCGGGTGGCGCAGACCCTCAACCTTCGTGATCTGGTCGGCGTACGTGGTGGCGACACCATGACCAGCGATCAGAAGGCGACCAGCGCCCGCACCAGGGCCGTTCGGAACCTGGTTGGACTCCAGCACGGTGAAGCCAGCAGCGTTACCCACAACGCCATTGGAGCGAGTCACACCGCCCAGCGCATCACCCGAAGAGACAAAACGCGGGTCCTTCAGCAGGAAGCCATGGAAAGCCGGGGTCACAACGACCCAGCGACCCTCAATGGGAGTCTCATTCTCGGAAAGCTCAGTGCGCAGGTCGACCAGTAGGTCGTACGCGTCCGCAGCAGCGTCAACGGTCACCTCGGAACCCGGAGTAACCGCACTGGCCATCTGTGCCGCAATGTACGCATCCGCAGTCTTGGCCAGCAGGTGAGCAGCGCGTGCAGAAACCTTGGCGACAAAGTCCGCATCGTCGCGAGCCTGCGCCCGGTCGACATCATCGATGTTCAGCGACCAAGCCTTACGCTGGTCAATGTTCATCGTCTGCGGGGAAGTCGCAGCATTCCCGCCAGTCATGTCGGTGTACGGGGTGTAACCCTCAATGGTCGGGTCGGCAACAGTGTTGATGACAACCGAGCCACCGAACTCCGAAACCTCACCCTCGAAATCACGGTTGGTAACACCGTCAGAGCCGTAAGCCAGCGCCTCATCAAGGGCAGCCAGCGTCGAAGCCGCGTAGACCTCAGGAACAAAGTTGGTTAGCGCCATGGTGGCAACTCTCTTTCGTCAGATGGAAACGGCGGAATTAGTTCCGTCCGCTAAGCAGATCCTTCAACTGGCCAGCACGACGAGCAGCATCAATCGCCTTAGGCGACATGCCACTTAGGTCACTGCGGGATAGCTGACGGGGTGCAGATGCCGCAGTCCGGGCGCCCTGGTCGGCAGTACCCTCGAACCTCGGCGGAATTGGCTTGACGTCGTCACCAGTCGTCGCGACTTGACCGGCGTCAGCGTCAGAGGCCGAATCGCTCGTACCATCTGACGGAAGGGCCGAGTTGTCGCCAGCGTCGCGCTTAGCGGCCAACTCAGCCTTCAATGCCTTGATCTCTTCGCGCAGCTTCTTCAGCGTGCGCGCACCAGCCTCACCAAGCTGCCCGTCGGCAGCCTCAGCAGCCGGAGATTCCGAAGCAGACGACCCGTCGGCCGTAACCCCGGAAAGCTGTTCGGCTGGATTGGCCGTAGTCTCGCTCACTTCGTGACCCCCGCAGTCAGCCGAATACCACACGCGTGCAGCATCCGAGGCCCCTGCCGAGAAGGCAGAGTCTCAAGCGGCACATTGGCGTCGTCGAGCAGCCAATTCACCTGCAAATCGCTAGGCTTACCAATCGGCAGATCGTTGTCCCTGATCCATGCACGGAAAGCAGCGCGAATGCCGAACACTGGCGTTACATAGGTCATAGCAGCGCGCTCAGTGCACTCAGCGCGGAAGACCATGAACGCAGTCTCTAGCTCAGGCGAGATCTCGGGCAGGTACTTAGACACGGGAACCCCTTCGGGGAGTGAGAAGAAAATCCGGCGCTCACTGCCATCACGACATTGTGAGTTTGTTGCAGGGCGCCGGAAGAGCATGAACCCCCGCCTCGGGCACCAGAAGCGGGGGCAGCCTCGACCTACCGCTGACACCACAACAGCGGAAGGGAGCAAACGAAAGGGCCCGAGGCTGGCCGTTAGTGCCCCGGACCCTTCACCTATCTATGTAACGGCTACAAATGGGAGGTCAGCCGGCTGCCCGCCTATCCCGCAACCTCTGACGGTCCGCGACCCGCTTATAAGCCGCTCGATGTTCGGTAGAACAGAACGTTGCCCACCTGCGGCGCTGACTCGCAAAGCGCCACTGTTCAAACGGCTCAGCGCAATGCCGACAGACACGATGCATGAGCTTCACCGGCCCGTGCTGCACCAGCCGACCGGACGGAGTCTCGCTCAGCACTCGGCCCGGAAGAGCCTTATAACGGGCCACCATCGCCCCTGTAGCGGCCTGCGACTCCTCCAGCGTGAAACTGGACACCACAGGGAACACGCGACCCTCAAACAGGATGTCAGAGCCACGGCCAGGAGCAGCCCCAAAGTCCAGCGGGTCAAGCGTCGTTCCGCGCAGCCGGTAGCCAGGCAGACGCCCGAAACGCTCACGGTCCACCAGCGGGTCAAGGCCATACCGAGAATCCAGCGCAGTAGGCCGAGCAGCCAAGCGAGCAGCAGTCACGCTGAACCCGCCAATGTGGTCATCGGCGTACAGGCAGGCTTCCGCGAACGACTCGGGCGTATCCGGTCGGCGAGTAGGGCGAGTAGAGACGTCCATACGCACTCCAATAGAAAAGGCGCTCTGACAGCTCGCCAGGCGCCCAACGGGGAAACGGTGCTATGCAGTTGTGAGAGGCGCTCAGACAGGCGCTCAAGGCTCGTAGAGCGGGCGAACGGCCAAGCCCCGCCACTGGTCTCTACGCGGACCAGCGGAATGATCCGTACGACGACTGAAACCCAGCGAACGGGCGAGACGCGCAAAGTCCCCCAGGGCAATGCTGCTGCCATCAATGTCATGCAACGCAGCGCGCATAGCTGAGTACGCGTCGAAAGCATCAGTCAGCGCGCCAGGCTCGCGAGTAAACGCAGCATCAAACGCACGGAGATACACAGCGGGATAGCGAGTCATGCGCGCATCCATTCATCAGCGAGCAGATTGCTCTTAGACCGGTTACAAGGACGACAGACCCAACGACAGTTAGCCACCGTCGACAACCCGCCCCGTTCAACGGGAACCAAGTGATCAAACACAGCGCCATCGGCCAGCGAGGTAGCGCAATGCCAGCAGCGCGAATCGCCATGCTTGGCCGTAACCGCATCACGCAGACTCTTACGGCGAGCAACAGTGCGCTGAGTTGCCACGCACGACTTACAGACTCCATCGCGGAACCTCGGAACATGACGCGTCCCACAACGACGACACGCGATTGGCTCAGGGCGCATACGGGCACGACGGCGCAGATACTCAGCAGCCTTAGAGCAGCGCGAGGAGCAGTACAGCTTGGCCTGTGTGGGCCGATCCGGGTGGCCTACAGGGTTAGAGCAGCCGGGACCCTGACACGGCGCCTCAGCGGCTATCGCAGCCTTGCGCTCACGGTCCCTGCGCTCATCCTCACGCCGCAACTCCGCCATGTCCTCAACGCATTGGGCACAGTGCGAAACGCGAGCAGGCCGGTTAGTCGGTTGGTCACAGCGAACACAGCGAGGAGCGGACACAGCAGCGCGAGCAGCCGATAGGGCACGCTCGTACCTGACACGCAACAGGGCAGCCTCAGCACAAAGCTCAGCGCCGCATAGCTCACGCCCCGGGTCCGGGTTCGGGCGGTCACACACAACGCAAGTGCGCCGTGTAGAAGCGGGCATGGTTCGTCACTCCAAAGGTAAAAGGGAAGCAAAGACAGTTGATCATGGTGGGGTAGGTGAAGGGGGCTCTTGCCCAGTAACGCCAAGGGAAAAGGGACCTTGCTCGAACCCCCGCACGGCGTTACATCAACCCCTTGCGGAGTGCAGGCCAAATCTGCACTTCGACATCCCCCGAAAAAACCGCTACCGGCCCTTACGGGCCCTAAAAGCAGCCGACCGGCACGTTGGCCCGCAGTAAGTCTTGGGGTGTCCCACAGTGGCCTGCGGCAGGGCCTTACCGCACTGAGCGCACCTATCCGAGTCAGCCAGCGCGCGCAGGCCCCTAACGACCTGTGAGTGAGCAGCCAGCGCCGTAGGGGAGATTCGCGCAGCATCGTGAAGCGCAGACTCGGCCACGCGTAGCAGGGCGATGAGTTCTTGCCTGGTCATGATGTCCCTTCGAAACGAAATGCAACGTAATTCGAGTAAAGAAAAACCGCCCAGCGCACTGCCGGACGGTTTCGGTTTCAGGCGGACGTGACGTGACGCTCAGCGGCTAGGCCAAGCATTGCGAGACGCTGAGCCTGTAGCACGGGGTTGTGGCCTATGTCCGCCTGAAACGCGCGGGCCAGATTGCCACGGTGTGAATCCTCGTTAGCCCACGACATGATGAGCGTGATCAGTTCGACTGCTGCCACGGTGTCTCTCCTCACCAGATGGTTACGTCTAGTTCTGAGTGCGTCGAACGCGCATAGCAGCCCGCAGGGGGCACTAGACCGAATAACCGTTACCTTCTCGTTATCAAGTCGGTGGTGGCACACCGTCTCACTGAGCGGCCGTCTGTGGGCATGAAAGAACCCCGCCCGACCACCAGGGCCGAACGGGGCTGAAAGGCTGCGAGAGAGGCGCTCAGACCCACTCGACAGTCACGCGACCGTCAATGACAGCCCGCGCTTTGTTGCCTCGGCTTTTCTCGCTGGCGAGTGCCTTACGGACGACGATGCGCTTACAGAACAGCGCCACGAACTCTCGACGGTCCGCGAGCGATGCCGACTCCCACCAGGACCCCGGGCCCATCGGGTCGCCACTGTCCGACTCGGTCCACGCGCTGATAGGCAGCACCAGCGAGCCAGGCTGGCCCAACACCTCTAGCCGTGCGTCCGCAGCGCGTAGCCGGTCCTGCTGAGCCTTTACGTCCTCCTGCCAGCGCACCCGGCCGACAGGGTCACCGGCGTAAAGCTCACGGTCGTCATAAAGCTGTGTCAGCGCGCGCGTAGCGTCTGCCCGCTCATGCATGACGGTCTGTCGTTCCTGCGCTGCCTCGGGCGTCTCATTGACCTCGGCGTAGTGGACAGAGACCCGTTCGAGAATCTCGCGCGACTTCTCGTCCCACTCGGCAGCATCGATCAGAGAAAAGATGCTCCGGGCCACGTGGTCATCAAGGGCCGTGCGGCTGATGTAGCTACGGCCCTCATGGTCGCCTGGTGCGTCCGTCAGCGGCTTACCCGACGGACGGTTGCAGAAGTAGCTAGGGCGGTCAGCGTTGTTGGCACTCATCGAGCAGCCACACGCACATGTGAGGATGCCCTGAGACGAGAGCAGCGCCGTAGTCCTGTGCTCGTTCATACGGACCGGCCGAGCGTCGAGCCAATCCTGAACGGCGAACCAATCAGCCTCGCTGAGAATGGGCTCCCAAACGCGCACAGGCTTACCCTCAGCGTCACGCCGGACACGATGACCCGTAACCCTGCCCGCAGCGTTGTAGATGGCCTCAGCGTCGAACCCAGCGAGGTGCGGGTGACGCAGCATCCGAATCACAGTCTTGGGGTGCCAAGCGCTACCCGCAGTCTTCTTCCCGCGCGAGGCACCCAGAGTGCCCACACCCTCAGCGTTCAGCGTCGTGCACATCGAATGGACAGAGTCCGTGCCAGCGAGCAGCCCCTTAGTAATGCGCCGGATAACCTCGGCCTCATCCGGCTGCGTCGTGAGCGTCTGAATCGCAACAGGCTTGCCGTTCGGGGCAGTTCGGGTCTCCTGCTTGAGTCGGCGACCGTAAGGCGCCTTACCGCCCACATAGCCACCCAGCGAGCGAGCCAGCGCAGCAGCATCACGGACGGCAGTGCTCTTGTTCTTGGACTCCTGGTGCGCTGCGTCAAGCCGGAAGATCAGGTGAATCAAGTCCATGGTGTCGCCAGGACGGAACACACCCTCAGCGACAGAGACGATCGTCACACCCAGCGCTTGCAGCTCACTCACAATCGGCATGGCGTCGAGCGGTTCAAGCCGAGAAAAGCGGCTGATGTTGTAGACGATGACGACGTTGATTCGGCCCGTGCGGCAGTCACGCAGCAGACGTTCAAAATCCGGCCGCTCAGTGCCGCTGAATGCGGAAACGCCTACATCCTCGTAATGGCCGTGCCACGAAGCCTCACGCCCCTGCCGTGCCATCTCAGCGGCGAACAACTCGAACCGCCCCTGGTTAGCGTCACGCTGGCTCGCGGGGCTGGCCTCACTGCCGTTGACCCGGCCGTAGGACTGGCGCGTATAGCCTGCAACGTGAAGGTTCATACCGCTAACCACCTGGGGTGTCGTCATGGCTGAAGTAAGCCATCGTTCTTGGGAATACGCAACCGTGCCGCTGCTCGTCCATGCCACGAAGCAGATTCTGGACACCTGGGGCGAGGACGGCTGGGAGCTCGTCCAGGTCGTGCCCGGCCCGAACCCGGAGCAGCTGGTGGCCTACCTCAAGCGGGAGAAGCAGGGATGAGCGCGGTCGAGGCGAAGCTGGCCGAGCTGGGCCTGACCCTGCCGGAGGTCGTGCCCCCGCTGGCCTCCTACCAGCCGGCCGTGCGGTCCGGCTCCTACGTCTACACCGCGGGCCAGCTGCCGATGGTCGAGGGCAAGCTCCCGGTCACCGGCAAGGTGGGCCTGGAGGTCACGGCGGAGGAGGCCAAGGAGCTGGCCCGCACCTGCGCGCTGAACGCGCTGGCCGCCGTCAAGTCCGTCGTGGGCGACCTGGACCGCGTCGCGCGCGTGGTGAAGGTCGTCGGCTTCGTCGCCTCGGCGGCAGACTTCACGGGCCAGCCGGGTGTCGTCAACGGCGCCAGCGAGCTGCTCGGCGAGGTCCTCGGCGAGCGGGGCGTGCACGCGCGCAGCGCGGTCGGCGTGGCGGTGCTGCCGCTGGACGCGCCGGTGGAGGTCGAGATCCAGGTCGAGCTGCTGCCGTAGCAAAGCTTCGGGAGGGTCCCCGGAGGGACCCGGGAGATTCCGGAAGGCCGAGGGTCCCGGGGCGGGCTCAGGAGGGCCCGGGAGGGACCCAGGAGCTTCAGGGGGGCCCGGGAGGGTCCCGGGCGGGCTCGGGAGGTTCCCGGGACAGGGTCCCGACCCGTCCTGGTCCTGGCCTCGGGGCTGCCCGCGGGCTCGGATCGCGGGCATGGGCCTCGGGTGCCCACGGACACGAGCCTCGGGTGCCTGCCGGCAGGGACCTCGGTCACCTGCGGACATGCGCCTCGGGCACCTCTCGAACATTCGCGCACCACGGGATAGCCTCCGCCCATGGCGAATGGGCAGTGGTTTCCCCCGGACTGGCCGGCCCGTATCCGCGCGCTCGCGGACGGCACCCTCACGCCGGTCGCTCCCAGGCGCGCGGCGACGGTGATGCTCCTGAAGGACGCCGGCTCCGGGCCCGTCGTCCACATGCTGCGCAGACGCGCCTCCATGGCCTTCGCCGGGGGCGCGTACGCCTATCCCGGCGGCGGCGTGGACCCCCGCGACGACGACCACCAGGTCCGCTGGGCGGGTCCCACGCGCGCGTGGTGGGCGGACCGGCTCGGCGTCGACGACGCGGCGGCCCAGGCGATCGTCTGCGCGGCCGTGCGCGAGACGTACGAGGAGGCGGGCGTGCTGCTAGCCGGTCCCGACCCGGACTCCGTCGTCGGCGACACCACGGCCCCGCAGTGGGAGGCCGACCGGGCCGCGCTGGTCGCCCGTGAGCTGTCCTTCGCGGAGTTCCTCGACCGCCGCGGCCTGACCCTGCGCTCGGACCTGCTGGGCGCCTGGGCCCGCTGGATCACCCCCGAGTTCGAGTCCCGCCGCTACGACACCTGGTTCTTCGTGGCCGCGCTCCCGGAGGGGCAGCGCACCCGGAACGCCTCCACCGAGGCCGACCGCACGGTGTGGATCCGCCCCGCCGACGCGGCGGCCTCGTACGACCGGGGCGAGCTGCTGATGATGCCGCCCACCATCGCCACGCTGCGCGGGCTGACCGCGTACGACACCGCCGCCGAGGCACTCACGGGGGCGCGCGAGCGCGACCTGGCGCCCGTGCTGGCCCGGGCCCGCCTCGTGGACGGCGAGGTCGTGCTGTCCTGGCCGGGCCACGACGAGTTCACCAAGCACATTCCGGCCGGCGGGGCCCCGGCATGACCTGGCGGGGCCCCCGTACGGCCGGGCAGGGTTCCCGGGGATCCCGTACCGCCCGCACGACCGACGTCCAGGAAGGTCCCCTCGCATGACGGACGCAGCAACGCTCCCCGGTCAGCCCCGGGGCGGCGTCCACACCGGCCCCGCGACCGCGCGGGCCGTCAACGTCCTCGCGCCCAACCCCTCCGCCATGACCCTGGACGGCACCAACACCTGGCTCGTCTCCGAACCCGGCTCCGACCTGGCCGTGGTGATCGACCCGGGCCCGCAGGACGAGGGCCATCTGCGGGCGGTCGTCGACACGGCCGAGCGGGCGGGCAAGCGCATAGCCCTGACCCTGCTCACCCACGGCCATCCCGACCACGCGGCCGGTGCCGCCCGCTTCGCCGAGCTGACCGGTACCAAGGTGCGGGCGCTGGACCCGGCGCTGAGGCTGGGCGACGAGGGCCTGGCCGCCGGGGACCTGATCACGGTGGGCGGCCTGGAGCTGAGGGTCGTACCGACCCCCGGCCACACCGCGGACTCCCTGTGCTTCCACCTCCCGGCCGACCGGGCGGTGCTGACCGGCGACACCATCCTGGGCCGCGGCACCACGGTCGTGGCGCATCCCGACGGCCGTCTCGGCGACTACCTGGACTCCCTGCGGCGGCTGAGGTCCCTCACGGTCGACGACGGCGTGCACACGGTCCTGCCGGGTCATGGTCCCGTGCTGGAGGACGCCCAGGGTGCCGTCGAGTTCTACCTCGCGCACCGCGCCCACCGGCTCGCCCAGGTCGAGACGGCGGTCGAGGACGGCCACCGCACCCCGGCCCAGGTCGTCGCCCATGTGTACGCCGACGTCGACCGCTCCCTGTGGCCCGCGGCGGAGCTGTCGGTCCGGGCCCAGATGGAATACCTGCGCGAGCACGGGCTCATCTGAACCACGGGCTCGTCCGGGCCATGAACCCGTCCGGACACGGACCCGTCTGCACGCAGGGTGCCGCTTTCGGACGCGCGGCGAGGGCAGTGGCCGGGCGTGGACGCGCGGAGAGGGTCCCGTCTCCCAGGAGACGGGCCCCTCTCCGCGCGTCGCGTTGAGCCGTGCCCGCGGTCAGCGCGAGCGCTTGGCGAGGCGCTCCACGTCCAGCAGGATGACCGCGCGCGCCTCCAGGCGGAGCCAGCCGCGCCCGGCGAAGTCCGCCAGGGCCTTGTTCACGGTCTCGCGGGACGCGCCGACCAGCTGGGCCAGCTCCTCCTGCGTCAGGTCGTGCACGACGTGGATGCCCTCCTCGGACTGCACGCCGAAGCGGCGCGAGAGGTCCAGCAGGGCGCGGGCGACACGGCCCGGCACATCGGAGAAGACCAGGTCGGACATCTGGTCGTTGGTCTTGCGCAGGCGCCGGGCGACGGCGCGCAGCAGGGCGCCGGCCACCTCGGGCCGCGCGTTCAGCCAGGGCTGGAGGTCGCCGTGGCCCAGGGCCAGCAGCTTGACCTCGGTCAGCGCGGTCGCCGTCGCGGTGCGCGGGCCGGGGTCGAAGAGCGACAGCTCGCCGATGAGCTCGCCGGGGCCGACCACCGCCAGCATGTTCTCCCGGCCGTCGGGGGACGTGCGGTGCAGCTTGACCTTGCCCTCGGTGACCACGTACAGGCGGTCACCAGGGTCGCCTTCGTGGAAGAGCGAGTCGCCGCGTGCGAGCGTCACCTCCGTCATGGAGGCGCGGAGCTCCGCGGCCTGCTCGTCGTCGAGCGCCGCGAAGAGCGGATTGCGCCGCAGAACGTCGTCCACGAGTTCTCTCCTTGTCGACCTGCTCAGGGGATCTTGCTCCCCGGTGTGCCAGGGGACCGTGTTCCCCATTTTGCCGGACGATCCAAACAGTGTGATCTGTCACAAGGATGCCGCACCGGAGTCCCGGGGTAAGCGGCAGGGGTCCAATCGGGGGCTGATCCCCGGGGCCCGGGGCGGATGTCCGTGCCTGCCTTTAGGCTGGCCGGGTGTCCAAAACGCCGGTGAGAGCACAGGCCTAGGGGGCTGCGCGGGTGGTTGTACGTAAGGATTCCGCTGTGGGCGAACAAAGCCCCGACGATGGAAACAAAACGGAAAAAACAGTCAAAAAGGCACCCGCGAAGAAGACGGCTCCGGTGAAGAAGGTGGCGGCCGCCAAGAAGGCCACCGCGGAGAAGACGGCTGCGAAGAAGGCCACCGCGAAGAAAGCTCCGGCCGAAAAGGCCCTCGCCACGAAGAAGGCCACCGCGAGGACCACCGCGAGGACCACCGCGAGAGCCGCGGTGAAGTCGGCCGCCGCCGTGCGGAAGGCCAAGCCGCCGAAGAAGGTGACCGTCGCGCCCGAGGACGGCACGGTCGCCGTGCGGCAGGCCTCCGCCGAGAAGACCGTCGCCCCGAAACCGCCGCGGAACGAGTCGCGCACCGCGCTCGTCCGCCGTGCCCGGCGCATCAACCGCGAGCTCGCCGAGGTGTACCCGTACGCCCACCCCGAGCTGGACTTCGAGAACCCCTTCCAGCTGCTGGTCGCCACGGTGCTGTCCGCGCAGACCACGGACCTGAGGGTGAACCAGACGACGCCCGCGCTGTTCGACCGCTACCCGACCCCCGAGGACCTCGCCGCCGCCAACCCGGAGGAGGTCGAGGAGATCCTCCGTCCCACCGGCTTCTTCCGGGCCAAGACCAAGTCGGTCATGGGCCTGTCCAAGGCGCTGGTGGCGGAGTTCGGCGGACAGGTCCCCGGCCGCCTCCAGGACCTCGTCAAGCTGCCCGGCGTCGGCCGCAAGACCGCCTTCGTGGTCCTCGGCAACGCCTTCGGCCACCCCGGCATCACCGTGGACACGCACTTCCAGCGGCTGGTGCGGCGCTGGCAGTGGACCGACGAGACCGACCCCGACAAGATCGAGGCCGCCGTCGGCGCGCTCTTCCCCCGGAGCGACTGGACGATGCTCTCGCACCATGTGATCTTCCACGGTCGCCGTATCTGCCACGCCCGCAAGCCCGCCTGCGGCGCCTGCCCGATCGCCCCCCTCTGCCCCGCGTACGGCGAGGGCGAGACCGACCCCGAGAAGGCGCGGAAGCTGCTGAAGTACGAGAAGGGCGGCTTCCCCGGCCAGCGGCTGAAGCCCCCGCAGGCCTACCTGGACGCGGGCGGCAAGCCGGCCCCGCCGCTGGGGGCCGGATGACGGGACGACCGGGACCGCCGGGACCTGAGACGCCCGGGACGGCTGGGTCGGCTGTGGCAGCCGGGTCGGTCGGGACGGGGGCCGGGGCCGCCGGCGCGGAACGATCCCGGGGCCGGCAGGCGTTGGAAGCAGCAGGACGACGGGGAGGGCGATGACGCGCGCGAGTGACACCCAGGGCGGCCGGGCCGCGCTCAGCACGGAGGGTCTGCCGGGATGGCTGGAGCCCGTCGTGCGCGTCGTGGAGACCGTCCGGCCGGTCGAGCTGAGCCGTTTCCTGCCGCCGGAGGACGGCGCGGGGCGCCAGTCCGCCGTACTGATCCTGTTCGGCGAGGGCGAGCGCGGCCCGGAGCTGCTGCTGATGGAGCGGGCCAGCTCGCTGCGCTCGCACGCCGGGCAGCCGTCCTTCCCCGGCGGCGCGCTCGACCCCGTGGACGGCGACCCGACGGCCGAGGGGCCGCTGCGGGCGGCGCTGCGGGAGGCGGAGGAGGAGACCGGGCTGGTTCCGGCCGGCGTCCAGCTGTTCGGCGTGCTGCCCCGGCTGTACATCCCGGTCAGCGGCTTCGTCGTCACGCCGGTGCTCGGCTGGTGGCGCGAGCCCAGCCCGGTCGGCGTCGTCGACCCCGCCGAGACCGCCCGCGTCTTCACGGTCCCCGTGGCGGATCTCACGAACCCGCGCAACCGCGCCACCACCGTGCACCCCAGCGGCCACCGCGGTCCGGCATTCCTGGTCGAATCGGCCCTCGTCTGGGGCTTCACCGCCGGCATCATCGACCGCCTGCTGCACTTCGCGGGCTGGGAGGAGCCCTGGGACCGGACCAAGCAGGTCCCACTCGACTGGCGGTCATGACAGGGTGGGCGCCGTGCTGTGTTTTCCCGGGGGACGCCAAGCCCGTACCGCGCTGTGCGGCGTACCGGCCCCCCGGCCGATCCGTGGTGACCGCGAAACGATGAGGCGAGGCTCGAAGCGGTGAACGTGCTGGACATCCTGCTGCTGGTCGCCGCCGTGTGGTTCGCGGTCGTGGGCTACCGCCAGGGCTTCGTCGTCGGCATCCTGTCGGTGATCGGTTTCCTGGGCGGCGGCGTCGTCGCCGTGTACACGCTGCCGGTCGTCTGGGACGCGCTGACGGACGGCTCGCCGGTCAGCACCACCGCGGCCGTCGTCGCGGTGGTCGTCGTCATCGTCTGCGCCTCGGTCGGCCAGGCTCTGACCACCCACCTCGGCAACAAGCTGCGCGTGTACATCACCTGGTCCCCGGCGCGCACCCTGGACGCGACCGGCGGCGCCCTGGTCAACGTCGCGGCGCTGCTCTTCGTCGCGTGGCTGATCGGCTCGCTCCTCGGTTCCACGACGATTCCGACCGTCGGCAAGGAGGTGCGCAACTCCAGAGTGCTGATCGGAGTCTCCGGCGTTCTGCCCGCCCAGGCCGACACCTGGTTCACGCACTTCTCCTCGGTCCTGGCGCAGAACGGCTTCCCGCAGGTCTTCAGCCCGTTCGCCAATGAACCGATCACCGACGTACGGCCCCCGGACCCGGCCCTGGCGGGCAGCGCCGTGGCCACCCGCGCCAGGCAGTCCGTCGTCAAGGTGGTCGGCACCGCGCGCAGCTGCGGCAAGGTGCTGGAGGGCAGCGGCTTCGTCTTCGGCGACCGCCGCGTGATGACCAACGCGCACGTCGTCGGCGGCGTCGACGAGCCCACCGTCCAGATCGGCGGCGTGGGCCGCAGGTACGACGCGAAGGTCGTCCTCTACGACTGGCAGCGCGACATCGCCGTACTGGACGTACCGGACCTGAAGGCCCCGGCGCTGAAGTTCACGCGCACGGACGCCCGCAGCGGTGACAGCGCGATCGTCGCCGGCTTCCCGGAGAACGGGTCGTACGACGTGCGCTCGGCGCGGGTGCGCGGGCGCATCACGGCCAACGGCCCGGACATCTACCACCGCGGCACGGTCCGCCGCGACGTCTACTCGCTCTACGCGACCGTCCGCCAGGGCAACTCCGGCGGCCCGCTGCTCACCACCGACGGCAGGGTCTACGGCGTGGTGTTCGCCAAGTCCCTCGACGACGCCCAGACCGGCTACGCGCTCTCGGCGGACGAGATCCAGCAGGACATCGCCAAGGGGCGTACCGCGAACCAGCAGGTGGACAGCGACAGCTGTGCGCTCTGAGCCCGGCCGTGGGGCCGGGCTCGCGGCTCAGTCGCGGGTGTGACGCAGGCGTACGGAGACCCAGCGGGCCCGGCGGCGCAGGATGCGCGAGATGCCCACCCGCGGGTCGGCGCCCGTCAGTTGCGGGGTGCCCCGCTGGTGGGAGTTGAGCCCTGCCGTGGAACGGCGGCTGCGTGCTGCGTCACTGTAGTCGTGCGTCCAGCCCATACCCCGACGTCTGCCCCTGGCCCAAGGTCCATAACCGCGCGCGGGCACCCCAATTGGCCTATGCGCCAGGCAATTGGCCGTTCGTAGGACAGGCGTTCACGTCCGGATACCGGGCGCAGCGGCTCGGTCACCGATCGGGTTCGGGGTCCTTCAGCCAATTGACCAGTTCGGTGGAGAAAGCGACCGGATCCTCCTCGTGCGGGAAGTGCCCCAGCCCGTCGAAGAGCCGCCAGCGGTACGGCGCCTCGACGTACTCTCCCGAACCGGCCGCGCTGCGGATGCGCTGCACCGGGTCGAGGGAGCCGTGCAGATGCAGCGTCGGCACCCGCAGGGGCCGCTTCATCCGGCGGTAGAACTGGATGCCGTCGGGGCGGGCCAGGGAGCGCACCATCCAGCGGTAGGGCTCTATCGAGCAGTGCGCCGTGGAGGGGATGCAGATGGCGCGGCGGTACGTCTCCACCGCCTCGTCGTCCGGCAGTCGCGGCCCCGACCAGTCCCGTACGAGCCGGGCCACGAGCGCCCCGTCGTCGGCGGTCAGCTGCCGCTCGGGGATCCACGGCCGCTGGAAGCCCCAGATGTAGGAGCTCGCGGCGCTCTGCCGCGGGTCAGAGACCATCGCCGAGCGCCAGCGCCGGGGGTGAGGCATCGAGGAGACCGCGAGCCGCCGTACGAGCTTCGGGCGCATCGCGGCCGCCGTCCACGCCAGATAGCCGCCGAGGTCGTGGCCGACCAGGGCGGCGTCCGGCTCCCCGAGCGAGCGGATCACGCCGGTGATGTCCAGCGCCAGGTTGGCGGGATCGTATCCGCGGGGCGTGCGGTCGCTGCCGCCCACGCCCCGCAGGTCCATGGCGACGGCCCGGAACCCCGCGTCGGCCAGCGCGGCGAGCTGGTGCCGCCAGGTCCACCAGAACTGCGGGAAGCCGTGCAGCAGCAGCACCAGCGGGCCGTCGCCGAGCTCGGCGATGTGGAAGCGGGCGCCGTTGGCGGCCACGTCCCGGTGGGTCACCTTTCGGCCGCCGGGCAGGTCGAGCCGTACGACCGAGGTGGGCTGCGCCGGAGGGGTGGCGGGATCCGTCATGACGACGAGCGTGCCACAGCCTCGATGGCCTGGGGCGCCCGGTCCTCCAGGGCCGGGGTCTCCGGGCGGGGGTGCGGCTTGGCCTTCTGCAGGACGTGCGCCGTCTCCTTCATCGACGTGGCGACCTTCTGCGGGCCCTGGCTCCTCTTCGCCTTCTTGGCGAAGGCCACGCCGATCAGCGCGAGGACGCCGGCGACGAGGACGTTGGCCGCGAAGGACAGCAGGAAGCAGACCGCGAGGTTCCAGCCGCTCCAGGTCCGAATGCCGTACGCGAGGGCGAAGTTGAGCATCGGCAGGGAGAACAGCAGCAGCACGCCGGCCGCGCTGAACGCGCCGCCGCTCGTGGCGCCGCGCTTGACGTCCCGCTTCAGCTGGGCCTTGGCCAGCGCGATCTCGTCGTGCACCAGCGCGGACAATTCGGTCGTCGCCGAGGCGAACAGCTGGCCGATGCTGCGTTCGGCGCCGACCGGGCTGCCGTCGGGTGCGCTCATCGCGGTCTCCCTCTCGTGACTGGGTGGAATTCCGTCCGGGTCCGGTCCGGCTCGACTGCTGCCTGACTTCTGCCCGACTGGGAACGGTCCCGTCTTTTGTACCGTCCCGTCAGATCATGCCGGACTGTCGTTCTCCTCGCCTGCCCCGCCCGGCACTTCGGCAAGCCGCCGTGCCCGTTCGGCGGCCTTCTCCTCGGCGATCCGGCGGTGCTCGGCGGCCTTCCGCTCGTGGATGGCGGCCATGCGCAGGTGGTACGCCGGGTCGTCCTCCTCGTAGACGTCGGGGATGCCGTCGAGGTCGTCGTCGCGCTCCTCGGCCTCGCACAGCCTGCGGTACTTGGCGTTGCGCACCTTCAGCAGGACGGTCGCCAGCGTCGCCGCGACGAGGGAGCCGCACAGGACGGCGGCCTTGACCTCTTCGGTCATCGCCGCGTCGCCCTCGAAGGCCAGCTCGCCGATGAGCAGGGAGACGGTGAAGCCGATCCCGGCGAGGGCGGCGACGGCGAACACGTCCGCCCAGGCCAGGTCGTCGCTGAGCGAGGCCCGGGTGAAGCGGGCGGTGAACCAGGTGCCGCCGAAGATGCCGACCGCCTTGCCGACCACGAGACCGAGGACCACGCCGAGGGTCTCGGGCCGGGTGAACACGTCCGACAGCGCATTCCCGGAGAGCGAGACACCGGCGCTGAACAGGGCGAACAGCGGCACGGCAAGGCCCGCGGACAGGGGCCGGACGAGGTGCTCGATGCGCTCGCCGGGGGAGCGCTCCTCGCCGTCGCGGGTGGTGCAGCGCAGCATCAGGCCCATCGCCACGCCCGCGATGGTGGCGTGCACGCCGCTGTTGTACATCAGGGCCCAGACGACCATTGCGAGCGGGACGTACACGTACCACCCGCGCACGCCCGCCCGCAGCAGCAGCCAGAAGACCGCCAGACCGGCCGCCGCGCCGCCGAGCGCGGCGAAGTTCAGGTGGTCGGTGAAGAAGACGGCGATGATCAGGATGGCGAACAGGTCGTCGACGACGGCGAGTGTGAGCAGGAACGCGCGCAGGGCGCTCGGCAGCGAGGTGCCGATGACCGCGAGGACGGCGAGCGCGAACGCGATGTCGGTCGCCGTCGGCACCGCCCAGCCCGCGAGCGATCCGCCCCCGGCGGCATTGGTGAGGGTGTACACGACGGCGGGTACGGCCATGCCGCACAGCGCGGCGACCACCGGCAGGACGGCGGCCCGGGGGTCGCGCAGGTCGCCCGCGACGAGCTCGCGTTTCAGTTCGATGCCGGCGACGAAGAAGAAGATCGCGAGCAGCCCGTCGGCGGCCCAGTGGGCGACGGAGAGGTGCAGGCCGAGGGCCGAGGGGCCGAAGTGGAAGTCGCCGACGCTCTCGTAGCTCGCGCGCAGTGCGGGGATGTTCGCCCAGGCCAGGGCGGCCAGCGCGGCGAGGAGGAGCAGCACGCCACCGACGGTCTCGGTGCGCAGCGCGTCCACGACGAAGGTCCGCTCGGGCAAGGAGAGCCGTCCGAGGACCTTGCGGGCGGTGTTGGTGGTGCGGGGCGCGGCCACGGTGGGACCTCCGGGTCGATGCGGCTTGCCGCCGTCGTGCGGGATCACCGACGGCGTCGCCGACCAGACTTCCCGGCACACCCTGAGGTCACCAGTTTACCGGCCCCTTACGAAGTCACGGGCCGGCCGCGGGCCCAGGGTGGCCCGGATCCGGGGCACCCTGGGTGAGGCCGTCGGTCCTCAGTCCTCGCTCGGCGATGCCGGGAGCTTCGTCTGGATGAGGTCCATCACCGTCGAGTCCGTCAGCGTCGTGACGTCCCCGAGCTGCCGGTTCTCCGCCACGTCGCGCAGCAGTCGCCGCATGATCTTCCCGGAGCGCGTCTTGGGCAGCTCCGCCACCGGCAGGATCCGCTTCGGCTTGGCGATCGGGCCGAGCGTGCTGCCGACGTGGTTGCGCAGCTCGGCGACCAGGTCCTCCGTCTCCGCGGCCGCGCCGCGCAGGATCACGAAGGCGACGATCGCCTGCCCGGTCGTCTCGTCCACGGCGCCCACCACGGCCGCCTCGGCGACCGAGGGGTGCGACACCAGGGCCGACTCGACCTCCGTGGTGGAGATGTTGTGCCCGGACACGAGCATCACGTCGTCGACGCGGCCGAGCAGCCAGATGTCGCCGTCGTCGTCCTTCTTGGCGCCGTCACCGGCGAAGTACTTGCCCTCGAAACGCGACCAGTAGGTGTCGATGAACCGCTGGTCGTCGCCCCAGATGGTGCGCAGCATCGCCGGCCACGGCTCGGTGAGCACGAGGTAGCCACCGCCGCCCTTCGGGACCTCGTTCGCCTCGTCGTCCACGACCGTGGCGGAGATGCCGGGCAGCGGGCGCTGTGCGGAGCCGGGCTTGGCCTCCGTCACGCCTGGCAGCGGCGAGATCATCATCGCGCCGGTCTCCGTCTGCCACCAGGTGTCGACGACCGGGGTGCGCTCCGCGCCGATGTTCTTCCGGTACCAGATCCACGCCTCGGGGTTGATCGGCTCGCCGACCGAGCCCAGCACGCGCAGGGAGGACAGGTCGAACTTCGCGGGGATGTCGTCGCCCCACTTCATGAACGTGCGGATGGCGGTCGGCGCCGTGTACAGGACCGTCACCCCGTACTTCTGCACGATCTCCCAGAAGCGGCCCTGGTGCGGGGTGTCGGGGGTGCCCTCGTACATCACCTGCGTCGCGCCGTTCGCCAGCGGTCCGTAGACGATGTAGGAGTGGCCGGTGACCCAGCCGACGTCGGCGGTGCACCAGTAGACGTCGGTCTCCGGCTTGAGGTCGAAGACGGCCCAGTGCGTGTACGCCGTCTGGGTCAGGTAGCCGCCGGAGGTGTGCAGGATGCCCTTCGGCTTCCCGGTCGTGCCCGAGGTGTACAGGATGAACAGCGGGTGCTCCGCCTCGAACGCCTCCGGGGTGTGCTCGGCCGACTGCCGGCCCACCAGCTCGTGCCACCACACGTCCCGGCCCTCGGTCCAGGCGACCTCCTGGCCGGTGCGGCGGACCACGAGCACGTGCTCCACGTTGTCCACGCGCTCGACCGCCTCGTCGACGGCCGGCTTGAGCGCGGACGGCTTGCCGCGCCGGTAGCCGCCGTCGGACGTGATCACGACGCGGGCGTCGGCGTCCTGGATGCGGGTGGCCAGCGCGTCCGCGGAGAAGCCGCCGAAGACGACGGAGTGCGCGGCGCCGATCCGGGCGCAGGCCAGCATGGCGATGGCCGTCTCCGCGATCATCGGCATGTAGATCGCGACCCGGTCGCCCTTGCGGACACCCAGCTCCAGCAGCGCGTTCGCGGCCCGGGAGACCTCGTCCTTGAGCTCGGCGTAGGTGATCGCGCGGCTGTCGCCGGGCTCGCCCTCGAAGTGGATCGCGACCCGGTCGCCGTGCCCGGCCTCCACGTGCCGGTCCACGCAGTTGTACGCCACGTTGAGCGTGCCGTCCTTGAACCACTTGGCGAACGGCGGGTTCGACCAGTCGAGCGTCTCGGTCGGCTCCTCGGCCCAGGTCAGCCGCCGGGCCTGCTCGGCCCAGAAGCCGAGCCTGTCAGCCTTGGCCTGTTCGTACGCCTCCGCCGTGACGTTGGCGCCCGCGGCCAGGTCAGCCGGCGGCGCGAAGCGTCGCTCCTCCTTCAGAAGGTTGGCCAGGCTTTCGTTGCTCACGACATCTCCCTTTCCCAGGGTGTCCGTTGTGTCCCAGGCCACAGCTCATCAGACCAGGGGGTCCGATGACAAGGGTCGCCTGAACATTGGTTTAGACCTCTTTGCGGAAGATTTGCACGGCCGCTCGGGGGCACGAGAGTGGCCCCGAGCGGCGCGCGCGTCGTCCTGGACGGCCGGTTTCATCCGTTCCCACGGATCGGAGGCCGCACAAGTTCAGCACGATCCACAATGATCCAGTTCGGCGCGGCGCTCGACGGGCGGGTCACCCACGGCGGGCCCGCGCCGCGCTCCGGCGGCCTTCGCCGGGCCTCGCGCGCGGGCGCCCGCCGCCGGGTGACGGCTCACGCCGGACTGGGCAGGTCCTCGGGCGCCTCCACGCCGGTGAACACCTCGTCCCCCGCCTCCCCCGCCAGCAGGTAGGCCTGGGCCTCACCCACGTGGAAGTACATGCCGTGCAGCTCCAGGGCGCCCTCCCGCAGGGCCCGGCCCACCGAGTCGTGGTGGCGCAGGTGCTCCAACTGCTGCACGACGTTCGTCAGGCACAGCTCCTCCACCGCGTCGGCGGGCCCCCGCCCCGACAGCCGCGGCCGGGCGAGTCCGGCGTCGGCCATGCGCTCCAGGCTGGGCAGCCCGTGCCGCAGCCACCGCTCCAGGGGCGTCCCGGACTCCCGTGCGTCAGGGGCCGGGGGGCCGGCGTCCCGCGCGGGGGCGCCGTGCACCCCGGCCTCTCGTGCGCGATTGCCCTGTGCCTGTGTGTCACGGGGCTCCATCGCCGGGCCGGGAGCGGAGTTGAGCAGGGCCTGCATCGCACCGCACCCGGAGTGCCCGCACACCGTGATGGAACGGACCCCGAGCACGTCCACCGCGTACTCGATGGCGGCGGCCACCGAATCGTCCCCGCCGTCCTCGCCGGGCGGTGGGACGAGATTGCCCACGTTGCGCACGACGAAGAGGTCGCCCGGACCACTGGAGGTGATCATCGAGGTGACCAGCCGCGAGTCGGCGCAGGTGAGGAACAGATGGGACGGCTGCTGCCCCTCCCGCGCCAGCCGCGCCAGCTCCCCCCGCACGAGCGGTGCGGTGTTGGTGTGGAACGCGCTGATGCCACGCGCCAGTTGCTGTCTGCTCGGAGCGGGCCCGACGGCCCGGTGGCCGGTCTGCGCGCGGGTGTCCGCCGCCGATGCCCGGGGTGTCTCCCGGCACTGGTGGTTGCGCCAGGGCGTCCAGGGCCGGCAACGGCATCCGGTGGTGTCGGCGGGCTCGGCGAGGCCGATTCCGGCCCGGCGTCCGGTGATGTCCACGGAGCCGCCCTGCGCGGTGTGCGTCCGCTGCCAGTCCTGCAGTGACTCGTACGCCGCGTGGTCCATGAACGAGCCGTCCAGTTCGACGACCGCGTCGGCCCCATGGGGTACGAGGTGCAGGGCGCGGCTGAGCCGCGGCACCGCGAGGAACGTCAACTGCCCTCGTACGTGGACGCGATGGACTCCCTCCTTCTCGTCGTGCGTGATACGGGTGCGGGTGAGGCGGTGCAGGGCGACGGCGACGGCCACGGCGACCCCGAGGACCACGCCCTCCAGAACACCGAAGGCCACCACGCCGAGGGTGGTGACGGCGTACACCAGCACCTCCCGGTGGCGGGTCACCGTGCGGATGTGGTGCAGGGACACCATCTGGATGCCGACGGCCATCACCAGGGCGGCGAGCGAGGCGAGCGGGATGAGCTCCAGGATCGGGACCATCAGCAGCGCGGCGACCACTACGAGAACGCCGTGCAGCATCGTGGAGTTCCGGCTGACGGCGCCCGCGCGCACATTGGCCGAACTGCGCACCGCCACCCCGGCGACCGGAAGCCCGCCGAGCGCGCCGGAGACGACGTTGGCCGCGCCCTGTCCGAGCAGCTCCCGGTCCAGGTCTGACCGCGGGACCCGGACGGTGGGCGCGGGGCGGCCGGCGGCCAGCTTGTCCACGGCCACGGCACCGAGCAGCGACTGCACGCTGCACACCAGCGTGGTGGCGAGCACGGCGGCGACGACGCCGGCCACCGGCCCCTCGGGCAGGCCGGCCAGGGCGTGACTGCTCCACGAGGGCAGGTCCACCCGGGCCAGGCTGAGCCCGGCGAGGGAGGCGGCCGCCGTGGCCCCGGCGACCGCGACGAGTGCGGCCGGCACCTTGCGCAGGAGGTCACCGGCCCGCCCGGGAAGTCTCGGCCAGAGCAGCAGGAGGGTCAGCGTCAGCACGCTCACCGACACCGCGGCCGGTTGCAGTCCGGCCAACTGGGCGGGCAGCGCACGGAGGTTGTCGATCACGGAGCTCTGGGGGCTGCCGCCGAGGACGATGTGCAGCTGCGCGACGGCGATGGTCACGCCGATGCCGGCGAGCATTCCGTGCACGACGGCGGGGCTGACGGCGAGCGCGCCGCGGGCCACCCGCAGGCAGCCCAGGCCGAGTTGGGCGAGGCCGGCGAGCACGGTGATCCCGCAGGTCGCGCGCCATCCGTAGTGGTGGATCAGGTCGGCGGTGACGACCGTGAGTCCGGCCGCGGGGCCGCTGACCTGGAGGGGGGAGCCGCCCAGGCGTCCGGTGACGAGGCCGCCCACGGCCGCGGCGACGAGGCCGGCCTGGAGCGGGGCGCCGGTGGCGAGGGCGATGCCGAGGGACAGGGGCAGGGCGATCAGGAAGACCGCGATCGAGGCGGAGATGTCGGCGCCCGCGATGCGGAAGCGGCGCGGGCGCGGTGGCGGGCTGTGGGGTTGGTGGGTGCGCTGGGGCCGAGCAGGGTCGGCGGCGTGGGTGGGGGCGCAGGCTGACATGTTCCCGTCTCCTCCGGGCGGCGCGGTCGCGGAACTGGTGGTCCCCGCACGGGGCGGGGGTCGGGTCGCGGCCGTGGGTCACGGCGTGCAGCGGCGGGATGGATCAACTGGAGCAACTGAATCAACGATCGGTAAAGCAATCGTAATTCAACGTAAAGGTCATGCATGAACATTCGGTGCAAATGGTGCACCACTTCACTCCGATGAGTGAAGCGGTCTTTTTATCGGCTTGTCGTACTAATTCCTCCTCGCCCTCGTGCGACCTTGACGGCGCTGCCGGCGCGTCCGGCGCGTCCGGCACAGGACCAGCACACGCCGTCTCGGCGTTGGACGAGAGAAGGAAGAAGGTGGGCGGAACATGGCCGCCACCCAGAGGATCGCCGCGGGCGCCGTGGTCGCCGCGGCCTGTGCCTCTTCGCTCGCGGGTTGTGCGGGCGACACCGATGTCTCCGGACAGGGGGCGCACGGCCCGCTGGGTGCGCCCGCGCCCGGAAGCGTCGTCCGTCTCATCGGCGACGGCTCCACCGCGTACACCGGTGCCCAGCCGCACCTGCCCAGACCGGAGCGGCTCGAACCCGGTCGGAAGCCACCGCAGTTCGTCGTTTTCTCCTGGGACGGCGCGGGGGAGGACCGCCAGAAGCTGTTCTCCCACTTCCGCAAGGTGGCCAAGGCCAACAACGCGACGATGACGTACTTCCTCAGCGGGGTGTACCTGCTCCCGAAGGACAGGCGGGATCTGTACCGCCCCCCGCAGCACGAGCCCGGCAGCTCGGAGATCGGCTTCAACGACGAGAAGGGCATCACCGACACCGTCAAGCAACTCCGCCTGGCGTGGCTGGAGGGCAACGAGATCGGCACCCACTTCAACGGCCACTTCTGCGGTGAGAACGGTGGCGTCGGCCAGTGGTCGGTCGAGGAGTGGAAGAGCGAGATCGCCCAGGCGAAGGAGTTCGTGAAGACCTGGAAGACCAACACCGGCCTGCGGGACGCCGCGCCGCTGCCGTTCGACTACGACAAGGAACTCGTCGGCGCCCGCACCCCTTGCCTCGAGGGCCAGAAGAACTTCATGAAGGCGGCCCGGGACCTGGGCTTCCGCTACGACACCAGCGGCGTCAACAACCAGGTGTGGCCGAGGAAGAAGTACGGTCTGTGGGACCTGTCGATGCAGCTCGTGCCCTTCCCCGGCCACACCTACGAGCAGCTCACCATGGACTACAACTTCATGGTCAACCAGTCCGGCACCCTGACGCAGGGCGACCCGGACAAGTTCGACTACTGGGGCGACCAGATGCGCGACGGCCTGCTCAAGGGCTTCTACCGGGCCTACGACGGCAACCGCGCGCCCCTCGTCATCGGCAACCACTTCGAGTCCTGGAACGGTGGCACCTACATGCGCGCCATCGACGAGGTGGTGGAGCAGGTGTGCAACAAGCCCGACGTGCGCTGTGTCTCCTTCCGGCAACTGGCCGACTGGCTGGACGCCCAGGACCCGCAGACCCTCGCCAAACTGCGCGGCCTGGGGGTCGGCGAGGCCCCGCAGCAGGGCTGGGCGTCCTTCCTGTCCGGCCACCCCGCCCCGGCACCCAGGGGCGTGCCCGGGGCGCCGAGGCCGTAGCCCGTCACGCGGGGGCGGTGACGCCTTCGCCGAGGACGAATCCGGGGTCGATCTGCGCGGCCAGGTCGGTCCCGGTGCGCTCGTTGCCCCACGAGTGGGCGTTCTTCAGGTGGAAGTGCGCCATCTGGCGGGTGTAGCGCTCCCAGTCGCGCAGCTCGTAGGTGGCGTCCGCGGCGACCTGGAGCGTGCGCAGGGCCCGGCGGTTGGTGTCCTCCAGGAAGGGGAACCGGGGCGGCCGGCCCTTCTCCATGGCGCGCACCCAGTTCGAGTGCCCGACGGTCACCAGCAGGTCGTCACCGACCTCGGATCGGAGGAAGTCGAGGTCGTCCCGGCCCTGCACCTTGTTGCCGACGACCTGCAGGACGACGCCGAAGTCGCGGGCGTACTCCTTGTACTGGCGGTAGACGGAGACCCCCTTCCGGGTCGGCTCCGCGACGAGGAACGTGATGTCGAAGCGGGTGAACATGCCGGAGGCGAAGCTGTCCGAACCCGCCGTCATGTCGACCACGACGTACTCGTCGCGGCTGTCCACCAGGTGATTCAGGAACAGCTCCACCGCTCCGGTCTTGGAGTGGTAGCAGGCGACCCCCAGGTCGGCGTCCGTGAAGGGGCCCGTGACCATCAAACGGACGGCCCCGCCGTCGAGTTCCACCGGCCGAGCACAGGCGTCGTAGAGGGGGTTGTCCTCGCGCACGCGGAGCAGCCGCGACCCCTCGCCGGGCGGCGTGGTCTTGATCATCGTGTCGGCGGAGGCGATGCGCGGGTTGGTGCCGCGCAGGTAGTCCTTGATCAGCGGCAGCCGGTCGCCCATCGCGGGCAGCGCGGCCGACTCGGCCTCCTCCAGACCGAGTGCGGCCCCGAGGTGCTGGTTGATGTCGGCGTCGACCGCGACGACGGGCGCGCCGGCGGCTGCCAGATGGCGGATGAACAAGGAGGACAGCGTGGTCTTGCCGCTGCCGCCCTTCCCGACGAAAGCAATTTTCATGTTCACGAAGCGTAGTCGCCGGTCACTTTGAGTGGCAGGTGTGCGTGAAGAAGACCACTCCTTCGTGGGGTGGGGCGCCGGGGTGCGTAGGGTCGTACTCATGAGTACGACAGGCGCGAACGCCGATCCGCCCCCAAGCTCTCGCACGGGCTCGGGCCGGGAGGATCCTCTTGCGGCCCTGGGCTCGCTGCCCGGCGTGGCCGAGTCCGTGGAGTCCGTGCGCAAGGCCGTGGACCGGGTCTACGGACACCGGATCATGCGGCGCCGGAGCAATGAGATCACCTCCGAGGCGGCGCTCCGCGGCGCCCGGGGCTCCGCGGCGCTGTCCGGTGCCGACTGGGCCCTGGAGGAGGTGCGCCGACGCACCGACTTCAGTGGCGACGGCGAGGCCCGTGTGATGGGTGCGGCGCTGCGGCTCACGGCGGAGGCGGGCCAACTGCTGTCCATCTGGCGGCAGTCCCCGCTCCGCGTGCTGGCCCGGCTCCACCTGGTGGCCGCCGCGAGCGACGACGGCACGGTCGGGCGGCCGCGCCAGGAGGGCGAAGGCGTCGACGAGCCGCTGATCGAGCTGCCGCTGCCGAGCGCGGCCGAGGTCTCCGGCCGTCTGGAGGGGCTGTCGGAGCTGATCATCGCGGGTGGCTCCGCTCCCGCGCTGGTCACGGCGGCCGTCGTGCACGGCGAGATCCTCGCGCTGCGCCCCTTCGTCTCCCACAACGGCCTGGTCGCGCGGGCGGCCGAGCGCATCGTCCTGATCGGCAGCGGTCTGGACCCCAAGTCGGTCTGTCCGGCCGAGGTGGGCCACGCCGAGCAGGGCCGCGCGGCCTACCTGGCGGCCCTCGACGGCTACGTCTCCGGCACTCCGGAGGGCATGGCCGCCTGGATCGCCCACTGCGGCAGGTCGGTCGGGCTGGGAGCGCGCGAGTCGACGGCGGTGTGCGAGGCGCTGCAGCGCGGGGCGGCCTGACAAGGGTTGTGGCGGTACGAGGCCCTGACAAGGGTTGCGGCGGTACGAGGACTCGTACCGCCGCTGGCATGTCCACCGAGTTACCAAGCGTCCTCGATATATCGCCCATCAGGTCGGGATCTTTGCCCGTCACCTGGTGCGGCTGGCCCGTAATCGACGGGTCGACGTCGCGTGGGTGCTCCGTGGCCATGCTCGGTCCGTGGGGCCAAATGCGTTGAAAAGGTGATCCTCGCGGATGTCCTTCGGTCTCGCGGGCCGTTGTGTCCTTTGTACTGCAGGCGGGGAGTAAGCGGAACCCCTACCTGCACTTCTTTACTTTCGACCGCAAAAGCGCCGGAAACGGGCGCCGGGGCACCGAACAGGGGCGGCCCCGGCGCACATGTCGGCCCGTCAGGTCGTCAGGCCGGCAAGGCCCGCCGCCGGCTCGCGTACCAGACGAGCCCCGCGGTGGCCGCCGCCGCCCCTATCGCGGCCGCCGCGACCAGGGCCGGACGCGGGGGTACGGAGAACGTGGGCACCCGCTGCTTGAGCCGGACAGGTCGGTTGAAGTCCAGAATCGCCCACTCGCGTGCGAGTGCCTCCCGGCGCAGCGCGCGGTCCGGGTTGACCGCGTGCGGATGGCCGACCGCCTCCAGCATCGGCAGGTCGGTCACCGAGTCGCTGTAGGCGTAGCAGCGGGAGAGGTCGTAGCCCTCCGACTCGGCCAGTTCCCGGATCGCCTCCGCCTTCGTCGGGCCGTACGCGTAGTACTCCACCTCGCCGGTGAAGCAGCCGTCCTCGCCCACCACCATCCGGGTGGCCACCACCCGGTCCGCGCCGAGCAGTTCGCCGATCGGCTCGACCACCTCGGCACCCGACGTGGACACGATGACGACGTCACGTCCGGCGGTGTGGTGCTTCTCGACGAGGGACGCGGCCTCGTCGTAGATGATCGGGTCGATCAGCTCGTGCAGCGTCTCGGCGACGAGGTCCTTGACCTGCTGCACGTTCCAGCCGCGGCACAGCGCGGACAGGTACGCGCGCATCCGCTCCATCTGGTCGTGGTCGGCGCCGCCGGCGAGGAAGACGAACTGGGCATAGGCGGTGCGCAAGACGGCCCTGCGGTTGATCAGGCCGCCTTGGTAGAACGACTTGCTGAACGTGAGCGCGCTCGACTTGGCAATGACCGTCTTGTCCAGATCGAAGAAGGCCGCTGCGCGAGGCAAGGAGTGGTTTTCCACGACCCTGAGCATAGGGGCAGCCCATTCGGCGTAAGGTGGGCGCGTGGGTTTGCCTGAGAGGGCTCTCGGGTACACCATGGAAGTCACGGATCGTTCGCGACCGTGCTAACCCGGTCCGACTCCTCCCCCCCGAGTCGGCCGTGGAGACGACCCCCGCTCTCCCCCCCGGCGGGGGTCGTCGCATGTCCGGGCACTTTTCTTCCCTTTCCCGCCTTCTCCGCACGGTCGCCGTACGGCCCGTGCCGGGACGCCGGGCCCGCGTCAACACATCGGCGATCCGTGACTGTGCGTAGTCGGTGCGATGCGCTGCGGAAGTCGTGCGGGAACCGGCGCGCGCCTCACCGGTTTGGGTGACGGCAATATTCACAACAGCCGAGTTGTCCACAGTTATCGACCAAGATCCACATGATTTCCCGGATCGCTGCATCGTGATTCCGGCGCGTACCGCTCGCGGCGAGTTCATGGCCGGTTCCGGTTAGTCGGGCGCGTTTGGCCGGTTCGTATCGGCCGTCCATATGAAGGCCGGTTGCCGGTTCTTCACATGGTGGGGATTCGCGGGGCCACGGGGGCCGTGCGACAGACGCAGCGAAGGGGGAAGAACCGGTGACCGGAACCGTCACACACGATCCGCCGTCCGCCGCCGGAGGGCGGCAGGGCAGACCGCTGATCGTCACTGAGGACGCCGAGCTCCTGGACGACCTGCTGCGCCTGTGCGCGGCGGCGGGCGCCACGCCCGAGGTCCACCACGGGGTGCCCGCGCGCGGGGGCGTCTGGGAGGCCGCGCCGCTGGTGCTGGTCGGAGACGACGCCGCGCGGCGGGTGCGCGGGGCTGCCCGCAGAAGCGGAGTGGTGCTGGTCGGCCGCGACCAGGACGACTCCGGGGTCTGGCGGCGCGCCGTCGAGATCGGCGCCGACCACGTGCTGGTGCTGCCCGACGGCGAGCAGTGGCTCGTCGACCGCATCGCCGACGTCGCCGAGGGAGTCGGCCGGCCCGCGCTCACCGTCGGCGTCGTCGGCGGCCGCGGCGGAGCCGGGGCGTCCACGCTGGCCTGCGCGCTCGCCGTCACCTCCGCACGGGAGGGCCTGCGCACCCTGCTCGTGGACGCCGATCCGCTGGGCGGCGGTCTCGACGTGCTCCTGGGAGGGGAGACGGCCGAGGGGCTGCGCTGGCCGGCGTTCGCCGCCTCGCGCGGCAGGGTCGGCGGCGGCGCCCTGGAGGAGTCACTGCCCGAACTGCACGCGCTGCGCGTGCTCAGCTGGGACCGCGGCGACTGCGTCGCCATCCCGCCCCAGGCCGTCCGGGCGGTGCTGGCCGCCGCCCGGCGGCGCGGCGGCGCCGTGGTGGTCGACCTGCCCCGCCGCGTCGACGAAGGCGTCGCCGAGGCCCTTGCCCAGCTCGATGTGGGCCTGCTCGTGGTCCCCGCCGAACTGCGTGCCGTGGCGGCCGCCGCGCGGGTGGCCTCCGCGGTCGGCATGGTCCTGCGGGACGTGCGCGTGGCAGTCCGGGGCCCTTACGCACCGGGGCTGGACGACCGTGAGGTGGCCCGGCTGCTCGGGCTGCCGCTGGCCGGCGAGGTCCCGGTGGAGTCCGCGCTGCTGCGGCCCGGAGAGCGCAGGACACCACCGGGCGCGACCGCGCGCGGACCCCTGGCCCGCTTCTGCACGGCTTTCTGGGAGCGGGCCCTGATCGAAGCGGGTGCCGCATGAGGACGGCGAGCGGGCGACGGCGGGCGTGGGAGGCGGCATGAGGGCGGTGGCCGGGCGGTGGCGGGTGTGGGAGGCGGTATGAGGGCGACGACCGAGCGGCGGCGCATGCGGGAGGAGCCATGAGGGTGGTGACTGAGCGAGGGCTGACGCGGGAGGCGGCCATGAGACGGGTGTCCACGCCTACGTCGGCCATGGATACGACGGCTGCGTTTGCGTCGGCCGCGAGTGCGTCGGCCGCGGGCAAGTCGGCGGAGAACGCGCCGGGCGTGAGCAGGGCGGCGATGAACGCGGCGGCCGTGAGCGGGTCGGCCGTAAGCGGGTCGGCCGAGAAGGGGATGGCCATGAGCCGTACGGCTGGGAGCGGGGCGGCCATGAGCGGTGTCGCTGTAAGCGCGGCGCCTGTGAGCGGGTGGGCCATGAGGGGGCCCGGGAGAGGCGCCACGGGGTGGGGCGCCGGCCCGGGGTCCTCCGCGGAGTTGCTGGACGGCGTACGGCAGTGGCTCGCCGAGAGCGGGGCCGAGCCGACGCCCGCGCGGGTGGCGCAGGCGCTGCGGGAGCAGGGGCGGGTACTCGGGGACGCGGAGGTGCTCGGGGCGGCCGAGCAGCTGCGCTCCGAGCTCATCGGAAGCGGTCCGCTGGAGCCGCTGCTCGCCGACCCGACCGTGACCGACGTCCTGGTGTCGGCCCCGGACCGGGTGTGGGTGGACCGCGGTGGCGGCCTGGAGCGGGCCGCAGTCGCCTTCCCCGACGCCCCGGCCGTACGACGCCTGGCGCAGCGCCTGGCCGCCGTGGCGGGACGGCGGCTGGACGACGCCCGTCCGTGGGTCGACGCCCGCCTGCCCGACGGCACACGCCTGCACGCGGTGCTGCCCCCGGTCGCCGTCGGCTGCACCTGCCTGTCGCTGCGCGTCGTCCGGCCGCGCGCGTTCACGCTCGACGAACTGGTGACTGCCGGCACGGTGCCGCCGGGCGGGGACAGGGTGCTGCGGGCCCTGGTGGAGGCGCGCCTGTCCTTCCTCATCAGCGGGGGGACGGGCAGCGGGAAGACCACGTTGCTGAGCGCCCTGCTGGGTCTGGTCGGACCGGGCGAGCGGATCGTGCTCGCCGAGGACTCGGCGGAGCTGCGGCCCGACCATCCGCACGTGGTCCGGCTGGAGAGCAGACCCGCCAACCAGGAGGGAGCGGGCCTCGTCACGCTCGAGGACCTGGTGCGGCAGGCGCTGCGGATGCGGCCGGACCGGCTGGTCGTGGGCGAGGTGCGCGGGGCCGAGGTCGTTCACCTGCTGGCCGCGCTGAACACCGGCCACGAAGGCGGCTGCGGCACGGTGCACGCCAACGCGGCCGCGGACGTCCCGGCCCGCCTGGAGGCGCTGGGTACGGCGGCCGGGCTGGACCGGGCCGCCTTGCACAGCCAGTTGGCGGCCGCGCTGGCCGTGGTGCTGCACCTCGCCCGCGACCGCTCCGGGCGGCGGCGGATCGCCGAGGTGCGGGTGCTGGAGCGGGATGTGTCGGGGCTGGTCCGCACAGTTCCGGCGCTGCGCTGGGGCGCGGAGTCCTTCGTGGAGGAACGGGGGTGGGAGCGGCTGCGACAACTGCTCCACCCGGAGAGGGAGTGGTGAGCGGCATGGGTGGGACGCCCTTGGGCCAGGTGTGTCTGGGCGCGGCGACGGCGTGCGCCGGGGCCGCCTTGTGGCTGACGGTTGGGCGGCACTCCGGGGCACGACGGGCGCGGCTGCTGCTGTCCGGTGGCGGGGCGGTGGCCACGGGTCCGCCGTCCTGGGACCGGGTCCTCGGCGAACTCCGACGGATCCGCGGCCGGTTACGGGGTGAGTGGTGGGCGCTGGCCGCCGGGCTGGTGCTGGCGGTCATGGGCGCCTCGGTGCTGCCGGTCGCCGCGGGGGCGGCCGGGGTTCCGCTGCTGCGCCGGACCCGGCTCGCCCGGGCCGCCCACCGGGCACGGGAGCGACGGGCGGACGCGGTGATCGCGCTGTGCGGGACGCTCGCCGGGGAGGTGCGGGCCGGACGGCAGCCGAGCGAGGCGCTGTTGTGCGCCGCCCGGGACTCGGGCGGGCTCGGGGAGGGCCAGGCGGCGGTGCTGGCGGCGGCGCGGTTCGGCGGTGACGTGCCGGGCGCGCTCGCCGTGGCCGCACGGCAGCCGGGCGCCGAGGGGCTGCGGGGTCTGGCGGCCTGCTGGCGGGTGGCGGTGGACCGGGGCGCGGGCCTGGCGGCCGGTCTGGGCCGGCTCGAGGAGGCGCTACGGGCGGAGCGGGACCAACGGGCCGACCTGCGAGCGCAGTTGGCGGGAGCCCGGGCGACGGCGCTCATGCTGGCCGGCCTGCCGGCCCTGGGTCTCCTTCTCGGTACGGCCATGGGGGCCGACCCCCTGCGGGTGCTGCTGCACACCGGAGCGGGCCTGGGCTGTCTGGTCGTGGGCGGGGCCTTCGAGGCCGTGGGGCTGTGGTGGGCGCTGCGCATCGTGCGCCGGGCGGAGGCGGCATGAACACGAATGTGGAAGCCGTCCACAGGCTGGGGGCGGCCGTCGGGGTGGCGCTGCTCCTGTGGCAGCTGGTCCGGTGGCCGGAGGCGGTCCGCCGCGGACGGAGGGTGCGGCGACGCCTGGCCTCACTGCTGGAGGCGGAGCCGGAGGCGGGAGCGGCGCCGCAGGGCCTACGTGCCGGACGGTGGTGGCGGGGCCGGGACGCCGTGCCGGGATGGCTGCTGCCCGCGGTGGGCGTCGTGGGCGCCGGGTGGGTGCTCGTCGGCGGGCTCCCCGGTGTCGTGGTCGGGGTGGTGGCCGCGGTCGGGCTCCGGCAGTGGCATCGGCGACGGGCGCCGGCGGGTCCTGGGGACGCCGATCCTGAGGCGTTCGATGCGTTCGAGGCGGCGCGCCAACTCCCCCTGGCCGCAGACCTGCTGGCGGCCTGTATCGCGGCCGGTGCCGGCCCGGTGGTCGCCGCCCAGGCGGTGGGCGAGGCACTGGCGGGCCCCGTCGGGGCAGCGCTGGCGCGAGGAGCTGCCGAGGTCCGGCTCGGCGGGGAACCGGCCGGCGCGTGGCGCGGGCTCGCCGCGATACCGGGCGCCGCGGCCCTGGCCCGCCTGCTGGAGCGGGCCGGCGAGTCCGGCCTCCCCGCGGCGGCACCGGCCGCACGGCTGGCGGCCGACACCCGCGCCGACCGGGGGCGCGCCGCCACGGCCCGGGCCCGCCGGGCCGCCGTCCTGGTCACCGCGCCGGTGGGGCTGTGCTTCCTGCCCGCCTTCGTCTCGGTCGGGGTGCTGCCCGTGGTGATCGGTCTCGCGGGCGGGGTGCTGCGAGGAGGTGGTGGCTGACCGAGTGAGGAGCGGGAGCCGAACGGCACCGCACAGGAGCGGTTTTCGAACGACGAACAAGCAACAGTGCGAGACCTCACGGGGGTTGAGATGGACGGGAAGGTACGGGCGCGGATGCGTGCCCTGGTGGTGCGGGCGCGTGCCCTGGTGCGCGTGGATGCCGGGATGGTCACGTCCGAGTACGCGATGGGGATCATCGCGGCGGTGGCGTTCGCCGTCCTGCTGTACGAGGTGGTCACGAGCGGGCAGGTCAAGTCGGAACTGCAGGCCATCGTGAAGCGGGCCCTCAGTGCGCGGATGTGAAAGGGACCGCGACCGGGGGTTCGTGACGGCGGAGGCGGCCATGGCGCTGCCCGTGCTGGTGCTGGTCGTGACGGCGCTGGTGTGGGGGCTGCTGGTGGTGCTCGCGCAGATCCAGTGCGTGGACGCGGCTCGGGCGGGCGCCCGCGCCGCCGCCCGCCAGGACCCGGACGGCGCGGTCACCGAGGTGGCCCGCGAGGTGGCGCCGCACGGCGCGAGCGTCTCGGTGGCCCGGAAGGGAGGAGAGGTCCGTGTGGTGGTCGTGGCGGATCCGCCCGGGATGGGCGTGCTGCCGTTCCGCCTGAGGGAGGAGGCAGTGGCGGAGTCCGAGGAGACCGTGGGAGCGGAGCCGGCGCAGGGGGCGCGAGCGACGAGAGGAGCCACGTCGTGATGCGTCGTTCGAGCGGGTACCGCTCCATGAGGAGCGACCTCTGGAAACGCCTCTCGAGACGCCTCTCGAACCCACTCACGGACCGTGGCTCGGACCCGAACTCGGATCGTGGCTCGGCCACCGTCTGGAGCGTCGGGGCGATCGCCGTGCTCTGTGCGGTGTTCGGCGTCGCACTGGCCCTGGGGCAGGCCGTGGTGACCCGGCATCGTGCCGCGGGGGCGGCCGACCTCGCGGCGCTGGCCGCCGCCGACCACTGGGCGGAGGGCACCGCGGCCGCCTGTGCCCGGGCCGAGCAGGTGGCAGGCGCCCAGGGCACCCGGCTGGTCCGGTGCGCGATCGTCGGCGACACCTCGGACGTGACCGCGGTCTCGGAGCGGGGACCGTTCACCGCGGAGGTGAGAGCACGGGCGGGACCGGCGGGCCCCGTTCCGCAGGAAGCGGGAACGCCTCCTGCGGGGAGCCGGTTCCGGCTCTCCGCACCCGAGGGTGCTAGGCCTCCCCCTCCACCTCCGGGCCCCGTTCCCCCTCCGCCGCGTCGGGCGCCCCCTTGAGCAGCACCGTCAGCAGGCGTACCGCGCCCCTCTTGTGCAGTGGTTCGTTGCCGTTGCCGCACTTGGGGGACTGGATGCAGGAGGGACAGCCCGCCTCGCACTCGCAGGAGGCGATGGCTTCGAGGGTGGCGGTGAGCCAGGCGCGGGCGGTGTGGAAGGCGCGCTCCGCGAAGCCCGCGCCGCCCGGGTGGCCGTCGTAGACGAAGACCGTCGGCAGGAGCGTGTCCGGGTGCAGCGGGACGGAGACGCCGCCGATGTCCCAGCGGTCGCAGGTCGCGAACAGGGGCAGCATGCCGATCGACGCGTGCTCGGCGGCGTGCAGGGCGCCGCCGAGGATCTCCGGGTTGATCCGGGCCTCGTCGAGCTGGTCCTCGGTGACCGTCCACCACACCGCGCGCGTGCGCAGCGTACGAGGAGGGAGATCGAGTTTCGTCTCGCCCAGCACTTCACCGGTGATGACCCGGCGGCGCAGGAAGGAGACCACCTGGTTGGTGACCTCGACGGAGCCGTAGCACAGGCGGCCGTCGCCCCACGGGACCTCGACGTCCGTCTCCAGGACGGAGATGGACGTGGTGTCGCGGGCGACCGTCGTGTAGGGCGGGTTCGCCTCCTCGACCAGGGCGACCGAGTCCTCCAGGTCGAGGGAGCGCACCAGATAGGTGCGGCCCTGGTGCAGATGTACCGCGCCCTCGTGGACCGCCGTGTGGGCGGCGCCCGCGTCCACCGTGCCGAGCAGCCGTCCGGTGCCCGCCTCGACGATCTGCACCGGGCGTCCGCCCTCGCCGCGGATGTCGGTCAGGTCGGCGGCCCGCTCCCGGCGGGTCCAGTGCCAGGCCCTGGCCCGGCGGCGCAGCAGCTTCGCGGCCTCCAGCTGCGGCAGCAGCTCCGCGCAGGCGGGGCCGAACAGCTCGACGTCCTCGTCGGTGAGCGGCAGCTCGGCGGCGGCCGCGCACAGGTGGGGGGCGAGGACGTACGGGTTGTCCGGGTCGAGGACGGTGGATTCGACCGGTTGGTCGAACAGGGCCTCGGGGTGGTGGACGAGGAAGGTGTCCAGCGGGTCGTCGCGAGCGACCAGCACCGCCAGGGCTCCCTGTCCGGCGCGGCCCGCCCGGCCGGCCTGCTGCCACAGGGACGCGCGGGTCCCCGGGTAGCCGGCGATCACCACCGCGTCCAGGCCGGACACGTCGACGCCCAGCTCCAGGGCGGTCGTCGCCGCGAGTCCGAGGAGTTCGCCGGAGTGCAGGGCGCGTTCCAGGGCGCGGCGTTCCTCGGGGAGGTAGCCGCCGCGGTACGCCGCGACACGCCGGGCCAGCGACCGGTCGATCTCAGCGAGCCGTTCCTGGGCGATCACCGAGATCAGTTCGGCGCCGCGCCGGGAGCGTACGAAGGCGACCGAGCGGACGCCCTGGAGGGTCAGGTCGGTGAGCAGGTCGGCGGTCTCCGCGGTGGCGGTGCGTCGGACGGGTGCGCCCTTCTCGCCCTGGAGTTCGGTGAGCGGGGGCTCCCAGAGGGCGAACACGAGTTCGCCGCGGGGTGAGGCGTCGTCGGCGACCTCGACCACCGGTACGCCGGTCAGCCGGCGGGCGGCCACCGAGGGTTCGGCGGCGGTCGCCGAGGCCAGCAGGAAGACCGGCGAGGCGCCGTAGCGCGCGCACAGGCGGCGCAGACGGCGCAGCACCTGGGCGACGTGGGAGCCGAAGACGCCCCGGTAGGTGTGGCACTCGTCGATGACGACGTACTTCAGGGCACGCAGGAAGGAGGACCAGCGCGGGTGGGAGGGCAGGATCCCGCGGTGCAGCATGTCGGGGTTGGTGAGGACGTAGTTGCCGTACTGGCGGATCCACTCGCGCTCCTCGGGCGGGGTGTCGCCGTCGTACACCGCCGGGCGTACGGCCTTGCCCAGCGGCCGCGCGAGTTCCCGGACCGCGCGGCACTGGTCGGCGGCCAGGGCCTTGGTGGGAGCCAGGTAGAGGGCGGTCGCGCCACGCCCGTTCGCGGCCTCGGAGCCGTCCAGCAGGGTGGACAGCACGGGCACGACGTACGCCAGGGACTTGCCGGACGCCGTGCCCGTGGCGACGACGACCGAGTCGCCGTCGAGGGCGTGCTCGGCGGCGCGCGCCTGATGGGCCCAGGGATGCTCGATGCCGCACGCCTGCACCGCGGCGACGACCTCCGAACGAATACGGTCAGGCCAAACGGCATGGCGACCCGCCCGCGGGGGCAAGTGCTCCGTATGAGTGATGCGCGCAGCCCGGCTCGGCCCCGAGGCGAGCCGGTGCAGGACCGCGTCCGGCGCCAGGCGGGACGCGGTGTTCGTCGGGGATCGATCGGATCGGTGATTCTCGGCCATCGGCACCGAGTGTGTCACCGGCGTGACGGACAATGGAGCCAAGGCGTCGTGCACGCCTGCCGGTAAGTGATTGAATGCCATCGCGGCTGGCGAACCGTCCTGGGGGCTTCAAGCCGAGGTGCCCAAGGGGCGACCGCTCGATAGCAAGGTGCTGGAGGATCCGTGGACCTGTCCCTGTCGACCCGTACCGTCGGCGATCGTACGGTCGTCGAGGTCGGTGGCGAAATCGACGTATATACCGCGCCCAAGCTGCGCGAGCAGTTGGTCGAGCTGGTGAACGACGGGAATTTCCACCTCGTCGTCGACATGGAGGGCGTGGACTTCCTCGACTCCACCGGGCTCGGCGTACTGGTCGGCGGCCTGAAGCGAGTGCGTGCCCATGAGGGCTCGCTGCGCCTGGTCTGCAACCAGGAGCGCATTCTGAAGATCTTCCGTATCACCGGCCTCACCAAGGTGTTCCCGATTCACACCTCGGTCGAGGAAGCGGTGGCGGCCACCGACTGACGACCGGCCCCGGGCCGGTGCCCGGGGCGACGAAGTACCAGCGAGGGACTGGGCTTTTCGGCGGCCCGGCCCCCCGACAGCACGCCCGTAGCTCCGAGGGGGACGTATGGCCATCGTCGAACTCCGCTTCAGCGCGCTGCCCGAGCACGTCCGGACCGCCCGGTTGGTGGCGGCAGCGGTGGCGCGCAGGGCAGGAGTGGACGAGGCCGTCCTCGACGAGGTCAGGCTCGCCGTCGGCGAGGCCTGCACCCGTGCCGTCGGGCTGCATCAGAACGGCGGGATCTCGGCACCGGTCAAGGTGATGCTGATCGAGGAGGAGAAACAGTTCTCCATCGAGGTCGGCGACGAGGCCCCGCACGCACCTCACGTCGCCGGGGGCGCCACCGGCGCTCCGGAGGAGGCCGAGGCCGAGGAGGACGAGATGGGCCTCGCGGTCATCAGCGGCCTTGTCGACGACGTGGAGGTCACGGCCGGGGAGCACGGCGGGTCCATCAAGATGACCTGGCCGTCCACACCACCGGCCGCGGTGTTTTCCTGAGCCGGCCGCACACAGCGTCTGTCCCGAAGGGCCCTACTCCGGTAGGGCCCTTCGGCGTGTCGGCATGTCGTCGCCCGGGCTTACAGTAGGGATGCAGCGATATCGTGAATTCATTCACGATCAATAGCCCGATAATGGATCAAGCGTCAATGCTTTTGAGGCATTACTACTTTCGGGCCCCGTGGACGCCCGGCGATCATTTGCTGAGGAGCATGTGAAGGCTGATTCCATTTACCGGGCTCTGTTTTGATCAGGTTCCGGTACCTACAATCCGTCCACATCTTGAGCTCAGCCCAAGCGTCAAGGAGGACGAATGGCGGGGCTTTCTACCCCTCATCAGTTGGGCCACCCCACAACCTTCGCAGCCGCAGTACTCACCGATGACAACCGGATCATCGTGGCGGTCATCGGGGCCGTCGCGCTGGCCGCGCTCGTGGTCGCGGGAATCCTGGTGCGCCAGGTGCTCGCGGCGGGCGAGGGCACGGACAGCATGAAGAAGATCGCGGAGGCGGTCCAGGAAGGCGCCAACGCCTATCTGGGCCGGCAGCTGCGCACGCTCGGCGTTTTCGCCGTCGTCGTGTTCTTCCTGCTCATGCTGCTGCCCGCGGACGACTGGAATCAGCGCGCCGGACGATCGGTGTTCTTCCTGATCGGAGCGGCGTTCTCGGCGGCCACCGGTTATATCGGCATGTGGCTCGCCGTGCGCAGCAATGTGCGCGTCGCCGCGGCCGCCAGAGAAGCGACCCCGGCGGCGGGAGAGCCGGAAAAGGATCTCACCGCCGTCTCGCACAAAGCCATGAAGATCGCTTTCCGCACGGGCGGCGTCGTCGGCATGTTCACGGTGGGGCTCGGCCTGCTGGGCGCCTCCTGTGTGGTGCTCGTGTACGCGGCCGACGCGCCGAAGGTGCTGGAAGGTTTCGGCCTCGGCGCGGCCCTGATCGCCATGTTCATGCGTGTCGGAGGCGGCATCTTCACCAAGGCCGCCGACGTCGGCGCCGACCTGGTCGGCAAGGTCGAGCAGGGCATTCCGGAGGACGATCCGCGCAATGCCGCGACCATCGCCGACAATGTGGGCGACAACGTCGGCGACTGCGCCGGTATGGCGGCCGACCTCTTCGAGTCGTACGCCGTCACCCTCGTCGCCGCGCTGATCCTCGGCAAGGCGGCCTTCGGCAACGCCGGACTCGCCTTCCCGCTGCTCGTGCCGGCGATCGGTGTGATCACCGCGATGATCGGCATCTTCGCGGTCGCCCCGCGCCGGGCCGACCGCAGCGGGATGAGCGCGATCAACCGGGGCTTCTTCATTTCCGCGGTGATCTCGCTAGCCCTGGTCGCGGCCGCCGTGTTCGTCTATCTGCCGTCGTCGTACGCCGACCTCGAAGGCGTCACCGACACGGCGATCTCGGTCAAGCACGGCGACCCGCGCATCCTGGCCGTGGTCGCGGTGGCGATCGGCATCCTGCTCGCCGCGGTGATCCAGCAGCTGACCGGCTACTTCACCGAGACCACCCGGCGCCCGGTCAGGGACATCGGCAAGACCTCCCTCACCGGGCCGGCCACCGTCGTCCTCGCCGGTATCTCGGTCGGTCTGGAGTCGGCGGTCTACACCGCCCTGCTGATCGGCCTCGGCGTGTACGGGGCGTTCCTGCTCGGCGGTACGTCGATCATGCTGGCGCTGTTCGCGGTGGCGCTGGCTGGCACCGGCCTGCTCACCACGGTCGGCGTGATCGTCGCCATGGACACCTTCGGTCCGGTCTCCGACAACGCGCAGGGCATCGCCGAGATGTCCGGTGACGTCGAGGGCGCCGGAGCGCAGGTGCTCACCAACCTGGACGCGGTCGGCAACACCACCAAGGCCATCACCAAGGGCATCGCCATCGCCACCGCCGTACTGGCGGCGTCGGCGCTGTTCGGGTCGTACCGAGACGCGATCACGACCGGCGCGCGCGAGGTGGGCCAGCAGCTCTCCGGCCCGGGCGCCCCGCTGAGCCTGATGATGGACATCTCCCAGCCCAACAACCTCGTCGGCCTCATCGCCGGTGCGGCGGTCGTCTTCCTCTTCTCGGGGCTGGCGATCAACGCGGTGTCGCGGTCGGCGGGTGCGGTGGTGTTCGAGGTGCGGCGGCAGTTCCGCGAGAAGCCCGGAATCATGGACTTCAGCGAGAAGCCGGAGTACGGCAAGGTCGTCGACATCTGCACCAAGGACGCCCTGCGCGAGCTGGCCACACCCGGACTGCTCGCCGTCATGGCGCCGATCTTCATCGGGTTCACGCTCGGAGTCGGCGCGCTCGGCGCCTACCTCGCGGGTGCGATCGGCGCGGGCACGCTCATGGCCGTGTTCCTCGCCAACTCCGGCGGCGCCTGGGACAACGCCAAGAAGCTCGTCGAGGACGGCCACCACGGCGGCAAGGGCAGCGAGGCCCACGCCGCCACCGTGATCGGCGACACCGTCGGCGATCCCTTCAAGGACACCGCGGGTCCCGCGATCAACCCGCTGCTGAAGGTGATGAATCTGGTGTCGCTGCTCATCGCGCCCGCGGTGATCAAGTTCAGCTACGGCGCGGACAAGAGCATCGGCGTACGGATCACGATCGCGGTCCTCGCCTTGCTCGTCATCGTCTGCGCGGTCTACGTCTCCAAGCGGCGCGGAATCGCCGTGGGTGACGAAAACAATGCGGAACGGGTGTCGAAACCGGCCGATCCCGCGGTGGTCTCGTAGGCGGGCACTCACACGAGGCCCAGCTCAGGAGGCGGGTGGGCGACGCGCATCTGCGCGCCGCCCACCCGCTTCGTGTCTGTGTGCGTTCCCGCCCGTGAGCCTTCTCTCGCATGGTGCAAATGGCTACAAGGAGTGATGTAAAGGACATCCGACCTGCGGTCGTGACCCGTACGCCGTGTATGTTCCGGGGCCGAGAGCCATGGAAGGGACCAATCCGGTGAACAAGAAGCTTGGGGCCGCGCTGTCCGGCGGTGCGGTACTGGTACTGGCACTGTCCGGCTGCTCCAGCAGCAGCGCCGACGACAAGAACGACGCGCTCGACACCTGGGCCAAGCAGGTGTGCAACGCGGTGCAGCCGCAGGCGAAGAAGATCGAGGCCGCCAACGCCGCGATCCAGAAGCAGACCTCGGACAACAGCACACCGTCCGCGGTGCAGAAGACGGACGCGCAGGCCTTCCAGGACATGTCCGACGCCTACAAGGCGATCGGCAGCGCCGTCGACAGAGCGGGCGCGCCCAACGTCGACAACGGCAAGAAGAAGCAGCAGGACGCGGTCAAGGAGCTCAACGGCCTCGCGACGTCGTACGCCTCGCTGAAGAAGAAGGTGGACGGGCTCGACACCAAGGACCAGGGCAAGTTCGCGGACGGCCTCAAGGACGTCGCCACCCAGCTCGACAAGCTGAGCAGGACCGGCAACGACGCGCTGAAGAACCTCGAGGAGGGCGACGTCGGCAGGGCGATGGCCCGGCAGCCGAGCTGCAAGTCCGCCTCCGCACCCGCGTCGGCCCCGGCGACGCAGGGCTGACCCGGCTCCGCCGACACAGGCTGACCGGGCTCCGGTGATGCGGGGCCGACCCGCTCCGGTCCCGTATCCGGTGACTGCCGATCCGGTGGCCGGCCGGATCGCGGTCCGGTCGGCCGGAACAGGGCGCACCACGCGCGTGTGGTGCGCCCTGTTCCGTACGCGCACGTGCGATGTCGGTGCGAGCCGACACAATGGGGTGCGTGAGTGACTCCAGCCTGCCCGCCCTGCCCGCCGCCGACCGACCGGACGTCGCCGCCCGCCTCCGGGACGCCCTGCTCGCCGCCTCCTTCACCGCCGACGGACTGCTCGAACTCCTCGGCGCCCCCGCCTACGCGGCCCTGGCGCGCAGCGAGACCGTGCCCGCCCTCCGGGCCACCCGCGGGGACACGCCGCTGGAGACGCTCGTCCGGCTGTTCCTGCTCCAGCAGCCCGTGCCGCCCGCGCGCGTGGCCGACGTCCTGCCCGTCCAGGAGTGCCTGGAGAGCGGCTGGCTGGTGCGGGTCGGCGCGGACGAGGTCGCCGCGACCGTGGACATCCGGCCCTACGGCGGGCTCGACGGCGAGGACTGGTTCATCGTCTCCGACCTGGGCTGCGCGGTCGGCGGCGCCGGAGGCATCGGCAGCCGGGACGAGGGCGTCGTCCTGGGAGTCGGCGGCGCCTCCACGACCCTGGCCGGCATCACGGTCCGTACGCCCGTCGGTTCCGCGCTCGACCTCGGCACCGGCTCCGGGATCCAGGCGCTGCACGCCGCCCAGCACGCCACGCGCGTGACGGCGACCGACGTCAACCCGCGCGCGCTGCACATCACCGGGCTCACCCTCGCCCTGTCCGGCGCCCCGGCCGCGGATCTGCGCCAGGGCTCGCTGTTCGAACCGATCCGCGCCGACGAGACGTACGACCTGATCGTCTCGAACCCGCCCTTCGTCATCTCGCCGGGCGCCCGGCTCACCTACCGCGACGGCGGGATGAGCGGGGACGATCTGTGCCGCACGCTCGTTCAGGAGTCGGGGGAGCGGCTGACGGAGGGCGGGTTCGCGCAGTTCCTCGCCAACTGGCAGCACGTGGAGGGGGAGGACTGGCAGGACCGGCTCAGGTCATGGGTGCCCCGCGGCTGCGACGCCTGGATCGTGCAGCGCGAGGTGCAGGACGTGACGCAGTACGCCGAGCTGTGGCTCCGGGACGCGGGGGACCACCGCGGCGACCCGGCGGAGTACCAGGCGCGCTACGACGCCTGGCTCGACGAGTTCGAGGCGCGCAAGGTGAGGGCCGTCGGCTTCGGTTGGATCACCCTGCGCAGGACGGGCGCCGCCGTGCCCTCGATCACCGTCGAGGAGTGGCCGCACCCGGTCGAGCAGCCGCTGGGGGAGACGATCCGGGCGCACTTCGCGCGTCTGGACTATCTGCGGGACCACGACGACGCGGCGCTGCTCGAAGGGCACTTCCGGCTCGTCTCCGAGATCGTCCAGGAGCAGGTCGGTCTGCCCGGAGCCGAGGACCCGGAACACGTGGTGCTGCGCCAGCACCGCGGGATGCGCCGGGCCACCACGGTGGACACGGTCGGCGCGGGCTTCGCCGGGGTCTGCGACGGCTCGCTCAGCGCCGGGCGCATCCTGGACGCGATCGCCCAGCTGATGGGCGAGGACCCGGTGCTGCTGCGCGACCGCACCCCCGCCCAGATCCGGCTGCTGGTGGAGCAGGGGTTCCTCGATCCGGCCGTATGAGACCGGTCGTATGAGATCGGTCGTATGAGATCGGCCGGGCGGGACCGGCCGACTGGGACGGGCCACACCAGAGCGACCGAACGGGACCGGCCGACCGGCCGACTGAGACGGGCCACATGAGATTGGCCGAATGGGACCCGTCGAGTGCGGCCGTGACCCGCGTGTGGGCGGTGCCCCGGAGTGCCGGGCCGGTGCCGGGTCGGCGCCCCGGAGTGAGAGGGAGCGCGCAACGCGCGCCGGTCCGCGCCCAGGGGTGCAGGGTCGGCGCCCGGAGCCGGGGGTCCGCGCCGGGTGCCGGGCGGTGAGATCGCGTCGACTTCTTCCCCGCCCGGACGCCGCGGGCACGCAGCCGTCCCGAACGCGGCCCGGAAAAAAATTTCGGAGCCCCGCTCCCTCGTGATCCCCCCTCCTTCCGTTCTCCCGCTCGCGGCGCGGCCGCCCGGTGTTCACCGGGGGTTGGCCGGGCCGTCGCGCGGACGTGTCAGCCTCCCCAACCGGGGCATCCGGGACGAGGGGGAACGTATATGGAGAGCGAGCCGGCGATCTTCACCGGCGCGGTGTTCGCCCTGTTCGGAGCGGCACTGCTGGGGTGGACGGTGGTCCGGGTCCGGCACCGCGAGCCCGTCGCGCTCGGCGCGCATCGAGCCGTCTCCGCGACCGTCGCCGGAGTGGTCGCCGCGGCGGCCCTGGCCCTCGGTGCGTGGTGCTTCACCCGGCTGTGAGCACGGTCGCAACGCTCCGGTTCCGTAACCGAAAGATCACCCTCCGCATCGCGGGGGAAGGCCTGGTCGGCACTCCGGGCGGCAGGAAGGGCGGTAGTCGGGTTACCGTTCGAGTGGCCGTTGCGGGCTTTTCCCGTTTGACACGGGGGCGGGATGTACCGTCACACTCCGCAGCGTCAGCACGATCCGACCCCGGGAAACCAAGGCCTGGGGAGCCCCCAGCGTCGACCGGAGAGAAGAGCGAAGTTGTCCCCGACCAGCGAGACCGCGCAGGGCGGCCGCCGACTCGTCATCGTCGAGTCGCCTGCCAAGGCGAAGACGATCAAGGGCTACCTCGGCCCCGGCTACATCGTCGAGGCGAGCGTCGGGCACATCCGCGATCTTCCCAACGGCGCCGCGGAGGTTCCCGAGAAGTACACCGGAGAGGTCCGCCGCCTCGGCGTGGACGTCGAGCACGACTTCCAGCCCATCTACGTCGTCAACGCCGACAAGAGGGCGCAGGTCAAGAAGCTCAAGGATCTGCTGCGCGACTCCGACGAGCTCTTCCTCGCCACCGATGAGGACCGCGAGGGCGAGGCCATCGCCTGGCACCTGCAGGAGGTGCTCAAGCCCAAGGTCCCGGTCAAGCGCATGGTGTTCCACGAGATCACCAAGGACGCGATCCAGCAGGCCGTGCGCAATCCGCGGGAGCTGAACCAGCGGCTCGTCGACGCCCAGGAGACCCGCCGCATCCTCGACCGCCTCTACGGCTACGAGGTCTCGCCGGTCCTGTGGAAGAAGGTCATGCCGCGCCTGTCGGCCGGCCGTGTCCAGTCCGTCGCCACCCGTCTCGTCGTCGAGCGGGAGCGTGAGCGCATCGCGTTCCGTTCCGCCGAGTACTGGGACCTGACGGGCACCTTCGCGACCGGTCGCGCCGGGGACCCGAGCGACCCGTCGTCCCTGGTCGCGCGCCTGCAGAGCGTCGACGGCCGGCGTGTCGCGCAGGGCCGCGACTTCGACTCCCTGGGGCAGCTGAAGAGCGCGAACACGCTCCACCTCGACGAGGTCAATGCCCGCGCCCTGGCCGCCGCCCTGGAGAGCACGCGGTTCTCGGTGCGGTCGGTCGAGTCCAAGCCGTACCGCCGCTCGCCGTACGCCCCGTTCCGTACGACGACGCTTCAGCAGGAGGCCAGCCGCAAGCTGGGCTTCGGCGCGAAGGCGACCATGCAGGTCGCCCAGAAGCTGTACGAGAACGGCTACATCACGTACATGCGTACGGACTCCACGACGCTGAGCGACACGGCCGTCGCCGCCGCCCGCTCCCAGGTCACGCAGCTGTACGGCGCCGACTACCTGCCCGCGCAGCCGCGTACCTACGCCGGGAAGGTCAAGAACGCGCAGGAGGCGCACGAGGCGATCCGCCCCTCGGGTGATCGTTTCCGCACGCCCGCCGAGACCGGCCTGACCGGCGACCAGTTCAAGCTGTACGAGCTGATCTGGAAGCGGACGGTCGCCTCCCAGATGAAGGACGCGACCGGCAACAGCGTGACCGTGAAGATCGGTGGCACGGCCGCCGACGGCCGCGACGTCGAGTTCAGCGCGTCCGGCAAGACGATCACTTTCCACGGCTTCCTGAAGGCCTACGTCGAGGGCGCCGACGACCCGAACGCCGAGCTCGACGACCGCGAGCGCCGGCTGCCCCAGGTCGCCGAGGGCGACGCGCTCACGGCCGAGGAGATCACGGTCGACGGGCACGCCACCAAGCCCCCGGCCCGCTACACCGAGGCCAGCCTGGTCAAGGAGCTCGAGGAGCGCGAGATCGGCCGCCCGTCGACGTACGCGTCGATCATCGGCACGATCCTCGACCGCGGGTACGTCTTCAAGAAGGGCACGGCCCTCGTGCCGTCCTTCCTGTCCTTCGCCGTGGTCAACCTCCTGGAGAAGCACTTCGGGCGGCTCGTCGACTACGACTTCACCGCCAGGATGGAGGACGACCTCGACCGCATCGCCCGCGGCGAGGCGCAGGCCGTGCCGTGGCTGAAGCGTTTCTACTTCGGCGAGGGCCCGGTCGAGGGCGCGGCCGCCGACGCCGGCAACGGCGACGGGGACCACCTCGGCGGCCTCAAGGAGCTGGTGACCGACCTGGGCGCGATCGACGCGCGCGAGGTGTCCTCGTTCCCGGTCGGCAACGACATCGTGCTGCGGGTCGGCCGCTACGGCCCCTACATCGAGCGCGGCGAGAAGGACACCGAGCAGCACCAGCGTGCGGACATCCCCACGGACCTCGCACCGGACGAGCTGTCCGTCGAGCTCGCGGAGGAGCTGCTCGCCAAGCCGAGCGGCGACTTCGAGCTGGGCACGGACCCGCAGACCGGCCACCAGATCGTCGCCAAGGCCGGCCGGTACGGCCCCTACGTCACGGAGGTCCTCCCCGAGGGCACCCCGAAGACGGGCAAGAACGCGGTCAAGCCGCGCACCGCCTCCCTCTTCAAGTCGATGTCCCTGGACACGGTGACGCTCGAGGACGCGCTGAAGCTCATGTCGCTGCCGCGCGTCGTCGGCACCGACGCCGAGGGCCAGGAGATCACCGCGCAGAACGGCCGCTACGGTCCGTACCTGAAGAAGGGCACGGACTCGCGCTCGCTGCAGTCCGAGGACCAGCTCTTCACGATCACGCTGGAAGAGGCGCTGGCGATCTACGCCCAGCCCAAGCAGCGGGGTCGCGCGGCCGCCAAGCCGCCGCTCAAGGAGCTGGGCGAGGACCCGGTGAGCGGCAAGCCCGTGGTCGTCAAGGACGGCCGCTTCGGTCCGTACGTCACCGACGGGGAGACCAACGCGACCCTCCGCTCCGGCGACAGCGTCGAGACGATCACGCCCGAGCGCGGTTTCGAGCTCCTCGCCGAGAAGCGGGCGAAGGGCCCGGCGAAGAAGGCGCCCGCCAAGAAGACGGCGGCGAAGAAGACGACGGCGACGGCCGCCAAGAAGACCGCGGCGAAGAAGACGACGGCGAAGAAGACGACCACCAAGAAGACGGCCGCGAAGACGGCGGCTTCGAAGGCGGCCGCTTCGAAGACGACGGCGGACTGAGCCGGCCCGCGGCCGGGCGCGTGTCGCCCGGTCGCGGCGCCCGTGGTGTGGCGCGTGATGCGGCGCACATGACGCGGTGGTGGTGATGCGGCGGGCGGCCCTCGAAGCGGCCGGTCGCGACCTCGCTTCCCCGGAACGGGTTCGCCTAACCAACACCTCGGCATCACTTTGGTGACGGGGCGTGCGCACGTTCGGACGGTCACCACGGGCTGTCGCTGCGTGCCGATAGGCTGAAAGCATGACGCGAGCCGAGCAGCCAACCGGCCATGATCCGGCCCCCGACGCCGCCCTCGTAGCGGATTCCCGCGAGCGCGCCGTCCGCGCGCTGCTGCGACAGCCGCAGCTGAAACGGCTGTGGAGCGCGCAGCTGGTGGGGGGTGTCGGAGACACCCTCGCCCTTTTGGTCCTCGTCCTCCTCGCCCTCCAGGCCGCGATCGCCGAGGACGCCTTCGGCGGTGGTTACCGCGGTGTGGCGTTGGCGGTGGCGAGCGTCTTCGGGGTGCGCATCCTGGCCACCCTGCTCTTCGGCGCCGTCCTGCTCGGCCCGCTCACCTCCCTCACCGCCCCGGAGGGGCCGCTCGACCGGCGCTGGACCATGGTCGGTGCCGACGGTGTGCGGGCCGCGCTGCTGATCGTGGCGCCGCTGTGGATCGACTGGACGCCCGGCGACGCCCTGATCTTCCTGCTGGCCACGGCCTTCGTCGTCGGTGTCGCCGAGCGTTTCTGGACGGTGTGCCGCGAGAGTGCGGCGCCCGCGCTGCTGCCCGTCCCGCCGCCCGAGGGTGCCACGGTGCGCCCGCTGCCGGACCACATGGAAGCCCTGCGCCGCCTGTCGCTGCGGACCGGATTCGCGGCGATCCCCCTCGCCGCCGCCACCCTCGTCGTCGCGGCGCTGCTCAACAACCTCCTGGGCACCGCACTCGACTGGTTCGACCAGCACCAGGCCGCCCTCGGCTCGTATGTCGCGGCCGGGCTGTTCGCCGCGTCCCTTTCCGTGCTGACCGCCCTGGAACTGCCCGGCACGCGCACCCCGCGCGCGCGGTCGCCGCTCGAGGGACTGCGCCGCCCGAAGACGGGCACGGGCGTCGACAAGGGGCGCACGGGGGCCGTTCCGCTGCTCGTGGCCGCGTCCGCCGCCGTGGCCGGCGCGATCGCCGCCGGGGTCGCCGTGTGCGCGCTGCACGCCAAGGACCTCGGCGGCGGCCCGGTGCTGTACGGGCTGGCGGTGCTCGCCCTGACCGGCGGGACCGTCGTAGGCATCCGTACGGCCCCCAGGATGCTGGTGTCGCTGTCCCGGCGCCGGATGCTGTCGCTGGCGATCGCCTTCACCGGCATCGCGCTGCTCGCCGCCGGTCTCGTCCCGGACGTGACCACCGTGCTGCTGCTCCTGGCGCTGGCCGGGGTCGGCGCGGGCGTCGCCGCCAACACCGGGCACGCGCTGCTCGACCAGGAGGCCGAGGACTACCGCCGCCCGCGCATGACGGAGCACCTGCACGCGGTGGTACGGATCTTCGTCGCCCTCGGCGCCGTGATCGCCCCGCTGGTCGCCGCGGCCATCGGACCGCACCGGCTGCAGAACGGCAGGTTCGTGTTCGCGCACGGCGGCGCCGCCTTCACGCTGATGCTGGTCGGCGCGCTGCTGCTGCCGGTGGCCGCGCTGGTCCTGGCCAAGGTCGACGACCGCTCCGGCGTGCCGCTGCGCAACGACCTCCTGGACGCGCTGCGCGGCGGCGACGAACCGGAGACGGTGCCCGCGTCCTCCGGCTTCTTCATCGCCCTGGAGGGCGGCGACGGGGCCGGCAAGTCGACCCAGGCCGAGGCGCTCGCCGAGTGGATCCGGTCCAAGGGCCACGAGGTCGTCCTCACCCGCGAGCCGGGTGCGACGCCCGTGGGCAAGCGGCTGCGCTCGATCCTGCTGGACGTGTCGTCGCAGGGCCTGTCGCACCGCGCGGAGGCGCTGCTGTACGCGGCGGACCGCGCCGAGCACGTCGACACGGTCGTCCGTCCCGCGCTGGAGCGGGGCGCGGTGGTCATCTCGGACCGGTACATCGACTCGTCCGTGGCCTACCAGGGCGCCGGCCGCGACCTGTCCCCGACGGAGATCGCCCGCATCTCCCGCTGGGCGACGAACGGCCTGGTCCCGCATCTGACGGTGCTGCTGGACGTCTCCCCGGAGACGGCCCGCGAGCGGTTCACGGAGGCTCCCGACCGTCTGGAGTCGGAGCCCGCCGAGTTCCACGCGCGCGTGCGCGCCGGTTTCCTGACGCTGGCCGCCGCCGACCCGGGGCGCTACCTCGTCGTGGACGCGGGCCAGGAGCCGGAGGCCGTCACGACCGTCGTCCGGCACCGCCTCGACCAGATGCTGCCGCTGTCCGAGGCCGAGGTGAAGGCCCAGGAGGAGGCACGCCGCAAGGCCGAGGAGGAGGCCCGTCGCAAGGCGGAGGAGGAGGCCGCCCGCAAGGCGGAGGAGGAGCGCCTGGAGCGCGAGCGCCAGGAGCAGCTCGCCCGGCTGCGCGCCGAGGAGGAGGAGCGCAAGCGCCGCGAGCTGGAGGAGGCGCAGCGCCGCGAGGCCGAACGGCAGGCCGAGGAGGCCCGGCAGCGGGCGGAGGAAGCGCGCCGGCGTGCCGAGGAGGAGCGCGCCCGCCTCCTCGCGGAGGAGAAGGCACGGGCCGAGGCGGAGGCGCGGCGCAAGGCCGAGGAGGAGCGCCGGCGCAAGGAGGCCGAGGAGGAGGCCCGGCTGCGGGCCGAGGCCGAGACGCGCCGCCTGGACAAGCAGCGCAAGGCCGAGGAGGCCCTGTTGCGGGCCGAGGAGGCCCGGCGGGCGGCGGAGCGCGCGGCCGCCGCCGCGCAGGCGGGCCCCCGGAAGCCGACCGCTCCCTCCGACTCCGCTTCCGCTCCCGCGTCCCCGCCGGACGCGGCGACCGTGTCGACCCCGATGGTGACCCCGACGAACGCCTCGGGCGGACCGGTGGACGAGACGGCGGTACTGCCGCGGGTGACCGAGGAGCGCGACGAGCGGGCCGACGCGGCCGAGGCCGCAGGCGCGGTCGACGGCGGTTCGTCCTGGGAGACCGGGCGCTCCGGGTCCAGGCCCGAGTCCGCGTCCGAGGTGACGGCGAGGCTGCCGCAGCCGCTGGTACGGCCCGAGAATCCGGCCGGGGCCGCCGACGAGACCGCGGTGCTGCCGCCGGTGCCGCCGGAGGGCGCGGCGGACGAGACGGCGGTCCTTCCTCCGGTCGGAGGAGACGACGGTTCGGAAGATCGGGTTCCGCCGGGGTTCTTCCGGGACGAGCGGCAGACCGCCGACCGGTCCGAGCGTCGGGACGACGACCGCACGCGCGAGCTGCCGCAGTTCGACCCCGAGGCCCATGCCGAGGCGCGGGACGGCGGGCGCCGGGGCCGGCAGCGGCCGGACTGGGCCGAGCAGACGCCGCTCGACGATCTGCCGACGCTGGCGGACGAGCTGCTGGGCCCGCGCGGCAACGACGGGGACGCCGACGAGCACGAGGGCGGCCAGGACGGCGGTCGTGACAGCGGCCGAGGGCGTGGCCGTGGCCGAGGCCGCCGAGGCTGAGCCCCCACCACGGCCGGGCGCGCGCGGCCGTCGGTCGCACGCCCCTCGAAGCCGTACGGGGCCGTACACGCACGGCGCCTGTCGCCCGCCCACGTCCGGGTGGGCGGCAGGCGCCGTCCGCATTGTCAGTGGCTGCCCGCACAATGGACTGGCCACCACCGAACGTGACGAAAGGGCGGCGTGACCCATGAGCGTGTGGGACGACCTCGTCGGGCAGGAGCGGGTCAGCGAGCAACTGACCGCCGCCGCCCGGGACGCCGACGCCCTGGTCACCGGCGCCGCCACCGGCGCCCCGCCGCCCGAGGCGTCGAAGATGACCCACGCCTGGCTGTTCACGGGGCCGCCGGGCGCGGGGATCACCCAGACCGCGCGGTCCTTCGCCGCCGCCCTGCAGTGCGTGAGTCCCGACCGCGCCCTGGGCGGAGCCCCCGGCTGCGGGTTCTGCGACGGCTGCCACACGGCACTGGTCGGGACGCACGCCGACGTCACCACGGTCGCCGCCGTGGGCACCCAGATCCTCGCCGAGGACATGCGGGACACCGTCCGCAAGTCGTTCACCTCACCGGCGAACGGCCGCTGGCAGGTCATCCTCGTCGAGGACGCCGAGCGGCTGAACGAGAAGTCCGCCAACGCGGTCCTCAAGGCCGTCGAGGAGCCCGCCCCGCGCACGGTCTGGCTGCTGTGCGCGCCCTCGATCGAGGACGTCCTGCCCACGATCCGCTCCCGCTGCCGCCATCTGAACCTGAGCACACCGTCGGTGGACGCGGTGGCCGACATGCTCGTGCGCCGGGAGGGCGTCGAACCCGCCGTGGCGGCCGCCGCCGCCCGCGCCACGCAGGGCCACGTGGACCGGGCCCGCCGACTGGCCACCGACCCGGCCGCGCGCGAGCGCCGGGCGACGGTGCTCAAGCTCCCGCTCCGCCTGGACGACATCGGCGGCTGTCTGAAGGCGGCCCAGGAACTGGTCGACGCGGCGGCGGAGGACGCCAGGGCGCTCGCCGAGGAGATGGACGTCAAGGAGACGGAGGAGCTGAAGGCGGCGCTCGGCGCGTCCCAGGGCGGCCGGCTGCCGCGGGGCACGGCGGGAGTGATGAAGGACCTGGAGGACAAGCAGAAGCGCCGGCGCACCCGTACGCAGCGCGACAGCCTGGACCTCGCCCTGACCGATCTCACGGCGCTCTACCGCGACGTCCTCGCCCTTCAGCTCGGCTCCCGGGTCGCGATCGCCAACGCGGACGTCGAGGACACCTTGGAGCGGCTGGCCCGCGGGGGCTCCCCGGAGTCCACCCTGCGCCGTATCGAGGCGATCGCCGCCTGCCGCGACGCCCTGGACCGCAATGTCGCCCCGCTGCTGGCGGTGGAGGCGATGACGATGGCGCTGCGTTCCGGCTGACGACGGCGCCCCCGTCGCTCACGCGGCCCGGGCCGACACCGACGCCCTACCTCGCGCGGCGGCACGGCACGACCCGTATGTGGCACGCCGTACCTCGCACGGGGCACGGCATGACTCGTACGGGGCACGCTGCGCACGGTTCGCGCATGCCCGATCGCGGAGGGTTACGCTCGTTCGATGTACCTCAGCCGCGCCCTTCGTCCGACCGGCCGGAGTCCCCGGACCCGTACCCCTCGAACCGCCGGCAGCGCCCGCACCGGGCGCATGACGCGCACTGCCCGCACGCCGCGTACCGACGGCGCACTCCGCACGGTCCGCGCGGGCGGCGCGCTGCTCGCGGCCGCCGCGCTGCTCGCGTCGGCCTGCTCCGCCCAGGACTCGGCCACGCACACCGCCTCCGCCGCGGAGGCGGTCCTGGCCGCGCTGCCGCGCTCCACGCCGTCCACCCTGTCGCCGTACTACGCCCAGAAGCTGACCTGGCGTGACTGCGGGGTGCCGGGCTTCCAGTGCGCCACGATGAAGGCGCCGCTCGACTACGCGCGGCCGGACGCGGGCGACGTCCGGCTGGCGGTCGCCCGCAAGAGGGCGACGGGCCCGGGCAAGCCGCTGGGCTCGCTGCTGGTGAACCCGGGCGGCCCGGGCGGCTCGGCGGTCGGCTACCTGCAGCAGTACGCCGGCGTCAGCTACCCGGCTGCGGTCCGCGCGCGCTACGACATGGTGGCGATCGACCCGCGCGGCGTCGCCCGCAGCGAACCCGTCACGTGTCTCGACGACCGCGCCATGGACACGTACACCCAGACCGACATCACCCCGGACAGCCGGAAGGAGACGGACGCGCTCGTCGGGGCGTACCGGAGGTTCGCGGAGGGCTGCGGCGCCCACGCGCCGAACCTGCTGCGCCATGTCTCCACCGTCGAGACCGCGCGGGACATGGACATCCTGCGGTCGGTGCTGGGGGACCGGAAGCTGAACTACGTCGGGGCCTCGTACGGGACCTTCCTGGGCGCGACGTACGCGGGGCTGTTCCCGGACCGGGTCGGCCGGCTCGTCCTGGACGGCGCGATGGACCCCTCGTTGTCCGCGCGCCGGCTGAACCTGGAGCAGACGGCGGGGTTCGAGACGGCGTTCCGGTCGTTCGCGCGGGACTGCGTGCGGCAGACCGACTGCCCGCTGGGCGGCCGGGGCGCGACGCCCGAGCAGGTCGGCGCGAAGCTCAAGACGTTCTTCCGCAGGCTGGACGCCCACCCCCTCCCCACCGGCGATGCGAACGGCCGCCTGCTCGGCGAGGCGCTCGCGACCACGGCGGTGATCGCGGCGATGTACGACCAGACGGAGTGGCCGCAGCTCCGGGAGGCCCTCACCTCGGCGATGGAGCAGAACGACGGCGCCGGCCTGCTGATCCTCTCCGACAGCTACTACGAACGCGACGCCAACAGCCACTACGCCAACCTGATGTACGCCAACGCCGCCGTGAACTGCCTCGACCTTCCCGCGGCCTTCTCCACCCCCGCGCAGGTCGAGGAGGCGCTGCCCGCCTTCGAGAAGGCGTCCCCGGTCTTCGGCGAGGGGCTGGCCTGGGCCTCCCTGAACTGCGCGTACTGGCCGGTCGCGCCCACCGGCGCGCCGCACCGAATCGAGGCCCGGGGCGCCGCCCCGATCGTGGTCGTCGGCACCACTCGCGATCCGGCGACCCCCTACGTGTGGGCCCGGTCCCTGTCCCGCCAGCTCGCCTCGGCCCGCCTGCTCACCTACAAGGGCGACGGCCACACCGCCTACGGTCGCGGCAGCGCCTGCATCGACTCCGCGATCAACGCCTACCTGCTCCGCGGCACCCCACCGGCTGCCGGAATGCGCTGCTCGTAACCCCCTGCCCGGGGGCCCCGGCCCCGGGTCCCCGGCGTCCGGGGGCGTGTGCGAAGCACCTCCGGAAACTGTGTAGACTTACCGACGTTGCCGATCGCACCATGGTGCCGGCAGCGCGCCGCTTTAGCTCAGATGGCCAGAGCAACGCACTCGTAATGCGTAGGTCTCGGGTTCGAATCCCGAAAGCGGCTCCATCGAAAGCCCAGCTCAGACAGCGTCTGAGCTGGGCTTCCTCGTTCAGCGGACGCGGCGCCGGCGTCGTGCCCGCTCGGCTCGCCGGTCCTCGGTCTCAGTTCTGGCCTCAGTCGGGGTCTTCCGGCGCGGCATGAAGGCGTCTCCCATGCGGCGCATCGGCGGGCGTCGACGCCCGCTTCCGCCAGCGGCTCCTTGAACTCCGCCCAGGCGGCCCCGCCGGGGGATGGGGCGCCCGTCCGGGCGGGTGAACACTGCGTCGCACTCCTGCCACAGCTCGCTGGGCGCGATCAGCTTTCGGGGGCGGGCTGACGGTGGACGTAGCGGGTTCTGGTGCCCCCCGACACGGACCGCGGCGCCGTCGGACGAGTCCGGGGTCGTCGAGCCGGGCGGGGTCGGCGTAGACCGGTCGTGAGTGTGACTGCCCGGGGATTCAGGGGAGTTGATAGGCTCGTCATCAAGATCGAGTGATCGCAGCATGAAGTCACTCGGCCATTGCTGGCGTGCCGAAGCCGATGAAGACCAGATTCCGGCCGGGGCAATCAGGCGCAATGGCCGCAATGACGGGGGATTCTGGCATGCGCAGACGCCAGCTGATCAGGCGACCGTGCCCCCAGGGGGCGCCCTTTGCCCTGACCCACGCAAGAGGGACTCCTGAGATGAGAACCCCCGAGCTCGCGCACAAAATCGGCGGTCTTCGGGGACCTATTGTCCCTCATCTGCACGAAAGGGAGCATGATATGAAGCTACGATTCGGTCGTGTCGGCGCAGGGGCGATGGCGTTGGCCGCGGCGGCCACGTTGATGGTGAGTGCAGGCAGCGCCTCCGCCACGACGGATCCCGGAATGACCTGGGACCACACATACGAAGCCTCGGGTGTGCGGGTCTACGTCAAGGAGTACGGCGACATCATCTCGGTGTGCGACACAAAGTCGAACGGGCACTCGGCCATGGTCCAGGTCCGCGCCACCGACGTATGGCCCTACGACTACGAGATGACGGCCAGTGGTGGCGTCGGCAGCTGCAAGACTCATCGGGCCAGCGACGGCGCCACGTACAACCTGAGCGAGCGCGGCATAGACCTCCTCTTCGACGGCGACGGCGGCGACTGGTCGGGGTCGGGCTACTTCATGAACGATCACTGATCTGTCGCTTGGCGCCCGACTCAAGGACGTAGGGGTCTTCCCCTCGATCACCGCGGCACGGATGGGGGGCAGCCAGTTGGGAACGCCCCCCATCCACTGCCGGGGGCGCTCGCCGAGGAGCAACGTTCCCTCTGCTCGGCCGGCGCCGTCGGCACCGACCCTGTCTGACCCGACGGCTCCACCTGCGGAGGACAAGCCGATGCCGCCGTCCCCGTGACGCAGGTCGCCGACAAAGCCCAGGAGGACGCGGTCGTGGGCCACACCGGACAGTGTCGTCCGGTGCGCGGAAAACCGTCGCAAAGAGGGCGCAAAGCAGGCCGGTGGGCGGACAACCCGGGCAGCCGGGACGACATCTTGGTGAACGAGGGGCGCCGTGCGGTGGGAGCATGGGCGCCGTCGTCGGCCGGATGGAGTGAGGGAGCCGTGGTGGAACCGGTGGAGCCGAGGATCGCCGTCGCCGTGGTGACCATGGGCAACCGGCCCGCGGAGATCAACGCCCTGCTGGAGTCCGTGGCCAAGCAGGACCTCGCCCCCGCCCGCATCGTGATCGTCGGCAACGGCTGCCGGCTGCCCGAGTTCGCCCACCGGCTCTCCCTCCCCGGCGAGGTCACCACCGTCGACGTCGACGAGAACCTCGGCTGCCCCGGCGGCCGGAACGTCGCCCTCGCCCGGCTCCGGGAGTTCGGCGACACCGACGTGGTCGTGGAGCTGGACGACGACGGGCTGCTGGTCGACGCGGACGTGCTGCGCCGCGTACGCGACCTGTACGTCGCCGATCCCCGGCTCGGCATCGTGGGGTTCCGCATCGCCGACGAGCAGGGCGAGACCCAGCGACGGCACGTGCCTCGCGTCGGCGCGTCCGACCCGATGCGCGGCGGATACGTCACGGGGTTCCTCGGCGGCGGGCACGCCCTGAGCATGAGGATGCTCGAAGAGACGGGGGACTGGCCCGCCGAGTTCTTCTTCGCGCACGAGGAGACCGACCTGGCCTGGCGGGCCGCCGACGCCGGATGGAAGATCCTCTACGCGCCCGAGCTGCTCCTTCGGCACCCGAAGACCTCACCCGCCCGGCACGCGATCTACCACCGGGTCACCGCCCGCAACCGGGTGTGGCTGGTCCGCAGGCGGCTGCCGCTTGCGCTCGTCCCGGTGCATCTGGGGGTCTGGACGCTTCTCACGCTGCTGCGGACCCGTTCGCTCGCGGGGCTGCGGGCCTGGTGCGGCGGGTTCCTGGAGGGGCTGCGCGAACCCGCCGGCGAGCGGCGTCCCATGCGCTGGCGCACGGTCTGGCGGCTCACCCGGCTGGGGCGGCCACCGGTCGTCTGACCCGTCGCGGAGGATCCGGCGTACCCCAGAAGATCTGAACCGCTCGCGAAAGACCCGGCGCCTCGGGAAAGCGGACGAGGGCCCCGATCGTTCACCTCTGACGACCGGGACCCCTCGCGTCCCCGGATGCGGCCGGCGGCGACACTCCCCCGAGTTGCGCGTACGCCCGCACCGTCGGCCCGTATCCGATGCAGTGATCACATCAGGCCGCGCCAACGGATCGCTAACATATGGCCATCGGTTCCCCCGATGGTCGTCGGCCAGTTGGCTGGAAGTCGCCGGGGTGCGCCGACAGACGGCCTGAACCGTAGCGGAAAACTGCCCGGGCCGGTCGGTGAAAGGCGGCGGGAAACCGCTGTGCAGAGGGCGGAAATCCGCCAGGACGGCGGGCGCCCGCCGCGCGGTGCGGCCGGTCGCGGCCGGACGGGGATGCGGGGGGCGCGCGGGAAGGCAGTGGACGGGGTGATGCGGTGCGAGCTGCGTTTCGGACTGCTGGGGCCGCCCGTGCTGTACGAGCCGGTCCCGTGCCGCCCGATCGGCCCCGGGGAGTTCGTCCCGAAGGACCTGCCCCTCCCCGCCGTCCGTCCCATCGGCAGCCCCAAGGTCCGTGCCCTGCTCGCCGCCCTGCTGCTGGAGGCCGGCCGGGTGGTGTCCGTCGAGGCGCTCAAGGACGTCCTGTGGGGCGGCGCACCGCCGGCCTCGGCGCAGGCCTCGCTGCACAACCACGTGGCCCGGCTGCGCCGCCTCCTCGACGATCCTGAGCGGCTGCGGGCCGTGCCGCCCGGCTACCTGCTCCGGGTCGGCCAGGGCGAGTTGGACCTCCACGTCTTCGAGGCGCGGCTCGCCGAGGCGCGCGCCGCGCACGCCGGCCGGGACTGGGCGCGGGTGGTGCGCGCCTGCACGGCGGCGCTCGCGCTGTGGCGGGGCGCGCCGCTGAGCGGGCTGCCCGACGACATGGGCGGGTACGCCGTCGTCCAGCGGCTGGGAGAGGCGCGGCTGCTGCTCCTGGAGTGGCGCTACGACGCCGAGCTGGCCCTCGGCGGCACCCGGCTCGCCGGTCTCGTACCGGAACTCGCGGCGCTGGCCGCCGAGCACCCGCTGCGGGAGGCGTACCACCGTCAGCTGATGCTCGCCCTGCACCGCACCGGTCGTCAGGCCGAGGCCCTGGCCGTCCACCGGGACCTGCGCGCCCGCCTGGTCGGAGAACTCGGCGTCGAGCCGGGCCCGGCCGTGCAGGAGGCCCACCTGGAGGTGCTCCGGGGCCCCGCGAGGACGCCCGTATCCGTCCCGGGCTCCACCGATCCCGCACCGGACCCCGACGGCCCCCAGCCGCCCCGGCCCGCGCAACTCCCGCCGCGGCCCGCGCACTTCACCGGTCGCGCCGACGACCTGCGGGCCCTGCGCCGGGCCCTGACCGGGCCCTCGGGCGGCGGCAGCCCGGTCGCCGTCATCAGCGGCATGGCCGGCGTCGGCAAGAGCGCCCTCGCGCTGTACGCCGCCCATACGCTGCTGGAACGTTTCCCTGACGGTCAGCTCTACGTCAGCCTGCACGGCGCCACCCCCGGTATGACCCCGCTCACCCCGCGCCAGGCGCTGCGTGCCCTGCTCCGCGACCTGGGCGCCGAGCCGCGGCACATTCCCGAACACCCCGACGCGGCCGCCGCGTTGCTGCGCTCCCTGCTGGCTCCGACGCGTACGCTGCTCGTGCTGGACGACGCCGAGAGCGCCGCTCAGGTACGGCCGTTGCTGCCGGCGGGGGCCGGGTGCGCGGTGCTCGTCACCAGCCGTTCGCCGCTGACCGCCCTCGACGGCGCCCGCCGCTTCCCGCTCGCGCCGCTGTCCGGCGAGGACAGCGCGGCGCTGCTGCGCGCGGTCTCCGGGCGGCACGGGCTCGACGCCGGGCACCCACTCGTCGCACTCACCGGCCGCCTCCCGCTCGCCCTGCGCGTCGTCGCCGCCCGGCTGGCCGCCCGCCGGGCCCTCACGCCCGACGTGCTCGCCGGGCAACTGGCCGCAACGGAAGAGCGCTTGCACCATCTGGAGTACGACGATCTGAGCGTGCGCCGCTCGCTGGCCGTCGCGCACGACGCCCTCGCCGCCTCCGAACGCGAGGCCGACCGGGACGCCGCCCTCGCCCTGCGCCGCATCGGCGCGCTCGACCTGCCCACGTACGGCGCACCCCTGATCGCCCGCCTCATCGGCACCGACGAGCGCCGCGCCGAGGCCGCACTCGACCGCCTGGTCGACGTGGCCCTGCTGGAGGAGTCGGCCTACGGCCGGTACGCCCCCCACGACCTGGTGCGCTACTTCGCCCGCGAACTCGCGGAGGCCGAAGGGAGCGCCGGTGGCACCGGGACCGGGGCGGTGGCCGGGGCCGGGAGCGGAGCAGGCACCGGAGCAGGTACCAGGGCAGGGACCGGAGCGGAGAGCGGCGCGGACGCCGGGCCAAGGGCCGGAGAGGAGGCCGGAGAAGGGGCCGGAGCAGGGGCGGGGCCGAAGACGGGCACGGACGTCGCCGAAGCCGCCCTGCGCTGGTACGCCGCCGTCGCCGAGCACGCGCTCGTCGCGATCGTCGAGCCGGGTCTGGACCGGGAGGACCGCCGGCACCCCACCGCGGCCCAGCCGGCCGGGCACCGCGCGGACGTGGGGTCCGTCCCGCCGTTCAACAGCCCCGAAGAGGCCTTCGCCTGGGGCGACGTGGAATTGGAGAACGTCGTCGCGCTGGCGGACCGCTACGGCCGGACCCCCACCCGGCAGGACCTTCCCGCGCCGGCAGGTGACCGTGTCGTCGCCCGTCTCTCCGTCCTGGTCCGGCTGTTCTTCCCGTATGCCCAGCGCAGTGGCCGTGTCGCCGAGATGGAGGTGCTCGGGCGGGCCGGCCTCGACGCGGCGCTCCGGCTGCGGGACGAGGCGGCCGAGGCGTACGCCCTCGGCGACCTCGCCGGGCTGTACTTCCTGACCGGCCGGCAGAGCGACGCGCTCGTCCTCAACGACCGGTCGCTCGCGATCTGGCGCAGGCTCGGCGTCGCCTCGCGCATCCGGCGCAGCCTCAACAACCGCGGACTGCTCCTCGAAGGACTCGGCCGGTACGCCGAGTCCGGCGAGGCCCTCCGGCAGAGCCTGGAGTGCTCACGGCAGCTCAACGACCCCTACGGCGAGGCGGTCACCCACAGCCACCTCGGCAATCTCTACGAGCACACCGACCCGCGTGCCGCCATCGAACAGCACCGGCTCTCGCTCGCCATCGGCGACGAGATCGGCGCCGTCATCGTGCAGCACACCGCGCACTGCAACATCGGCTACGCGCACCTCACCCTCGGCGAACCGGCCGCCGCGGCCGAGCACTTCGGGGAGAGCCTGCGCATCCTCGGCGGCCACGGCGACTGGCACGGCGAGTCGCAGACCCGGCTCGGCCTCGTCCGCGCGCTGCGGCAGCTCGGCCGCGCCGGACAGGCCCGCCGTGAGTGCGCCGAACTGCTGCGTCGTGCCGACACCCGCGCCGACCGCTACACGGGCGGACTCGCCCGGCACCAGTACGGACTGCTGCTGGTGGAGGAGGGTCGCGTCGAGGAGGCTTACGAGGAGTGGCGCGCGGCCCTCGTGGCGCTGGACGGGACGGACGCCAAGGCGGTGGCGGCCGAACTGCGCGCCCTGCTCGCCGGCCCGCCGGACGGGACCGCCCGGCAGACGGCTGTGCGGAAGGCTTGAGCGGGGCCGAAGAGGCGCCTTGAGACCGGCCCGCGCACGCGGCCTCCTCACCCGTCGCCCTCACACGGTCGCCTCACCCGGCGCGCTCCCGCGGCCTCACTTGGCGTCCGCGTAGCACTCCACCACCGCCGTCGTGAACGGGAAGCGGACCGGTGTCTCACCGAATGTCAGCCGCCCCGCCAGCTCCGCCGCGTCCCGGATCGCCCCGACCACCGTGTCGGCCTCCTCCGCCGGACAGTGCACGATCACCTCGTCGTGCTGGAAGAAGACCAGCTCGGCGGCCATGTCGCGGCAGGTCCGCCGCAGTGCGGCGAGCAGCAGCAGCGCCCAGTCCGCAGCGCTGCCCTGGACGACGAAGTTGCGCGCGAACCGGCCGCGGGCGCGCGAGTCGGTCGAGGCGTAGCCGGGCATCCACTGCCGGTCGTGCCGGTCGTGCCCGTCGGCGGATCCTTCGGTATCCCCGTCCTGTGCCACCGGGATACCGGCTTCCTCCGCCGCGTCGTCGCCCCGCCCCGCCGCGGGCGGGCAGGTGCGGCCCAGCCAGGTCCGTACGAGCCGCCCCTCCTCACCGGCCCGCGCCGCCTCGTCGACGTACGCCACCGCCCGGGGGAAGCGGCGTCTGAGCGCGGCGAGGTTCTTCAGGCCGTCGCCGGAGGTCTGCCCGTAGACCGCGCCGAGCACGGCGAGCTTGGCCTGGGCGCGGTCGCCGGAGAAGGCGCGGTCGGAGACGGACTGGTAGAGGTCGGTCTCCCGCCCGGCCACCTCCATCAGACCGGGATCGCGGGAGATCGCCGCCAGCACGCGCGGCTCCATCTGGTCGGCGTCGGCGACGACGAGCCGCCAGCCGGGGTCCGCGACCACGGCACGCCGGATGACCTTGGGGATCTGCAGGGCGCCCCCGCCGTTGGTCACCCAGCGCCCGGTGACCGTGCCGCCCGCGAGGAACTCCGGCCGGAACCGTCCGTCGCGCACCCAGTCCTGGAGCCAGGACCAGCCGTGGGCGACCCAGATCCGGTACAGACGCTTGTAGGCGAGCAGGGGCTCGACGGCCGGGTGGTCGACGGACTGGAGCTCCCAGCGGCGGGTGGACCCGACCTTGACGCCGGCCCGGGCGAAGGCCTTCACGACGTCGGCGGGCAGATCGGGCCGCACCCGGCGGCCGAAGGCGGCCGACACCTCGTCGGCGAGTTCGGCGAGACGGCGGGGCTCGCCGCCGCCGGCGTAGCGCTCGCCGAGCAGTTCGCGCAGCACCTGGCGGTGCACGTCCGCGCGCCACGGCAGGCCCGCGCGGTTCATCTCCGCGGCGACGAGCATCCCGGCCGACTCGGCGGCCGTCAGCAGGTGCATGCGGTCGGGGTGGGCGGCCCGGTCGTGCCGCCGCCGCTGCTCGGCGTAGACCGCGAGCAGGTCTTCCAGGGGGAGGCGCGCGCCCTGCGGTTCGAAGAGGGCCGACTGCGCGCCGGGTTCGGCGGACCGCTGCGGCGGATCCGGCGGTACGGGACCGCCGCGCAGCCGGGCCAGGGCGGCGGCCGCCGAGCGGGGCTCGCCACAGTGCCCTTCGTGGCCGAGCAGGAGTGTCTCGGCGTCCTCGATGTCGTAGCACCGCTCCACTCGCACCCCCGCGGCGAGCAGGCGCGGATAGACCTCGGCGGTGGACCGCCACACCCACCGCGCGACGTCCGGTCTGCCGCTCACGGCCGCGGCGAGGTCGGGCTCCCGGCGCACCGGCCCGGCGGGCAGCCCGTCCGGACCGAGGGGGGCGACCTGAACGCCGCCGTCCTCGGTCGGAGCGATCGCCCACCGGCCGGTCATGCCGCGAGTGTCGCAGGCGGGTCTGACAACGGCCGTGACCTGCGGGTTCCGGTGGGCTTCCGCTGTTTCCCGGGTGGGCTGCCGCTACGTCCCGGTCCGTCCGTTTTCCTTAATCGCCCTGTTCTCCTTGCTGCTCTTGTTCCCCCTGTTCCCTCTGTTCCCTCTGCTCCTCCTGGGGGCGGGTCTCCAGCAGTTCAGCCAGGACCGCCGTGACGTACTCCTCGGTGCGCGCCTTGTCGAGGCCGAGGTCGCTCAGGAGGCCCGTGCCGTTCTCCAGCTCCAGCAGGGCCAGCAGGATGTGTTCGGTGCCGATGTAGTTGTGGCCGAGGCGCAGGGCCTCGCGGAAGGTGAGTTCCAGGGCCTTCTTGGCGGCCGGGCCGTACGGGACCAGCTCGGGAGCGTCAGCGGACGCCGGGGGCAGCGCGGCGGTCGCGGCCTCGCGGACCGTGTCCAGGGGGACGCCCTGCGCCTGGATCGCCTTCGCGGCGAGGCCCTCGCGCTCGGCGAGCAGCCCGAGGACCAGGTGCGCGGGCAGCCCCTCCGCGCTCTTGGCGGCCTGGGCGCGGTCGTGGGCGGCCATGACGACCTTGCGGGCGCGGGGCGTGTACCGGCTGAAGCCCTGGCTTGGGTCGAGGTCGGTCGGTTCCTTGGGCACGAACCGCTTCTGCGCGGCCTGCCGGGTGACGCCCATGCTCCTGCCGATGTCGGTCCAGGAGGCGCCCGAGCGCCGAGCCTGGTCGACGAAGTGCCCGATGAGGTGGTCCGCCACCTCTCCGAGGTGTTCGCCGGCGATCACGGCGTCCTGGAGCTGTTCGAGGGGCTCCTGGTGAGAGTTCTTGATGGCCGAGATGAGGTCGTCGAGTCGGATGGACGACCTGATGGAAGGGTTCGCCATGTGTCAACCTTAGGTTGACAGAGGGTGGCCGTCAACCCGAAGTTGACAACCAGCGGCCGTGCGGGTGCCGGCGCCCGAAAAGTTGTCCACAGGGTGTGGATGCGGTGTCGCGGCCTCATGGCACGATCGACGCGTGAGTGATCCCAGCGCCGTCGACCGCGCCTTCCAGGCCGCGCTCTACGCCCGTACCGACGACTCCCTCGACCTCGGCGCCTCCCTGCTCGCGGCCGACCCGGCCGTCGACGCCGAACTCGCCCGGCGTGGGCAGGAGTTCGTGGCGGCGGCATGGCGGCGGGGCTGGCAGCCGGCCGACGTCGTACGGATCGTGCGGCGGGAGCTGGACGAGGCGCACCTGCGCCTTCTGGCGGTGCTCGTCCGCGCCCAGGCGCCCGCGGACCGGCCGCGCGGCCGCCGCTGGGCAGCCCAGCTCGACGAACTGACCCGCGAGGAGCCCGCCCGCACCGACCGGTTCACGCACGCCACCACCGTCCTGGAGCTGTACCGCCTGCTGCTGCGGCTGCCCACGCTGGAAGCCCTCGACGAGCCGGGTGCCGGGGCCGGTTCCAGTCGCGGCGCCGAGCGCGGGTCGGACCGAGGAAACCGGGCCGACGCCGAGCGGGCGCCCGGGACCGACTCCCGGATGCTCACCCGGATCCGTGCGTTGCTGGCCAAGGCGGAGGCGACCGGGTTTCCGGAGGAGGCGGAGGCGCTCAGCGCCAAGGCGCAGGAGCTGATGGCGCGGCACAGCATCGACGAGGCGCTGCTCGCGTCCCGCGGCCAGGCCCCCGACGCGCCCGGAGCCTGCCGTATCGGCGTGGAACCGCCGTACGAGCAGGCCAAGGCCGTCCTGCTGGACGCCGTCGCCACCGCCAACCACTGCCGGGCCGTGTGGAACGAGCCTTTCGGCTTCTCCACCGTCGTCGGCTTCGAGGCCGACCTGGAGGCGGTCGAGATCCTCTACACCTCGCTGCTCGTCCAGGCCACGACCGCGATGACCAGGGCCGAGGCGGCGCAGCGCGCGGGCGGCCGCAAGCGGACCAAGACCTTCCGGCAGTCCTTCCTCGCCGCCTACGCCCACCGCATAGGCACCCGTCTCGCGGCCGCCGCGGAGACCCAGGTCACCGAGGACCTGCTTCCGGTGCTGGCGAGCCGGGACGTGGCGGTCACCGACCGCCTCGACCGCCTGTTCCCGGAGACGACCACCACCCGCCTGCGCGGGGTGAGCGACGTGGACGGCTGGACGGAGGGCGCCCGGGCGGCGGACCGGGCACAGATGAGAGCCCGGCCACGACTGGGCTGACCCCGGCGCCGCCCACGGGGAAGCGCACGCCGCGAGCGGAGGGGCGCGCGTGCCGTAAACCTCGCGCCCCGAGCCGCTGTCCCGCGCGCTCCGAGCCGGGCGCCAGCCGACCCCGGCCGTCGACCCGCACCCCGAGCCGCGCCGCGCCGCCCGAGCCGCGCCGCGCCGCGCCGCCCGATCCGCCCCTCTCAGTCCCCGGCCTGAGTGAAGGCGGTCACCGTGGCGTTCGGGTCGGTCGCGTTCTTCTTGCCCTGGACCGGGCCGTAGGACCAGGTGAAGCTCTTGCTGTCGGTGGCTCCGGGCAGGGTGAGCTTCAGCGTCTTCGCCGCCAGGCTGTTCGGGTCGCCCTCCTTGCCCCGCACGTAGGTGAGAGTGAAGGTCGCCGTGGCGTCCTTGGCGAGGGTCAGCTTCTGCGGGGCGCCGGCCCTGTCCGCGGCCACGGTCGCCGAGGTGCTCGCGGCGGCCAGCTCGACGCCGGGGAAGCCCTGCAGGGTGCACTGGGCGCCGTGGTTGGAGAGGGTGACCGGGACGTCGCCGGAGTCGCCTGCCGCGGGCGCGGTGTTGGCGGGGCCCACCTGCACCCCGAGGTCGCCGATCCGGCAGGCCGTGCCGTCGGTGTTCTTGCTCCCGGTGTCGTCGCCGCCTCCGCTGCCGCCACTGCCGCAGGCGGTGAGGAGGAGGGCCGCGGCGAGGGCGGTGACAGTGATCGGAATCGCGCGCATGAGGTGGTTCCTTGGGGTCCGTGACGATGCCCCAGGATCATCGCGCACGAGCGCGCTGCGCGTGGCCGCATTCGGCCGCCGTACCCGGACCCCGTGCGGCCCGGCCGGCGCCGGTGCGACGGCCGGGGCCGACCGCACCGCGCCGACCTGGGTGAACTCAGGAGCCGAGGCTCGCCGTGGGCAGGCCGGGCGGGAGCGTCCCGCCTTCGGAACGGGTGTACGTCTCCTTGCCGAGACCACCCTCCCAGGTGATTTTGAGGGTGTCCTTGTTGACGGAGTCCACCATGCCGGTGGTGCGGTCCTTGCCACCGTCCGCGCACTTCAGATGGATCATCCGCATTCCGGACTCCTCGCCGGCCGTCCCGCTGCACACGGACCCGCCGGTGGTGAACAGTCCCGCCTTGGCGCCGGTGATCACCAGCGCGACTGCCTTGCCTCCGGTGGTGGCGAGCCAACTGCCCTCCAGCCCGGCGTCCTTGCCCGTCGAGCCGCCCGTGCCACCGCCGCTGTCCGCGGTGGCGGTGGGGGAGGCGTCGGCGGTGGACGAGGCGTCGTCCTTGGCACCGCCGCCGCTGCCGCAGGCGGTCAGTGCGAGCGCGCCGGCCAGGGTCACGGCCGCGGCCGCGGTCCGCGTCCGGCGGCGCGCGACGGTACGGGAGACAGGTGAGAGGGTCGGCGTGGTCACTGGCAGCTCCCAAGCGTGGGCCGAAACGACCGCAGCAAGCTACCAGGCCCGGCCGACGGGGCCGTGGGCTCCCGTTCACCTCGCCTCCCCCGCCCATCTGCCGGACCCGCACATGGACGCTGGAACAGGAAGGCCGCGGCGAGCGTCTCCTACAGGAGACACGACTACGGGAGCACGACCGATCGGATCCGGACGCCCCCGCGCCGAGGGCGGCGCGGCCGATCATGGACAGGGGGCGGCGCTCGCATGTACTGCGGGTCCCTGGGCAGACGCCGCCACAGTTCGAGCAGAGCGAGCGTCAAAGCTGTAACGGCCGCACCACTGCGCGTGCACGTGCATCCGCCCATGCATCTGCACGTGAACGGGGCTATGATCCGGGTCAGTTGACCGATGCATCAATGGCCACACCAGCCAGTGCACCACCGGGGAGCGACCTGTGGACCACGACGTTGAGGGCGTGCACGGGGGGTACGACGTGCACAACGGCATGGCGGCCACGCAACTGAGCGGGGCGGCCTGGCAGAAGAGCCGGCACAGCAATTCGCAGGGATCCTGCGTGGAGTTCGCGCGCCTGCCGGGGGGAGAGGTGGCCGTGCGCAACTCGCGGTTTCCCGACGGTCCCGCGCTCGTCTACACGCGCGCGGAGATCGAGGCGATGCTGCTCGGTATCAAGGACGGCGAGTTCGACCACCTGATCCTGGGCTGATGCCGCATCGGGTCAGGGGCGACTCGGGGCAATCGTCGCGTAACGCTCGGTGACGCGCGTAGAATCGCGGCGTCGCTCGACGCCGCGGCTCGTCATTCGGCCGGCTGGAGCCGGAACAGCGCCCAGACCACCTTGCCGTTCAGCGTGCCGGAGAGCGGCTGCCAGCCCCAGCTGTCACTGAAGGAGTCGACGAGGAACAGGCCGCGGCCCGACTCCGCCGAGCAGTCGTCCGGGTCCCGGGCGACCGGGCTGTCCCGGCTGGGGTCGCGTACGGCGCACACCAGCCGCTCGGTCCAGCGCATCAGGTGCAGGCGCACGGGCGAACTCTGCTCGCCGGTCCGCGGCGTGGACGCCGGCAGCGCGTGCCGCAGGGCGTTGGTGACCAGTTCGGAGACCACCAGGCAGACGTCGTCGAAGCGGTCGTCCGTGTTCCACTGGTCCAGCGTTCTGCGGGTGAACTGCCGTGCCTCGCGCACTGCTTCGTAACGGGCGGGCAGGGCGCAGGAGGCGGCGTTGGACACGGCCGCGAGGTCGAGCGGCGGAAGGCCCTGCCGTAACGGCTCGAGCATGGTCGATCCATTCGTCCCCATGCGAGGCACTCCCGGGAATTCGCGGTCGTTGCGATGCAGCGGTGGCGCGGGACCATGGTTTCGGATGCGTACAGCAGATGCAAGGGCAGATGCACGTGCACCTGACCGAATTGGCCCCTCGCGTACCGCTTACAGGCCATTTTTTCCGCCCACTTCTCGCCCTCGTCGTGCCCCCTTCGTGCCACCGACCGTGCGCACTTTCTTCGATCTCTTTCCGTTTGTGTAATCGCGCGAGTACTGCTCGAAGTGATTTAGTGGCAGACTGCGGCCCTTGAGGACGGGGTTGGGGAGGCTGACGGACGTGAGCGCGGGAGAGCCCGGATCGGTGGTGCGGCGCATGCTGCTCGGCTCGCAACTCAGGCGACTGCGTGAGGCCCGGGGAATCACGCGAGAGGCCGCGGGCTACTCGATCCGCGCCTCGGAATCGAAGATCAGCCGCATGGAGCTGGGCCGGGTGAGCTTCAAGACGAGAGACGTAGAAGACCTGTTGACGCTGTACGGCATCACGGACGAGGCGGAGCGCACCTCGCTCCTCTCCCTCGCCAGGGAGGCCAACGTCGCGGGCTGGTGGCACAGTTACTCCGACGTCCTGCCCAGCTGGTTCCCCACCTATGTGGGCCTGGAGGGCGCGGCGTCGCTGATCCGGGTCTACGAGGTGCAGTTCGTGCACGGCCTGCTGCAGACCGAGGCGTACGCCCGCGCGGTGGTCCGGCGCGGTATGCAGGGCGCGAGCGAGGCCGACGTCGAGCGGCGGGTGGCGCTGCGCCTGGAACGGCAGAAGTACCTCGTCTCCGAGAACGCCCCGGAACTGCACATCGTCCTGGACGAGGCCGCCCTGCGCCGGCCGTACGGCGACCGTGAAGTGATGCGCGGCCAGCTCCAGCACCTGATCGAGGTCTCCGAGCGGCCCAACGTGCGGCTCCAGGTCATGCCGTTCGGCTTCGGCGGGCACTCCGGCGAGTCCGGCGCCTTCACGCTGCTGAGCTTCCCGGAGTCCGACCTGTCGGACGTCGTCTACCTGGAGCAGCTCACCAGCGCCCTCTATCTGGACAAGCGCGAGGACGTCGCCCAGTACGAGAAGGCGCTCAAGGAGCTGCAGCACGACAGCCCGGGCCCGGACCAGAGCCGCGACGTGCTGCGCGGGCTGCTGACCCTGTCCTAGCCCAGGTCACGGACCCGCCCCCGGATCCCGTCCCGAGTATTTCGCCGGAACACCTGAGCGAAGTCCCAACTGGTGTGCGACGACAGTACGATGACGCGTGATCAGGCAGACCTGAACGTGAAGTGATCGGGAGTTGATCGGGCTCCGACTGCTTCGACCGCCTCGGCAGCAGGGGGAAAGGGATCACATGTCGTCCTACTTCACCGACCTGGCACAGCAGTACATCGACGGTGAGTGGCGCCCGGGCACCGGCTCCTGGGACATCATCGACTTCGACCCGTACGACGACGAGAAGCTCGCCTCGATCACGATAGCCACGGCCGACGAGGTCGATCAGGCCTACCGGGCGGCCGCCCGCGCGCAGAAGGAGTGGGCGGCGACCAACGCCTACAGCCGCCGCGCGGTCTTCGAGAAGGTGCTGCGTTTGATCGAGGAGCGCGAGCAGGAGATAGCCGAGGTGATCACCGCGGAGCTCGGCGGCACGCGTCTGAAAGCCGGCTTCGAACTGCACCTCGCCAAGGAGTTCCTGCGCGAGTCGATCCATCTGGCACTGCGCCCCGAGGGCAGGATCATCCCCTCGCCGATCGACGGCAAGGAGAACCGCGTCTACCGCGTCCCGGTCGGCGTCGTCGGTGTGATCAGCCCCTTCAACTTCCCCTTCCTGCTGTCGATCAAGTCGGTCGCCCCGGCCCTCGCCCTCGGTAACGCGGTGGTGCTCAAGCCGCACCAGAACACGCCGATCACCGGCGGCTCGCTCATCGCGAAGATCTTCGAGGACGCGGGTCTCCCGGGCGGCCTGCTGAACGTCGTGATCACGGACATCGCCGAGATCGGCGACGCCTTCATCGAGCACCCGATCCCCAAGGTCATCTCCTTCACCGGCTCCGACGCCGTGGGACGGCACGTCGCCACCGTCTGCGCCTCCCACTTCAAGCGCTCGGTGCTCGAACTGGGCGGCAACAGCGCGCTGGTGGTGCTCGACGACGCGGACGTCGACTACGCGGTCGACGCGGCCGTCTTCAGCCGCTTCGTGCACCAGGGGCAGGTCTGCATGGCCGCGAACCGGGTGCTGGTGGACCGTTCGGTGGCCGACGAGTTCACCGACAAGTTCGTCGCCAAGGTCAAGTCCCTCAAGGTCGGCGACCCCCGCGACCCCGAGACGGTCATCGGCCCGGTGATCAACTCCTCGCAGGCGGACGCGGTGTCCGGCGTGGTCGAGCAGGCGATCGCCGAGGGCGCCACGGCGCTGGTGCGCGGCACCGCCACCGACAACCTGGTCGAACCGACCGTGCTGACCGGTGTCCCCGCCGGCTCGGCCCTGCTCCAGCAGGAGGTCTTCGGCCCGGTCGTCTTCCTCCTCCCCTTCGAAGGCGAGGAGGAGGCGGTCCGGATCGTCAACGACACCCCGTACGGCCTCAGCGGCGCCGTCCACACCGGTGACATCGAGCGCGGCGTGCGTTTCGCCCAGCAGATCGAGACCGGCATGTTCCACGTGAACGACGGCACCGTCCACGACGAGCCGCTCGTCCCCTTCGGCGGGGAGAAGCACTCCGGCCTCGGCCGCCTGAACGGCGAGACGACCCTGGAGGCCTTCACCACGGTCAAGTGGATCTCGGTGCAGCACGGCCGGAGCGGCTTCCCGTTCTAGCCCTCCGGCTCTCCCGGACCGGGCCTCCGGTTTTCCCGGACGACGGGCCCTTGCGGACAGAATCTGACCGCAAGGGCCCGTAGCTTCGTCGGTGTCAGGAAAGACGACCCCGACGAAGGGCGGCCGGTCATGGTCACGCACGTACGAGCCGAGGCACACGGAGACGAGCGCGGGGCGCTGCTGGCGTTCCTCGCGGAACAGCGCGGCGGTGTCCGCCGGGCGGTGCTCGGGCTGACCGAGGAGCAGGCCCGGTCGCGCCCCAGCGCGAGCGAACTGACCCTGGCCGGGCTGGTCAAGCACTGCGCCGAGGTCGAGCAGGCCTGGCTGGCGCGCGCCCGCCAGGAGCCGCCGGCCGTGGAGCGGAACCGGGCGAACTGGCACGAGTGCTTCCAGCTGGTCGGTGACGAGACGCTGGCGTCGCAGCTCGCGTACTGGGAGAAGGTCGAGGCCGAGACGGAGGCCTTCATCCGCTCGGTGCCGAGCCTCGACGACACCTTCCCGCTCCCGGACCAGCCCTGGTTCCCGCCGGACGAGCGCGTCTCCATGCGGTGGCTGTGCCTGCACCTCATCCGGGAGACCGCCCGGCACGCCGGCCACGCCGACATCGTCCGCGAGTCGCTGGACGGGAAGACGGCGTTCGAGCTGGTGGCGCTGGAACGGGGCACGTCCCGGGACTGACCGGGCCGGGCGGGCGCCGGACCCGCGCCCGCCCCGCCCGGTCGGCCCGCGGCGGCGCTCGGTGGTCAGTGACGGTCGCCGGTGGTCAGGGCGGTCGGCGGAGATCAGTGGCAGTCGGCGGAGATCAGTGGTGGAAGCCGGTCGCCGCCTGCCGGTCCCGGGTCATCGGGTGCGGCTGCCGGCGCAGCTCCGGCAGCAGCCGGTTCAGGTCGTCCAGGAACAGGTCCGCGAGGTCGACGGAGAAGCCGTTGCGGCACACCACCCGCAGCACCGAGAGGTCCTCCCGGTTCGCGGGGAAGGTGTACGCCGGCACCAGCCAGCCGCTCTCCCTCAGCCGCCGTGAGACGTCGAAGACGTCGTACGCCTCGACGTCGGAGGCGGTCGTGAACGCGAACACCGGCAGCTCGTCGCCCCTGGTGAGCAGCTCGAAGTCGCCGAGTGCCTCGATGCGTTCGGCGAGTCCGCGCGCCACGTTCCGGGTGGACTGCTGCACCAGCCGGAAGCCCTCGCGGCCCAGGCGCAGGAACGTGTAGTACTGCGCGACGACCTGCGCGCCCGGGCGGGAGAAGTTGAGCGCGAAGGTCGGCATGTCGCCGCCCAGGTAGTTGACCCGGAAGACCAGCTCCTCCGGCAGTGCCTCCTTGTCGCGCCACAGCGCCCAGCCGACACCCGGGTAGACCAGCCCGTACTTGTGCCCCGAGGTGTTGATCGAGGCCACGCGCGGGAGGCGGAAGTCCCATTCCAGGTCCTCGTCGAGGAAGGGCGCGATCATCGCGCCCGATGCGCCGTCGACGTGCACCGGGACGTCGAGGCCGGTGCGCTCCTGCAGTGCGTCCAGGGCAGCGCACAGGTCCGCGATCGGCTCGTAGGAGCCGTCGAAGGTGGAGCCGAGGATGCCGACGACACCGATGGTGTTCTCGTCGCACAGGTCGGCGGCGGCCTGCGGATCGAGGTGGAAGCGGTCGCCCTCCATGGGGACCTGGCGGGCCTCCACCTCCCAGAAGGTGCAGAACTTCTCCCAGCAGACCTGCACGTTGACGCCCATGACGAGGTTCGGGCGGGCCTCCCTGCCCGGGTACCGGTCGGCGTTGCGCCGTGCCCAGCGCCGCTTGAGCGCCATCCCGGCGAGCATGCACGCCTCGCTCGACCCGGTCGTCGAACAGCCCACGGCCGCCTCCGGGTCCGGCGCGTTCCACAGATGGGCGAGCATGGCCACGCAGCGCCGCTCCAGCTCGGCGGTGCGCGGGTACTCGTCCTTGTCGATCATGTTCTTGTCGCGGCACTCCGCCATCAGCTGCCCGGCCTGGGGCTCCATCCAGGTGGTGACGAAGGTGGCCAGGTTCAGACGGGAGTTGCCGTCCAGCATCAGCTCGTCGTGCACGAGCTGATGCGCCGTCGTGGGCGCCATCGGGGCGTCCGGGAGCCGGTGTTTGGGCGGGGCCTCGGTCATGTTGCCGACCGGGTTGGCCTCGCCGTAGAAGGGGTTGACGGACACGGGGCGCTCGTCGCGCTTGCGATGGCCGTGGTGGAGCGGCATGAACGGTCCTCCTGGAGGAGCGGGGATTCACGGGGTCGGGGGGGTGAGAGAGCAAGGAGTCGAGAGAGCAAGTAGTCGAGAGAGCAAGGAGCCGAGAAAGCATGGGCCCGGAGAGCAACGGGTGCTACAGACAAGGGGGTTCACGACGTCGCCGTACCGTCCCCCTTCAGCTGCATCTTCGGCCGCCCGGTCACCAGCAGCCAGGCCGGCAGCGAGGCGACGCAGAGCAGGGTCAGGATCATCGGCGAGGCCACGAGGACCGCGGCCGTGAACAGACTGAGCCAGCCCTGCCGGGTGGTGGCCAGCAGGATGCCCAGCACGGCGGACGCCACGCCCGGCGCGGGATGCACCGCGGGCACCAGGGCATGGGCGCACAGGCCGAAGGCCGTACCGACGAAGATGGCCGGGAAGATCCGGCCGCCGCGGAAGCCGCAGGACGCGGCGACGACCAGCGCGGCCAGCTTGACCACCGCCATGACGGCGAACCGACCCGCCGTCCAGCCGTCGGGGTTGCGCGCCAGCTCCGCCACCTCGGACAGCCCCTTGAAGAGCGTCAGCGGCCCGCCGAGCGCCCCGAGCAGACCCAGGACCAGCCCGCCGGCCGGCAGGGCCAGCATCGGGTGCCCGAGGCGCCCGAAGGCCCGGTGGACGTACGGAAAGACGTACACGGCGCACATGCCGAGCACGGCCGCCAGGGGCGCGACCACCAGCACCGACAGCAGGTCCTTCCAGGCGGGCTCGCCGAACTCGGGCAGACGCAGGTCGAGGCTCGGATGGGCCACCAGGGTGGCGGTCATGGATCCCACTGCCGCGGCCGCCAGCGGAGCGAAGACGTTGTCCCACAGCGCCCCCCTCACCGGACGTCCGGCCAGCGCCTCGGAGATCACCAGCGCGGCCGCCACCGGCGTGCCGAACAGGGCACCGATCGTCGCCGCCTCCGCCAGCGCGGCCCACGCGGCGCCCGGCACCCGGGGCAGCAGCCTGCGCCCGGCCCAGAACGCGAGCCCGACGTTGACCGCGATGATCGGGTTCTCCGGACCCAGGCTGGGACCGCCCGCCAGCATCAGGACGGCCGCCAGCAGCAGACCGGGGAGCACACGCGGCGCCATCGGGGCGGCCGTGAGGCCCAGGGTCGCCGGGTCGGGACCCGCGTGGCCCGGCACCTTCCACACCACCAGCCCCACCGCCACGCCGGTCGCGGTGAGCATGATGAGCATCCAGGCCACCGAGTACGGCCCGACCCCGAGCGCCCCGGGCAGGTTCCCCCACAGCACCCGCTGCAACCGCTCCGCCACCCCGCTCACCAGGAGGAACAGCAGACTCGCGGCGACCCCGACGACGAAGGCGGGCACGAGCATCGTCAGCAGGACGCGTGCCGGAGCCGCCGGGGTGCCGGCGGGCTGCTGAGCGGTGTCCTGGGTCACGCGCTCACGATAAGCGGACAAATGCCGCCCAACATCCGGAGGAAAACCCGCCCCGGAGGCCGAACGGGCTTGCACCTCACGCCGCGTGAGGGCGCAGCGTGGAGGGCGGAACGAGAAGGGAGCGGAAGTGAGCTACTCCGTGGGACAGGTCGCCGGCTTCGCCGGGGTGACGGTGCGCACCCTGCACCACTACGACGGCATCGGCCTGCTGGTCCCCGGCGAGCGCAGCCACGCGGGGCACCGGCGCTACACCGACGCCGACCTCGACCGGTTGCAGCGGATCCTGTTCTACAAGGAGCTCGGCTTCCCGCTCGAGGAGGTCGCCGCGCTGCTCGACGACCCGGACGTGGACCCGCGCGCGCAGCTGCGCCGCCGGCACGAGGTGCTGATCGCCCGGATCGAGAGACTGCAGAAGATGGCGGCGGCCGTGGAGCACGCCATGGAGGCACGCAGAATGGGCATCAACCTCACGCCCGAGGAGCGGTTCGAGGTCTTCGGGGACCACGACCCCGGGCAGTACGCCGAGGAGACGGAGCGGCGCTGGGGCGGCACGGAGGCGTACGCCGAGTCGCAGCGCCGGGCCGCCCGCTACACCAAGGACGACTGGCAGCGGATGCAGGCCGAGTCCGACGCCTGGAACGCGCGCTACGCGGACGTGGTGGCCGCCGGCGGGCCGCCCACCGGCGAGGCGGCCATGGACCTGGCCGAGGAGCACCGCCGGCACATCTCCCGCTGGTTCTACGAGTGCCCGTACGACATGCACCGGTGCCTGGCCGGGATGTACGTCGCCGACGAGCGCTTCAAGGCGTTCTACGACGCGATGCGTCCGGGTCTCGCCGAGCACCTCAAGGGGGCGATCCTCGCCAACGCGGACCGGCACGACTGCTGACCCGGACGCCGCGACCGCGGCCCGGGACCGCGCAGGCCCGGGAGCCCGGCCCGGAGCCCCGTCCAGGGACCCCGGCCCGGGAGTCCGGCCCAGAACCCCGCCCAGGACCTCGGCCCGGGAACCCCGTGCGGGTCACTCCCGGGCCAGGACCACCGCCGTGCCGTACGCGCAGACCTCGGTGCCCACGTCCGCCGCCTCGCTCACGTCGAAGCGGAACGCCAGCACCGCGTCGGCGCCCCGCGCGCGTGCCTGCTCCACGAGCCGCTCCATGGCCTGGTTGCGGGTCTGCACCAGCGTCTTGGTGAGCCCCTTGAGCTCACCGCCGATCATCGACTTCAGACCCGCGCCGATCTGGCTGCCCAGGTGCCGGGACCGCACGGTCAGGCCGAAGACCTCGCCGATGACCTGCTGCACACGGAAGCCGGGCACGTCGTTCGTGGTCACGACCAGCACCTCCGGGTGGGGGCCCTGGCCGCCGCCGTAATCCTCGATTCCCATGGTTCTCAGCTTGGGTCAGGGAGGGTTGCCGTGCATCCTGGTCGGCACATGTGGAACCCGTTCCGCAGACCATGCGTTGATAGCTTTGTGCGGCCGCACCCCCGACGCCGTACCTCCCACCCCCTCAGGAGCCCGGAACCGTGATGACGCTTGCCCTCGGCCCGAGCTGGCTCGATCCGAACCACCTCCTCGACACGTTCGGCATCTGGGGGCTGCTCCTCATCGTCTTCGCCGAGTCCGGCCTGCTCATCGGCTTCTTCCTGCCGGGCGACTCCCTGCTGTTCACGTGCGGTCTGCTGATCACCTCGCACCAGATGGACTTCCCGCTGTGGGGCGCGATCGCCCTGATCTGCGTCGCCGCGATCCTCGGCGACCAGGCGGGCTACATGTTCGGCAAGAAGGTGGGCCCGTCCCTCTTCAACCGCCCTGACTCCCGCCTGTTCAAGCAGGAGAACGTCACCAAGGCGCACGAGTTCTTCGAGAAGTACGGTCCGAAGTCCCTGGTCCTGGCCCGTTTCGTGCCGATCGTGCGCACCTTCACGCCGATCGTCGCGGGTGTCAGCGGCATGAGGTACCGCTCGTTCCTGGTCTTCAACGTCATCGGCGGCGTCCTGTGGGGCGCGGGCGTCACCCTGCTCGGCTCCTGGCTGGGCAACATCGCCTTCGTCAAGCAGAACATCGAGGCGATCCTCATCCTGATCGTCCTCGTCTCGGTGGTCCCGATCGCCATCGAGTTCCTGCGCGCCCGCTCCCAGGCGAAGAAGAACCCGCAGGAGCCGGCCGCCCCGTACCAGCAGCCGGCCGGACAGCCGCTCATGGACGACGCGACGACCCGGCTGCGCCGCGTCGAGCCGTCCCACCAGGAGCAGGGCCGGGTCCAGGGCCAGGACGGCGTCCGCGACCAGGGCCAGGGCCAGCGCCGGGAGCACGGCTACGGCGCCCTCCAGCAGCCCCAGCCCCACCAGCCCCAGCAGTACCCCCAGGAGCCGCAGCACTACGGCTCCTACGACCAGCGGTACTACGACGGCGGGCAGCAGGGGCAGCACCAGCAGCCGCAGTACCCGTCGCACCAGCAGCCGCAGTACCCCTCGCACCAGCAGCCGCAGTACCCGTCGCACCAGCAGTACCCGGACCAGCGGTACCCCCAGCAGCCGTACGACGGCCGGGCGGGCGCCCACGGGCAGGACCCGGGCCAGAACCAGACCCAGGGTCAGAACCAGGCCCAGGGGCAGAATCCGCGCCAGGACCGGGACCCGGGCCGCGACCGGCAGCAGTACCCGTACGACCAGGGCTACTACCGCGCCCCCTGAAGCCCTCCGACCCGCTGAGCCCCCCTGGGGACCCGCAGGGCCCCAGGGGCCTCAGAAGCCTCGCGTACGCTTGGCCGCCCGCCGCCCCGCGGCGACGCCGCCCGGCAGCCTGAGGAACAGCCGCGAGATCTCCGACCCCAGGTTCACGCCGATCGCGATCGCCATGGCCAGGGACACTGCCTTGGCGAGGAACACCAGCCCCTTGTCGACGTTGTTCTGGGCGATGGACAGCAGACCGAAGTACGTCGCCGAACCGGGCAGCAGCGGACCGATCGCCGCGGTCGTGTAGGGCAGCGCCGAGGCGAACCGGTACCGGGACAGCAGCTGCCCGAACAGTCCGACCAGGCCCGCCGCGACCGCGGTCGAGGCCACCGGCGACAGGTCGCCGACGTAGTGCATCGCGCCGTACACCGACCACGCGACACCGCCGTTGAGCGTCACCAGGAGCACGGTGGACCGCTCCTGCTGGAGCAGCACCGCGAAGGTCAGCGACAGCAGCATCGACGCGATGATCTGCAGCAACGGCCGCTCGCTGATGCCCATCGCCGTGTCGGGGTTCAGCTGGGCGCCCACCTTCACACCGAAGTACAGGACCACCAGCACGCCGGTGACGATGCCGACGAAGAAGTACATGACCTCCAGCAGGCGCGCGGAGGCGGTGATGTAGAAGCCGGTCAGGCCGTCCTGCACGCCCGCCACCAGCGCCCGTCCCGGCAGCAGCGCGAACAGCCCACCGGTGATGACCGCGGAGGCGTTCACGTCGACGTGCGTCACCGTGATCGCAACGCCGAGCGCCGCCGGCGGCATCGCGGCGACCGTGAACTGGTAGAACTCCGGCAGCCCGCGCCCCGCGCACAGCCACGCCAGCCGGTCGCCGAGCATCGCGCCGATCGCGGCCGTGACGAAGACGAGCAGGCCACCGCCGACGAGCACGGCGGCCGCGGCCGCGAGCAGCCCGGCCGCCCCGGTCAGGGCCCAGCCGGGGTAGGGATGCCGGTTGCGGCGGATCTCGGCGAGCCGCCGGTAGGCCTCCTCCAGGGAGACATGGGTCTCCGGGTCGCTGAGGTCGTCGACGAGCCGGAACACGGCCGCCAGACGCGTGTAGTCGGTGCCCCGGCGGCGCACCGTCCGGGACGCCGTCACGGGGTCGTCGACCAGGGACGGCTGGTAGGTGACCGACAACAGCGTGAAGGTGACGGTCGGCTCGCAGCGGTCCAGCCCGTAGGACCGGCACACCGCGAACATCGCCGCCTCGACGTCCTCGGCGCCCTCGCCGCCCGCGAGCAGCAGCTCGCCGATACGCAGGGTCAGGTCGAGGACGCGCGGGACGGCCGGTCCGCCGTCCTCCGTCTTGTGCACCGGCTCCAGCGCCGGGCGCTCGGCCACCGGCATGCGCAGCATCGTGCGCATCCGGTCCTGCCAGGGGAGGTCCTTGGTCAGGCTGACCACTGGGACGCCGTTCGGCGGGGTGAAGGCGGGAGGCTGCCGGGCGCTGTAGGTGCTCGGCGGGCTGAACGCGGACCCCTCGGGCTCCGCGCCCGGCGCCTGCGGGACGTCGAGCCCCTTGGGGAGCGCGAACTCCGAGGTGGTCTCCGGCTCACTGCCGCCGGCTCTGGGGGCGGCCAGCCCCTCGGGCAGTGCGAACTCGGACGTCGTGGACGACTCGCCCTCGACGACCGGGGGCGCCGACGCCACCGCGGCAGCCCTGAAGACGCTCCTCGCCTGGTCCGACTGCGGCTTGCGGTCCTCCGCATCCGTCACTGGGCAACGCTCCCTGAACGACACCTTCCGTAAGCCTCAGTATGCGCACGGGCAAGCCGAAGGGCCGCGCCACCCCCGTAGGGGGCACGCGGCCCGGCGGCAGTGCGTGGATCAGTGACCGCCGTGCTCCTGGAAGCGCTTGACGGAACGCTCGATCTCCGCCTCGGCGTCGGTGCGGCCGACCCAGTTGGCGCCCTCGACGGACTTGCCGGGCTCCAGGTCCTTGTAGACCTCGAAGAAGTGCTGGATCTCCAGACGGTCGAACTCCGACACGTGGTGGATGTCCCGCAGGTGCTCGACCCGGGGGTCGGACGCCGGCACGCACAGCAGCTTGTCGTCGCCGCCGGCCTCGTCCGTCATCCGGAACATGCCGATCGCGCGGCACTTGATGAGGCAGCCGGGGAACGTCGGCTCGTCCAGGATCACCAGCGCGTCCAGCGGGTCGCCGTCCTCGCCGAGGGTGTTCTCGACGAAGCCGTAGTCGGCCGGGTAGCTGGTCGAGGTGAAGAGTCGACGGTCCAGGCGGATCCGACCGGTCTCGTGGTCCACCTCGTACTTGTTCCGCGAACCCTTCGGAATCTCGATCGTGACGTCGAACTCCACCGGTGGCTCCTCCATGATCAACACATAGTTCTGGTGGTTAAGTGTCCCTCACGCACGTGTGTGATCGCGAAAGGGGCTGGTGGTCGTGCCGGAGCTGAGGGCCTGGCGTGCCGCGAGGCCACGTCTGGCACGGGTCGCGCGGGTCGCGCGACCGCACCTCGTACGGGCCGCGCGGGCCGTGAAACCGCAGGTCACGCGGGTCACGCGGGCCGTGGAACCACGGGTCGCGCGGCTCACGCAGGCCGTTGGGCCACGGCTCGCCGTGCCGAAGGCCTGGCGGTACACCGCGGGCGCCGCCACCGCCGGGCTGGCGCTGGCCGCCGGTGTGGTCACCGCCGCGGGTCCCTGGGACTCCTCCGGTCAGCGTACGGCCGAGCGGGACTGGGCAGCCGCCCGGGAACGCGCGGGTGGCGCAGATCACGGCCCCGGTTCCGATACGTCCGATACGTCGTCCGGCACCCGGTCCGGCGGGCCGCGCCCGGCCCCCAGCGCCGCCGCCGTCCTCGTGGGCCTCGGCCGCACCGGCGCCGTCGTGAAGTCGGCCCCCACCGGACCCGCCTTCGCCGACGTCCTCCGCCCGCTCCTGGGGGACCCGGCGCTCGGCACCCACCACACCGCCGAGGTCGTCGACGTCGCCACCGGCAGGCGGCTCTACGGCGAGAACTCCGGCGACGCGCTCACCCCCGCCTCCACCACGAAGATCGCCACCGCCGTCGCCGCCCTCTCCGCGCTCGGCGCGGACCACCGCCTGACCACCCGCACCGCACTCGAACCCGGCACCGGCGAACTCGTCCTCGTCGGCGGCGGCGACCCCACCCTCACCGCCCGCAAGGACGCCGGAGGCCGGGCGAGCCTGCGCACCCTCGCCGACAGGACGGCGACGGCCCTGAAGAAGCGCGGCGTGAGCAAGGTGACGCTCTCCTACGACACCACCCTGTACGCCGGTCCCGAGCTGCACCCCATCGGCGTCAACGAGAACCTCGCCCCGGTCAGCGCCCTGATGGCCGACGAGGCGCGCACCGACGACTCGGACAGCGGCCCCGCGCCCCGCGCGGCGCAACCGGCCCCGGACGCGGCCCGCACCTTCGCCCGCCTGCTGGCCGGCCGCGGCATCGCGACCACCGCCCCCGGCCCCTCCAAGGCGACGTCCCGCGCGCAGACCCTGGCGACGGTCACCTCGCCACCGCTGTCCGCCGTGGTCGAGCGCATGCTCACCAACAGCGACAACGACATCGCGGAGGCCCTCGCCCGCCAGACCGCCGTCGCCACGGGCGGGCGGGCCGACTTCGACGGCGGTGCCGCCGCGATCGCCACCGAACTCGACAAGCTCCACCTCCCCCTCGGGGGCACCGTCTTCCACGACGGCAGCGGCCTGAACCGCGCCGACAAGCTGACGGCGGACCTGCTCACCGCCCTGCTGACGAAGGCGGGCGACCCGACCCGGCCCGATCTGCGCCCCGTGCTCACCGGGCTCCCGGTCGCCGGCTTCACCGGCACCCTGAGCGGCCGCTACGCGGACGGCGCGGCAGGGCTCGTACGCGCCAAGACCGGGACCCTGACGGGCGTCAACACCCTCGCGGGCACCGTCGTCGACCAGGACGGCCGCCTCCTGGCCTTCGCCTTCCTCACGGAGAACACCACCGCCCCCGCGGCCGCCCAGTCGGCCCTGGACCGCACCGCCACGGCACTGGCGTCCTGCGGCTGCCGCTGACACCGTGGCCCGGCCCCCGCACCCCGGGCCGGACTTCGTGGCCTGCCCCAAGCGGCGGCGCTCACGTACCGTTGACGCATGACGAGCATCGGTGGTGCCGCATCTTCCGGGATGATCGACTGGAACCTCGCGGTCGCGACCGCGACCCGGCTCCTGCGGCCGGGCCCCGAGGTGACCCGCGACGAGGCCCGGGCCGTCGTCGCGGAGCTGCGCCGACATGCCAGGGCCTCGGAGGGACACGTCCGGGGCTTCACTCGTCTGGGCACCGACGAGACCCACGACACCCCGGTGCTGGTGGTCGACCGCCCCGGCTGGGTGCGGGCGAACGTCGCCGGGTTCCGCGAGATCCTCAGGCCTCTGCTGGAGAAGATGCACGAGCGGCGCGGCGGCACCGCCGGCAGCTCGGTCCTCGGCGCCGTCGGCGGCAAGGTCACCGGCGTCGAACTCGGGATGCTGCTGTCCTTCCTCGCCTCCCGCGTCCTCGGCCAGTACGAGACCTTCGCCCCCTCCGCCCGCGACCTGCCCGCCGGCCAGAACGGCGGCGGCCGGCTGCTCCTCGTCGCCCCGAACATCGTCCACGTCGAACGCGAGCTCGACGTCGAGCCCCACGACTTCCGGCTCTGGGTGTGCCTGCACGAGGAGACGCACCGCACGCAGTTCACCGCCGTGCCCTGGCTGCGCGACCACCTGGAGGGCGAAATCCAGTCGTTCTTGGCGGAGACGGACGTCGACCCCATGGCCTTCCTGGAGCGCATCCGGGAGGCCGCCCAGTCGCTCGCCGGCGGCCGCCCCGAGGGCGAGGAGGGCGACGGCGGCCGGTCCCTCGTCGAGATGGTGCAGTCCCCGGCCCAGCGGGAGATCCTCGGCCGCCTCACCGCCGTGATGGCCCTGCTGGAGGGCCACGCCGACTTCGTGATGGACGGCGTCGGCCCCGACGTCGTACGGAGCGTCGCGGAGATCCGCGAGAAGTTCCAGCAGCGCCGTGCCAAGGGCGCCTCCCGCCTCGACCTGGCCCTGCGCAAGCTCCTCGGCCTGGACGCCAAGCTGCGCCAGTACCGCGACGGTGAGCGCTTCGTCCGCGCGGTCGTCGACGAGGTCGGCATGGACGGCTTCAACCGCGTGTGGACGTCCCCGAACACCCTTCCGACGAAGGCGGAGATCGCCAAGCCGGCGGACTGGATCGCACGGGTGCACCGCAGGGCCGAGTCGTGAGAAACGTTCGAACTTCGTGAACCCGATCCGGCCGTCGGCAGGCGAACGCGCCGCCAATCACCCGTCCGAGGGACCGTGAGCGATGGGTAGGCGTGCAATGCTCGGGGAACGGCCCGTTTCTGTCACCATCTACATACTCTGAGTGACCGAACTTCGGGCTCACCCCCCGAAAACTCCGTGAAGGGAACCGGACATGGGTCCCCATCCTGCGGTCGCGGCGATACGCCTGGCGGTGCGCCGCGTCCTCCACGACATCCTCGACGAGCAAGCCTCGTCCCACGCCGGACTGCCGCCCGCGCGGCCCGCGAAGGCACTGCACGGCCCGCGGCGCGAGCAGCCCCCGCGGCGCGTGCTGCCGGCCCCGCAGGGCGCACCGCCCGCCCCGCACGAGCACCCCCCGTCGCCCCTCGTCCTCGTGGCCTGCTCCGGCGGCGCCGACTCCATGGCCCTCGCCTCCGCCCTCGCCTTCGAGGCCCCCAAGCTGGGCGTCCGCGCGGGCGGCATCACCGTCGACCACGGCCTGCAGCCAGGCTCCGACCTGCGCGCCGACGAGGTCGCCCTGCGCATGCGCGAGCTCGGCCTGGACCCGGTCGAGTCCGTCGCCGTGACCGTCGGCCGCGGCGGCGGCCCCGAGGCAGCCGCCCGCGACGCCCGCTACGCCGCCCTGGACGCGGCCGCCGAACGCCACACGGCCGCCGCCGTCCTGCTCGGCCACACCCGCGACGACCAAGCCGAAACCGTCCTGCTCGGCCTCGCCCGCGGCTCCGGCATCCGCTCCCTGTCCGGCATGGCCGCGGTCTCGGGGGCCGGCGGCCGCTACCGCCGGCCGTTCCTGCACCTGGACCGGCAGACCGCCCGCAAGGCCTGCATGGTCCAGTCGCTGCCGGTCTGGGACGACCCGCACAACGCCGACCCCGCCTACACCCGGTCCCGGCTCCGCCACGAGGGCCTGCCCGCCCTGGAGAAGGCCCTCGGCAAGGGCGTCGTCGAGGCCCTCGCCCGCACCGCCCAGCTCTCCCGCGACGACGCCGACGCCCTCGACGCCTGGGCCAGCCAGGCCGAGGCCTCCGTCCGGGACGCCGCCGGCCGTCTGGAGTGCGCCAAGCTGTACGCCCTGCCCCCCGCCGTACGCCGCCGCATCCTGCGCCGCGCCGCCATCGAGGCCGGCGCACCGGCCGGTTCGCTGTTCGCCCGGCACATCGAGGAAGTCGACCGGCTGATCACCGGATGGCGCGGTCAGGGGGCCATCAACCTCCCCGGCCGGGTCGTCGCCCAGCGGCAGGGTGGCAGACTGGTGATTCGGCAAGGCTGAATCCCTCCCCTCCCGGGAGGCGGCCGGCCTCTCCGCCGAGGAGGTGCCGGGCGGCCGGTCTCCTCCCCGGAGAGGCCCGGCGAGCCACATATGCGGGACGACCGAAAGTGATGCGGGTGGACGCGAAAGACATGGGTGCCGACCTCAAGCAGGTGCTCATCACCAAGGAAGAGATCGACGCGAAGCTGGCCGACCTGGCCGCGAAGATCGACGCGGAGTACGCGGGCAAGGACCTGCTCATCGTCGGCGTCCTCAAGGGCGCGGTGATGGTCATGGCCGACCTCGCCCGAGCGCTGTCCACCCCCGTCACCATGGACTGGATGGCCGTCAGCTCCTACGGGGCGGGCACCCAGTCCTCCGGTGTCGTGCGGATCCTGAAGGACCTCGACACCGACATCAAGGGCAAGCACGTCCTGATCGTCGAGGACATCATCGACTCCGGCCTGACCCTGTCCTGGCTGATCTCCAACCTCGGCTCCCGCGAGCCCGCCTCGCTGAAGGTGTGCACGCTGCTGCGCAAGCCGGAGGCCGCCAAGGTCGCCATCGACGTGGAGTGGGTCGGCTTCGACATCCCCAACGAGTTCGTCGTCGGCTACGGCCTGGACTACGCCGAGAAGTACCGGAACCTGCCGTTCGTCGGTACCCTCGCGCCCCACGTCTACGGCGGATGACCCCGAAGGGCCCAACCTCCCTACGGTGATCGGGAACCCCGGAGGCCCTCCCGCCGTTGGAGGATGCAGACGGGAATGCCAGCCCTCCCGTGCGGCTTCGGGCCACAATGCTGGGGTACCGTCAGAAGAACTGTCTTATCAAACTCACTATGGCAGGAGGGACGGGGCGGCACCGCTCCGTATGGATGGACGTGAAGCGATACTTCCGTGGGCCGGTCATGTGGATCGTGCTGGCCGTCCTTGCCGTGGTCGTGTTGATGCAGGTCGTCGGCTCGTCCGGCGGCTACAAGACGGTGGACACCGGCCAGGTCGTGGCGGCGATCAATGACAACAGGGTCCAGTCGGCCAAGCTGACCACAGGCGACGAGCAGACCGTCAAGGTCGAGCTCAAGGACGGCCAGAAGGTCGACGGCAGCTCGAAGATCCAGGCGAGCTACATCGGCGACCAGGGCGTGACCATCGCCAACACGCTGCAGACCAAGTACCAGGACAAGCAGATCCCGGACGGCTACACGGTGTCGCCGTCCAAGCAGAACCCCTTCCTGGGTGTGCTGCTCTCCCTGCTGCCCTTCGTCCTCATCGTGGTCGTCTTCCTGTTCCTGATGAATCAGATGCAGGGCGGCGGCTCCCGGGTCATGAACTTCGGCAAGTCCAAGGCCAAGCTCATCACCAAGGACACCCCGAAGACCACCTTCACGGACGTCGCGGGTGCGGACGAGGCCGTCGAGGAGCTCCATGAGATCAAGGAGTTCCTGCAGGAGCCGGCCAAGTTCCAGGCCGTCGGCGCCAAGATCCCCAAGGGTGTGCTGCTCTACGGGCCGCCCGGCACCGGCAAGACCCTGCTCGCGCGTGCCGTCGCGGGTGAGGCCGGCGTCCCGTTCTACTCGATCTCCGGTTCCGACTTCGTCGAGATGTTCGTCGGTGTCGGTGCCTCCCGGGTCCGTGACCTGTTCGAGCAGGCCAAGGCGAACGCCCCGGCGATCGTCTTCGTCGACGAGATCGACGCGGTCGGCCGCCACCGCGGCGCCGGCCTCGGCGGTGGTCACGACGAGCGCGAGCAGACCCTGAACCAGCTGCTCGTCGAGATGGACGGCTTCGACGTCAAGGGCGGCGTGATCCTCATCGCCGCGACGAACCGGCCCGACATCCTGGACCCGGCGCTGCTCCGTCCCGGCCGCTTCGACCGCCAGATCGCGGTCGACCGCCCCGACATGCAGGGCCGCCTGGAGATCCTCAAGGTCCACCAGAAGGGCAAGCCGGTCGCGCCGGACGTCGACCTCGCCGCCGTCGCCCGCCGCACCCCCGGCTTCACCGGCGCCGACCTCTCCAACGTCCTGAACGAGGCCGCGCTGCTCACGGCCCGCAGCGACAAGCGGTTGATCGACAACCAGATGCTGGACGAGGCGATCGACCGCGTGGTCGCGGGGCCGCAGAAGCGGACCCGGATCATGTCGGACAAGGAGAAGAAGATCACCGCGTACCACGAGGGCGGCCACGCCCTGGTCGCGGCGGCCTCGCCGAACTCCGACCCGGTCCACAAGATCACGATCCTGTCGCGCGGTCGTGCCCTCGGCTACACGATGGTCCTGCCCGACGAGGACAAGTACTCCACCACGCGCAACGAGATGCTGGACCAGCTGGCCTACATGCTGGGCGGTCGCGCGGCCGAGGAGCTCGTCTTCCACGACCCGACCACGGGCGCGGCGAACGACATCGAGAAGGCCACCGCCACCGCCCGCGCGATGGTCACGCAGTACGGCATGACCGAGCGCCTCGGCGCGATCAAGTTCGGCGGCGACAACACCGAGCCGTTCCTCGGACGTGAGATGGCTCACCAGCGCGACTACTCGGAAGAGGTCGCCGCGCTGGTGGACGAGGAAGTCAAGAAGCTCATCGAGAACGCGCACAACGAGGCCTGGGAGATCCTGGTCGAGAACCGCGACGTCCTCGACAACCTCGTCCTGGCCCTTCTGGAGAAGGAGACGCTGGGCAAGGAGGAGATCGCCGAGATCTTCGCCCAGATCGTCAAGCGCCCGGCGCGGCCGGCCTGGACCGGTTCCTCCCGCCGCACACCGTCCACCCGCCCGCCGGTCCTCTCCCCGAAGGAGCTGGCCCTGACCAACGGTGCGAACGGCGCTACGCCGGCCATCAGCACCGCCAAGTCCACGGCGACGGAGCACGGCAGCCCGGCCACGGAGCAGGCACCCGAGGACCGCCGCGAGAGCTGACGGAACTCACTCTCCGGGCCCCGGTGGTCCCACCGGACCGGAATGGATGCCGCGTCCCCCAAGGTTCTAGCCTTGGGGGACGCGGCATTTCCGTATGTCCGCAGATGAGGCGCGTGGCCCACACGCGTGACAAGCACAGGAACGAGGCTGCAGATGACCGACCCCGTGACGCTGGACGGCGAGGGCCCCATCGGCGAGTTCGACGAGAAGCGCGCCGAGAACGCCGTACGCGAACTCCTCATCGCGGTCGGCGAGGACCCGGACCGCGAGGGCCTCCGAGAAACCCCGGGCCGGGTGGCACGGGCGTACAGGGAGATATTCGCGGGACTGTGGCAGAAGCCTGAGGACGTGCTGACGACCACGTTCGACCTCGGGCACGACGAGATGGTCCTGGTGAAGGACATCGAGGTGTACAGCACCTGTGAGCACCATCTGGTGCCCTTCAGGGGAGTCGCCCACGTCGGGTACATCCCGTCCGTGAGCGGGAAGATCACCGGACTGTCCAAGCTGGCCCGGCTGGTGGACGTCTACGCCCGCCGCCCCCAGGTGCAGGAACGACTCACCACGCAGATCGCGGACTCGCTGATGGAGATCCTCGAACCGCGTGGCGTGATCGTGGTCGTCGAGTGCGAGCACATGTGCATGTCGATGCGCGGAATCCGCAAGCCCGGCGCGAAGACCCTCACCTCGGCGGTGCGCGGTCAGCTGAGGGACGCGGCGACGCGGAACGAGGCGATGAGCCTCATCATGGCACGCTGACCCGGCGGGCCGGCTGGGGCGCCTCAGGTCCTCGAACGTCCGCTCACGCCGCCGGTTCCGCGCCCGGGGGGTTCTCGTCGTCGTCCTCGGGCAGCTTGCAGACGCGTTCCAGGAACATGGCGGCCGCTATCACGGCGATGCCCGCGAGGACGGAGAAGGCGGCGTAGAGGGCCTGGTCGCGGCGGGCGGGGATGTCCAGGAGTTCGAGCAGGAAGACGCCCGTGCCGCCGTACATCCCGGAGACGAGGGCGGCGACCAGGGCGCTGGCCTGGCCGAAGACGACCGCGCGGGCGGCCATCAGGGGGTCGACGCCCTTGGCGCCGGGGCGGCGCTCGCGCTGGGCTCTGAGACGGGCGCGCAGCGAGAGCGCCGTGGACAGCAGGACCGCCGCGATCAGGGCGAGGACGATGGGGGCGGCCAGCGGGACGCTGGGGAGTGTCCCCACCGAGTTCCACAGGCGGGCGCCCGCCCAGGACAGCACTCCGGCGACGACGAACACGCCGGCCAGCACCCTGATGCGCAGCTCTTTCACGGTGTCCCTTCAGCTCCCCCGGACTGTGGCCGGTCGTCGGCGGCTCGCCCCGGTCCGGTCCCGGCCTGGTCGCGCCGTGCGTCGTCTTGACCTTAACGACTACTCGGGCAGCCGGAGTTCCAGGTCGGCGCGCGGCTCGACGCCCGCGGGGGTGACGGCGGCCAGGAGGTCGGCCACGGCGCCGCGGCCCGGAAGCTGCGCCTCCGGGTCCACCTCGTGCCAGGGGGCGAGGACGAAGGCGCGTTCGTGGGCGCGGGGGTGGGGGAGGGTGAGGTGCGGGTCGTCGGAGACGAGGTCGGCGTAGGCGACGATGTCGACGTCGATGGTGCGCGGCCCCCAGCGCTCGTCGCGGACCCGGTTGAAGGCTTCCTCGATGGCGTGTGCCCGCTCCAGCAGGGAGGACGGCGGCAGGGTCGTCTTGAGGACGACCACGGCGTTGAAGTAGGACGGCTGGCTGCCGGGCTCGACGCCCCACGGCTCCGTCTCGTAGACGGGGGAGACCGCCCTGATGCGCACGCCGGGCGTGTCCTCCAGCGCGTCGACGGCTCCCTGGAGGGTCTCCAGGCGGTTGCCGAGGTTGGAGCCGAGGGAGATCACGGCCCGTTTCGGGTTGGACAGGGTGGTGTCGGCGGCGTCGACCTGCTCGACGACGGAGGCGGGCACCGGCTGGACGGTCGGGTCGCTGTGACCCTGGAGGGAAGGTCGGGTCATGCTCGGCTCCGGGTGATGGTGACGGTCACGTCGTCGAAGGGAACGGTGATCGGTGCGTCCGGCTTGTGGACGCGGACCTCGACCTCCTGGACCCCTTCGTGCTTCAGACAGGCCTGGGAGATGCGCTCGGCGAGCGTCTCGATGAGGTTGACGGGCTCGCCCTGGACCACGGCCACGGCCTCCTCCGCCACGATGCCGTAGTGCACGGTCTTCGCCAGGTCGTCGTCGGCCGCGGCCGGACGGGTGTCCAGCCCGAGGACGAGGTCCACGACGAAGAGCTGGCCCTCCTGGCGTTCCTCGGGGAACACACCGTGGTGCCCGCGGGCCTTCAGGCCGCGCAGCGCGACACGATCCACGCGAATCACTCCTGCAATCGTCGGTGACGGCCGGTCCGTACCGAGTGCGGGCGGTGCGGCCGGTCTGGGACGAATCTACCTGCGGACCCGGACAGCGCCAGGTCCCGGGGCGGCTGGTTTCGGGCCGGTCCGTCAGGGTTCACCGGGTGTTTCCCCTGGAGAACCCGGCCGCCCGCGGGTCGGAAGCCGCCCTTGCACGAGGCCCGTGATTCCAACCACTTCACGGCCCTCGCGGGGCCACCTACCCACTCAGGCGGGGGCCTCGTCGTCCTCGTCCTCGCCGTTTTCGGCCAGAACGGGGGAGGCGTGGTGCGACCACAGCTTCCACCCGGCGGAGGTGCGCCGGAACACGTTGGTGGCGACGACGAGCTGTCCGACGAGCGGGCCGAGTTCGTCGGCGCCCTCCGGGGCGGGGCCGCCGCTGAGGATGTTCTCGGTGCAGGTCACGAGAGCGGTGTCGCCGGTGACCGAGACGTGCACGTCGGTGAGGAAGAACTGGATGTAGTCGGTGTTCGCCATGATCAGCGCGTACGACCTGAGGACCTCGCCGCGCCCGGTGAGCACCGGCCAGCCGGGGTGCACGCAGGACACCACGCCGGTGTCGGCCGGGTCGTGGTACTCCTCGTCGACGCCCAGGTCGGAGGGCGTGAGCCAGAGTGAGGCCACCTCTTCGAAGTCGCCCCGTTCCATCGCCTCGTAGAAGGCGGTGTTGGCGGCCTCGACCTGTTCGACGTCGGTGTGGGGGGCGCTCACCGGGTTCCTTCCGGCGCGTTCTCGCCGGGCGCGTGCCGGCCGGTACGCGCCTCTTCCACGGCGTGCGCGACCCGTACCGCGTCCGCCGTCGCGCGGACCTCGTGCACGCGTACCGCCCACGCGCCGGCGTGTGCGGCGAGGGCGGAGACGGCGGCCGTGGCGGCGTCGCGTTCCCGTGCGGGGGGCGGCGCGCCCTCGGGGCCGGCCAGGACGCGGCCGAGGAACCGCTTGCGGGAGGCGGCGACCAGGACGGGGTGGCCGAGGGCGCGCAGGCGGTCGAGGTGGGCCAGGAGCGCGAGGTCGTGCTCGGCCTCCTTGGAGAAGCCGAGGCCGGGGTCGACGACGACGCGGTCGGGGGCGATGCCGCCCGCCAGGACGGCCTCCACGCGCGTGCGGAGTTCGTCGACGACTTCGGTGACGACGTCCTGGTAGGAGCCCTGGACGTTGCCGCCCTGCAGCAAGCCGCGCCAGTGCATGACGACGAAGGGGGCGCCGGTGTCCGCCACGACGGGGATCATGGCGGGGTCGGCGAGGCCGCCGCTGACGTCGTTCACCAGCGCGGCGCCGGCGGCGAGGGCCTGCTCGGCGACGGAGGCGCGCATGGTGTCGACGGAGATGGTGACGCCCTCGGAGGCGAGGCCGCGGACGACCGGGACGACGCGCCGCAGTTCCTCGGCCTCGTCCACGCGGGTGGCGCCCGGGCGGGTGGACTCGCCGCCGACGTCGACGAGGTCGGCGCCCTCGGCGACCAGGTGGAGGCCGTGCTTCACGGCGGCGGTCGTGTCGAACCAGCGGCCGCCGTCGGAGAAGGAGTCGGGGGTGACGTTCACGACCCCCATGACCGCGCAGCGGTCCCATGCCGGAAGGCCCGCCACTCGGCCGCGCCCGCTCTGGTTGTTCATACGTTCAGCGTAGGCCCAGGGTGCGGCCGTGACTTCCCGCGGCCCGGGCGTCGTGACTTCCCGCGGCCCGGGCCCTGGGGTGGACCCCGGCGCCGCAGCTGCGGCCTGCGCACGGGCCCTGGCCGGTTCACGCCGCGCGCACGTCCCGCTCCGCCACCGCGTGCGGGCAGGGGCGCGGGGCGGCCGTGCGGTGGCGCAGGAAGCGGGGCAGCGGCAGGGCGAGGCTGACGAAGCCCTCCGCCTGCATGGCGGCGAAGCCGATCCGGGGCAGGTCGGAGGAGGCGCGGTAGACGACGAAGCGCGGTTCCCAGCGGGGCTGGAACTTGGCGTTGAACTTGTACAGCGACTCGATCTGGAACCAGCGGGAGAGGAACACCAGCAGCCCGCGCCAGGCGCGCAGCACCGGGCCCGCGCCGATCTTCTCGCCGCGGGCGAGGGCCGAGCGGAACATGGCGAAGTTGAGGGAGATCCGCTGGACGCCGAACTTCGGCGCGGCCTGGAGGGCGGCGACGATGAGCAGTTCGTTCATGCCGGGGTCGGCGGCGCGGTCGCGCCGCATCAGCTCCAGGGAGACGCCGTCGGTGCCCCAGGGCACGAAGTGCAGGATCGCCTTCAGGTCGCCGTAGGGGCCGGGCTCGTCGTCGGTCTTGTGGGCGGTGGCGATGAGGCAGTCTCCGTCGGCGGGGTCGCCGATGCGGCCCAGCGCCATGGAGAAGCCGCGTTCGGTGTCGGTGCCGCGCCAGTCCTCCGCGGCCCGCCGGACGCGGTCCAGTTCGGCGTCGCCGAGGTCACGGATGCGCCGTACCCGGGTTTCGTAGCCGGCCCGCTCGATGCGCTTGACCATCTGGCGGACGTTGCGCATCGCGCGTCCGGCGAGCGAGAAATCCGCGACGTCCACCACCGCCTCGTCGCCCAGTTCCAGGGCGTCCAGGCCGGTCTCCCGGGTCCACACCTCGCCGCCGGTCTCGGAGCAGCCCATGACGGCGGGCGTCCAGGAGTGCGCCTTGGCCTCGTCCATGAAGCGCTCTATGGCGCCCGGCCAGGCCTCGACGTCGCCGATCGGGTCGCCGCTGGCGAGCATCACGCCGGAGACCACGCGGTAGGTGACGGCCGCCTTGCCGCTGGGGGAGAAGACGACCGCCTTGTCGCGGCGCAGCGCGAAGTGGCCGAGGGAGTCGCGGGCGCCGTGCTTGGCGAGCAGGGCGCGCAGCCGCGTCTCGTCCTCCTCCGTCAGGCGGGCCGCGGGGTGTTCGGGGCGGAAGGCGAGATAGACCGTGGTGACCGCGGTGAGCCAGCCGAGGGCGCCGAGGGAGATGGCAACGGTCCAGGAGGTGTTGCCCTGGTAGCTGACCGGCCCCTCGAAGCCGAACAGGCCGTAGACCACATGGGTCAGCCGGTCGGCCACGCTCGGGTTGCCGACCATGCGGTGCGGGTGGACGCTGACGATGATCATTCCGAGCGCCAGCGAACCGGCGCTCATGAGGATGAAGTTGGCCAGGGCCCGCCACCGGCTGCGCGGGTCGGGCAGGGCGCCGAACTCGGCCCGGTGGATCAGCAGCGGCGCGAGCAGGGCGGCGGAGATGACCACTCCGATGACGGAGTGCCGGTAGACGAACTCCGCGGCCGCGCCGGCCGGCAGCAGGGCCACGGCCGCGCGCCACGCCCGGCGCTTGCGGCGTTTCAGGCCGTGCGCGAGGAGCAGCAGGAGCACGCCCGCGCTGAGCGAGAGCGCCGCGGCGAAGGGGCCGAAGGAGCCCGGCAGTACCTCGGCGATGGCGTGCATACGGCTGTGCCGGAAGCGCGGGAACACGCCCGCGGCGATGTCCAGGAGACCCACGACGGAGCAGGCCCTGCCGACCAGAGCGGGGACGGCTTCGGGGCGCGGGCCGCGCAGGGCGCGGCGCACACGAACTGATCGGCCCGGAACCCCACCTGACATTTCCCCATCTATCCTGACAGACATCGCATCCCGTAGTTCTGCGAGAGACCTTGAATCCGGTGCCGATCCGGGCATCCGGCGACATTGCGCCCTCTAGGACGGTGTCTCGGGGAGAGAGGTTCACTCCCCTTCGGAAAGTCGGGTCAAAGGCAAGGGAAAGGCCGGGGCAAGCCCTCGCGAAGGAAGCGGCGGCGGGCCCGGGCGGGAAGTGCAGGCAGGAAAGAGCCCATGGGTCTCACGAGCAACAAAGTGCTGGTACTGACGGTCCTGATGGCCGTGCTGCTGTTCGTGGGCACGGTGTGGCTCTGGCCGCAGCTGGCGCGCCGGACCTGGCGGTCCGTCAGCGGGCGTGTCGGTCTGCTGCTGGCCACCCAGCTGGCGCTGTTCGCCTGCGTCGCCCTCGCCGCGAACCAGGCGTTCGGGTTCTACGCGACCTGGGCCGACCTGTTCGGGCAGGAGACCGACCAAGGGGTCGTCGTCGACCACTCGACGGCCGGCGGCACCAGCGGCCCGCTCCAGGTGATCGGCACCCAGCAGATGAACATGTCGGGCGGGACGCGGCCGCAGGTGGCCGGGCAGATCCAGAAGGTCGACATCGTGGGCCGTACGACCCGCATCGCCTCGCCCGCGTTCGTGTACCTGCCGCCGGAGTACTTCCAGCCGCAGTACCGCACGCGTACGTTCCCGGCGGCCGTGGTCCTCACCGGCTACCCGGGCACCGCCCAGGCGCTCGTGACGAAGCTGAACTATCCACGCACGGCGCAGGAGCTCGCGAAGGACGGGCGGATGCAGCCGATGATCCTGGTGATGCTGCGGCCGACGGTGGCGCCGCCGCGCGACACGGAGTGCGTGGACATTCCGGGAGGGCCGCAGACCGAGTCGTTCTTCGCCAGGGATCTGCCCGACGCCCTCCTCGCGCACTACCGGATCGGCAAGAAGCCGGGGAGCTGGGGCATCGTCGGCGATTCCACGGGCGGTTACTGCGCGCTGAAACTCGCCATGCACCATCCGGAGGTGTATGCCGCGGGCGCCGGTCTTTCCCCTTACTACAAGGCGCCGATCGACCCCACCACGGGTGATCTCTTCCATGGCAACAAGGAACTGCAGAATCGTGCCGACCTGTGGTGGAGCATCAAGCACCGGCCCGCTCCGGACACTTCGCTGCTGGTCACCAGCAGCAGGATCGGCGAGACGGACTACAAGGCCACGCTCGCCTTCGTCGACGCGGTGAAGGCGACGAACAAGACCCGGATCGCGTCGATCATCCTCGACAGCGGCGGCCACAACTTCAACACCTGGCGGCGCGAGATCCCGGGGACGCTTCAGTGGATGAGCGGGCAGCTGAGCGACCGCTGAAAACGATCTTGCGGAAGGGCGGGATCGGCGGAAGCGGGAGAAGTCGAGGAGCGGAAGGCGAGGCGGAAGACGGGGGAGAAGGCAGGGAGAAGGCGGGGGGAAAAGGGCCCGGAACTCCCGAAGCCTTGTGAAGGCTTCGGTATGGCTGCTTTTTACGGCCTGGGGCTCCACGATTCGCCTACGCGCGGTAAGTTTCTGGCCATGCCACGTGGACGTCACCGCCATTCCCCACCTCTGCACAGGCTGCTGCCTCCTTCGGCGATCGCCGGCGTCTCCCTCGTCTGCGCCCTCGGACCCTGGGTGTTCACCACACCGATGGTGCTGCGCTCCCTCGCCGCGGCCGCCGCGGCGACGGCGGTCCTCGGCGCGGTCGTCATGCGCCGCTGGGACGCGCAGGCGGGCAAGCAGGTCGCCGACCTCACACGCGCGCGGGCGAGCGACGAGTGGCGCTTCGAGGAGCGGGTCGCCGAACTGGAGACCGATCTGGAGGAGTCGCGCGACCTGCGCGTCCGCCTCGAACAGAAGCTGCGCGCGAAGCGGGCGGAGCTGGCCGGGCTGCGCAACGAGCACGCCGCGCTGCTGCGACGGTACGCCACGGCGGAGACCGAGCGCGCCAGCGCCCTGGAGGGCCGCCGCCTGCTCGAGATCGAGTCCGGGACCGACCCGCGCGCGCTGCCGCCCGCTCCCGCGGACCGGACGGAGCGGGCGGACAGCCCGGCGTACGCCGGTGCGGAGGCCGCGTCCGCGAGCGCTGACATCGTTGACACGGGCGCCGACGGCGTGACCACCGATTCCGAAGCCGCGACGGACAGCGCCGGGGAGAACCCGGCCGAGGGGACCGGCGCGGAGGGCACCGAGGCCGAGGCGGCGGGGGACGAGCCGGCGGCGGCCGGCGCCGTGTTCTCGCCCGCGGGGTCCCACCTGTTCCTGCGGGCCCGGGCCGCCCTTTCCCGCTTCGACGCGGACGTCGACGGCCACGAGGCGGCGCAGACGGATACGGACGCGGACCCGGACACGGCCGAGACGGCTGCGCGCGCGGCGGATACGGACGAGGACACGGCCGAGACGGCCGCACCCGCGGCGAAGACGGACGCGGACACGAACAGGACGGACGCGGCGAGGACGACCGCCGACGCGGCGAAGCCCAACGTGGACGTGGTGAAGGCCGGCGTCGTCAAGACCGAGACCGGCGCGCCCGCGGACGCCGCCGATCCGGCCACGACGCCCGGGACCGCGGCGGACCGTACCGCCGGGGCGGCGGGCCCCGCGGCGGAGGACGAACCGCAGGGGCAGTCCGGGGCGGCCGCCGCGCACGAGCATGCGGCCGCCGCCACCACCTCCCGGCAGGCCTCGCCGGCGAAGCCCGCGCAGCAGCCCGCGGGGCACTTCACCGTGCCGACCGCCGTGGCCGTCGCACCGGCGGCGCCCCCGCGGCGTCCGCTGGTCGAGGGCGGCTTCGACTTCTTCGGTACGCAGAAGGGCGCTTCTTCCGCCGACCTGGAGGCCGTCCAGAACGAGGACCTCGCCGACGTGGTCGGCGAAGAGGCCCTCGCCCTGCACAAGACGGAGTCCGACGCCGAGTTCAAACCGGCCGACGCGCACGCCCGCGGCGTGAGCCAGGTCATCGACCTGACGGCCCACGACGAGACGGAGCAGATCGACGTCCAGGGGCTGCGCAGCGCCGCGTCCTGAGCCGGAGGGCGGCGGACGAAGGACAAGCGGCAGGGCGGGAGGAGCCGGCCGGCCGGACGGGCCGAGCGGGGAAGCGCCGGCCCGACGGGCCGAGCGGAGGACAGGCGCGGTGCCGGAAGGCGCCGCGTCTGTCGCGTTCAGGCCATCCACCGGTCCGGGCGGGCCGCCCGCCGCCCGGTCCGTGACCGTTCCGCCTGGGCCCGCAGCAGCTCCGCCGCCTCGCCGGCGTCCCGCAGCCGCGCCGTCACCGTCCGCCCCGCCCCGGTGTCCACGTGCACGTCGGCGACCCCGCACCGCCGCCCCCACGGCCCCTGGGTCAGCCGTACGCTCTGCACCTTGGCGTGCGGGACGAGCGCCAGCCGCCGCCGCAGCAGTCCGTGCCGGGCGGCGAACACCGCGCCGGTGACCGCGAGTCCGCACCCCCGCCACGACACCGGCGCGCACCACCCCGCCCGCCGGGGCGGCCGCGCCACCGAGGCCGCCTCCGGCACCGTCACCCCGGGCAGCACCCGCGCCACCACCGACTCGGCCACCGGGCGCGGGGCCACCGGCAGCAGAACGGAGTTCGACGACCCGGCGACGTCCAGCTCCACCCGCACCCAGCCGAGGCGCCGCCACAGCAGCGGCTCCACGATCCGCACGGTCTGCACCCGTCCCGGCGGCACGGTCTCGTGCGTACGGTCCAGCAGCCCCCGGTCGATCCGCAGGCCGTCCGGCGACTCGCTCACCGTCCAGTCGTACTCGCCGACGAAGCGCCCCGCGCCGCTCGCCCCGGCCGCGCCGGCCAGCGGCACCGCGGCGGCGAGCACCGTCCACAGGCTGTGGGTCACCAGCCACAGCACCGGTGGTACGACGACGGCGGCGACCAGCGAGCCCCACGTCGCGCCGGTCAGCAGCAGCGACACGGCGAGCACGCGTGGCGGCACGCGCACCAGCCGCCGCGCGGGTGCCTCGCCGACCTCGCGTGCGGTGCCGGGGGCGAAACCGGCCGCGCGGGCGAGCAGTTCGGCGCGCAGCGCGCGGGCCTCGTCCTGGCCGAGGAAGGCGAGTTCGTCCTTTCGGTCCGTGCCGACGACGTCCAGTTTGAGCTTCGCCACGCCCGCGACCCGGGCGAGCAGGGGCTGGGTGACGTCGACGGCCTGGATCCGTTCGAGCCGGATGTGGGCGGTGCGGCGGAACACCAGGCCCGTGCGTATGCGCAGTTCGGAGTCGGTGACCGCGAAGTGCGTGCACCACCAGGAGAGGAAGCCGTAGAGGGCGGCGGCCGGGACGAGGACGGCGAGCCCGATCAGCAGGGTGGCCGTCGTCAGCCTCGTGAGCTGCCGCTGGGCCTGGTCGGGGTCGTGCACGGCCCAGCCGGCGAGCACGGCGACGGGCGCCCAGGCCCGCCTGAGCGGTGTCACGGGATGCAGACGCCGCTCGATCACGCCGGCCCCCGTCCGCCCGGTCGCCCCGTCCGCTGCCCGGCCGGCCGCTGTCCGCTCGGTGGTCCCGGCCCCTGTCCGCCCGGTCGCCCCGTCCGCTGCCCGGTCGGCCGCTTTCCGCTCGGTGGTCCCGGCCTCCGTACGTTCCTCGTCGGCTCCCTCGCGGACGTGGCCGGCGCCCTCCGGCGCGCCCCGCTCGTCCCCGGTGGCCGTCACAGCCCCGCCGATCGTGCCTCGCCCAGCTCGGTGAGCCGGTCGCGCAGCCGTTCGGCCTCGGCCGGGTCGAGGCCGGGGATGGTCGCGTCGGTCGCGGCGGCGGCCGTGTGCAGCTGCACGGTGGCCAGCCCGAAGTGCCGCTCGACGGGTCCGGAGGTGACCTCCACCAGCTGCATCCGCCCGTACGGCACGACGGTCTCCGCACGCCACAGCACACCCCGGCTGATCAGCAGGTCGTCGTCCCGCTCGGCGTACCGCCAGGAGCGCCAGTTCCGGCCGAGCAGCACCCAGCCCCACGCCGTGAGGGCCAGTGGGAGCAGCGCGAACGCGGCCCAGGCGGGACCGGCGAGCACCCCCAGCAGCGGCCCGAGGGCCACGGCGATCAGCCCCAGCCACACCACCAGCAGCAGCCGCCGCATCCGCAACAGACCCGGCGGCAGCCCGGTCCACACCGGCTCACCCCCCGGTCCGGGCTCCGGCCCGCTCCCCGAGGCGTTCCCCGCACCGCCCCGCGAACCTCCCACCGGCCGGTCCCCCGGTCGGCCCGCTGCCCGGCCCTCCGCCTCCCGCGCGTTCTCCTGGCTCCCCGTCTCCATGGCGCAAGCGTACGTAGGGGAGACTGTGTCCATGACTCCTACGACGGAGACCACGGTCGGGATCGGCGGTGCCGCGGAGAGCACCGACATGGTCCTCAACATCGGCCCCCAGCACCCCTCCACACACGGCGTGCTGCGGCTCAGGCTGGTGCTGGACGGCGAGCGCATCAGGCACGCGGAGCCGGTGATCGGCTACATGCACCGCGGCGCGGAGAAGCTGTTCGAGGCGCGCGACTACCGTCAGATCATCATGCTCGCCAACCGCCACGACTGGCTGTCGGCCTTCTCCAACGAGCTGGGCGTGGTCCTCGGCGTGGAGCGCATGCTCGGCATGGAGGTGCCCGAGCGCGCGGTGTGGACGCGCACGCTGCTCGCGGAGCTGAACCGGGTGCTCAACCACCTGATGTTCCTCGGCTCGTACCCGCTGGAACTCGGCGGCATCACGCCGGTCTTCTACGCGTTCCGGGAGCGCGAGGTGCTCCAGAACGTCATGGAGGAGGTCTCCGGCGGCCGGATGCACTACATGTTCAACCGCGTCGGGGGCCTGAAGGAGGACCTGCCGGCCGGATGGGCCGCCCGTGCGCGTGCCGCGGTCGCAGCGGTGCGCTCGCGCATGGACGTCTTCGACGACCTCGTGCTCGGCAACGAGATCTTCCGGGGCCGCACCCGGGGCGTGGGTGTGCTGACCCCGGAGGCCGTGCACGCCTACGGGGTGAGCGGGCCGATCGCACGCGCCTCCGGTGTCGACTTCGACCTGCGGCGCGACGAGCCGTACCTGGCGTACGGGGAGCTGCGGGACACCCTGAAGGTGGTGACCCGGACCGAGGGCGACTGCCTCGCCCGCTTCGAGTGCCTGCTGGAGCAGACGCACAACGCGCTCGACCTCGCCGACGCCTGCCTGGACCGGCTCGCCGAGCTGCCGCCCGGACCGATCAACCAGCGGCTGCCGAAGGTGCTGAAGGCGCCCGAGGGGCACACGTACGCGTGGACCGAGAACCCGCTCGGCATCAACGGCTACTACCTCGTCAGCAAGGGCGAGAAGACCCCGTACCGGCTCAAGCTGCGCTCGGCGTCCTACAACAACATCCAGGTCCTCACCGAACTGCTGCCGAACACGCTGGTCGCGGACATGGTGGCGATCCTGGGCTCGATGTTCTTCGTGGTCGGGGACATCGACAAGTAGGCCGGCCGCCGACCGGGGCGCCCGGCCGGGGAGACCGGACACACCGCCCGGGACACGCGGACCCGGGCGGTCAGCCGGGGAGCGGGTCCGCGATGCCCACCGCCCGGCAGAGCCAGCCGAAGCCGCCCAGGCCGTCGGCCGCGGTGAGCTCGGCGGCCTCGCCGGCCTGCGCGAGGGCGCGCACGTACTCCGCGGGGTCCGTGGCGGCGAGCGCGAGTGAGGGGCGTGCGCCGGTGATGCCGAGGGCGTGCAGCGCGTCGCGTTGAGTGAGCAGACGCGCCCCTGGTGGACCGGCCGCGGCGCACGCGTCGAGCGCGACGTGCGCGGTGAGGTCGCACGATCCGTCCGGCACGGGGGCGGTCTCACGGCCCTCCCGGAACCCGGTGAGGGTCCCGAAGGGCGGCCGGGCGCCCGCGGTGTGCGCGTAGTCGACCGTGACGGCCAGCCCCCGCTCGACACGGGACGCCGCGGCGGCCCAGGCCTCGTCCCGGGGCAGGCCGATCTCCGCGCGCAGGCCCTGCTCGGCCGGCAGCGGCCACCACCGCGCCAGCCACTCCGCCTCGGCCTCCGGGAGCGGCCCCCCGAGCCGCTCGCCGCCGTCCCGGCGTACGAGGACGCGCCGGGGCACGCCGGCGGAGTCCACCTCGGCGACCTCCACCGGTACGTTGTCCAGCCACTCGTTGGCGAACAGCAGTCCGGTGATCCGCCGGGGTATCTCGGTCCGCCACGCCACCCGCGGGTCGAGTCCCGCGGGCCGGGCGGCGATCTCGACGGCACACGGCCGCGTGCGGGCCGCCACGTCGGCGGGCAGCGCGGCGAGCACCGCGCGGGTCAGTTCCCCCCGCCCGGCCGCCATGTCGACGAAGTCGAGCGTCGCCGGCCGACCCAGCGCTTCGTCCACCCGGCACAGCAGCCGCGCCACGGCCCGCGCGAACAGCGGCGAGGCGTGCACGGACGTACGGAAGTGCCCGGCGGGGCCCTCCGGGCGCCGGTAGAAGCCGCCCGGCCCGTAGAGCGCCGCTTCGGCCGCGGCCCGCCAGCCCCGCCACCCGGGGGCCGGGCCGCCCGTCGCAGGCTCGCCCCCCGCCGTACCGTGCCCGGCGCGATCCGTGCCGTGCCCCGCGCCGTCCGTTGTGTCCTCCGCCACCCCGCCAGACTAGGACCTGTCCATGAGCGGCCGGGCAGGTCTCAGGCGCCCAGGTGATCAGGGCATCCACCTTGGGGAGTACGAGGGCCGCGTGCGGATCGGCCCTCCGGTTGACCCCTGCACACACCGCGCTTCCCTACTCTGGGTTACGTGCAGCGCCTCTATGACTTCCTCCGCAGGCACCCCATGTGGGTCGACGGCTTCTGGGCCCTCGCCCTGCTCGGGATCTCCGGCGTGAGCGTATCGAGCGTCAACGGGGCGCCGGACCACCACGGAACCCTCGGTGCTGCCCTGGGCGTCTCCGTCGTCCTGAGCGCGGTCGTCGCGCTGCGCCGCCGTATGCCGGAGCGGATGCTGGTCCTGGCCGCGGTGACGGGCGCGGCCCAGCTGGTCCTGGACGTCCAGACCACCGTCGCCGACTTCGCCCTGCTGGTGATCGTCTACACGGTCGCCGCGATCGGCGCCCGCTGGGCCTCCCGGTTCGCCCTGGTGGGCGGCCTGAGCGCGGCGACCCTGGCGCAGATGCGCTGGCCGGCGCAGCACACGAGCGCCCTGGGCGACGTCGCGATAGCCGTCTTCCAGACGGTGCCGTTCGCCCTCGCCTGGGTGCTCGGCGACTCGATGCGCACCCGCCGCGCCTACTTCGCGCAGCTGGAGGAGCGCGCCGCCCGTCTGGAGAAGGAGCGCGAGGCGCAGTCCAAGGTCGCGGTCGCCGCCGAGCGCGCCCGGATCGCGCGCGAGCTGCACGACGTGGTCGCGCACAACGTCTCGGTGATGGTGGTGCAGGCCGACGGGGCCGCCTACGTCCTCGACACCGCCCCCGACCAGGCGAAGAAGGCCCTGGAGACCATCTCCTCCACCGGCCGCCAGGCCCTCGCCGAGATGCGCCGCCTGCTGGGCGTGCTGCGCACCGGCGAGCACCAGGAGGTCGGCGAGTACGTCCCCCAGCCCGACGTCGAGCAGATCGAGGACCTGGTCCAGCAGTGCCGCGGCTCCGGGCTGCCCGTCGACTTCCGGGTCGAGGGCACCCCGCGCCCGCTGCCCAGCGGCGTCGAGCTCACCGCGTACCGGATCGTTCAGGAAGCGCTGACCAACACGCGCAAGCACGGCGGCCCCGACGCGGGGGCGAGCGTGCGCCTGGTCTACTTCGACGACGGCCTCGGCCTGCTCGTCGAGGACGACGGCAAGGGCGCCCCGCACGAGCTGTACGAGGAGGGCGGCGCCGACGGCCAGGGGCACGGCCTGATCGGAATGCGGGAACGCGTCGGCATGGTGGGCGGCACCCTGGACGCGGGCCCGCGCCCCGGCGGAGGATTCCGCATCAGCGTCCTGCTGCCCCTCAAACCGGCGCACTGACGCCGCCCGCACGCCCCCTGTCGACACCTGTCACGCCCCGCCGACTGACCGATGAACATGGAAGAGGCCCCGATGACGATCCGCGTGATGCTCGTCGACGACCAGGTGCTGCTGCGCACCGGGTTCCGGATGGTGCTCGCCGCCCAGCCGGACATGGAGGTCGTCGCGGAGGCGGGCGACGGGGTCGAGGCCCTCCAGGTGCTGCGCGCGGCCGAGGTCGACGTGATCCTCATGGACGTGCGGATGCCGAAGCTGGACGGCGTGGAGACCACCCGCCGGGTCTGTGCGGAGCCCGATGCGCCCAAGGTGCTCATCCTGACCACCTTCGACCTCGACGAGTACGCCTTCTCCGGACTGAAGGCGGGCGCCTCCGGCTTCATGCTCAAGGACGTGCCGCCCGGCGACCTGCTCGCCGCGATCCGCGCCGTGCACAGCGGCGACGCCGTCGTCGCGCCCTCCACCACCCGCCGGCTGCTCGACCGCTTCGCGCCCATGCTGCCCAGCGGCGCCAAGGAGCCCCGGCACAAGGAGCTGGAGCGGCTCACCGACCGTGAGCGGGAGGTCATGGTGCTGGTCGCGCAGGGTCTGTCGAACGGCGAGATCGCGGCCCGGCTGGTGCTGTCGGAGGCGACCGTGAAGACGCACGTGGGCCGCATCCTGACCAAGCTCGGTCTGCGGGACCGGGTGCAGGTGGTGGTGCTGGCGTACGAGACGGGACTCGTCCGGGCCGGCGGACACGGCTGACCGCGCCGGCCGCCGTCGGTAGGGTTCGGCGCATGCTCCTGTGGATCAACGGCCCCTTCGGCGGCGGAAAAACACAGACCGCACACGAGATCCGGCGCCGCCTGCCCGGCAGCGTCATCTGCGACCCCGAGCACGCCGGTTTCGGCCTGCGCCGGATGCTGCCGCCCGGACTGCGGGGAGATTTCCAGGACTTGGCCTCCTGGCGGCAGGGCGTGGTCGAGGTCCTGGACCTGACCCTGACCCGGCACGACGGCGTGGTGATCGTCCCCATGACGGTCACCGACCCCGGCTGCTTCGCGGAGACGGTCGGCCGGCTGCGCGAACTCGGCCACCCCCTCCACCACTTCACGCTCCTCGCGGAACGGGAGACGGTCCTGCGGCGGCTGCGGGAGCGCGGCTTCGGGCAGGTCCTGCGGTACGTCGGCGGGAAGGGTGCCGGACCGGGCCGGGAGACATGGGCCGTACGGCAGCTCGACCACTGCCTGGAGCGGCTGCGCGAGCCGGAGTTCGCCGAGCATCTGTGGACGGACCACTCGACCGTGCCGAAGACCGCGGACCGGATCGCCGTGCTGGCCGGGCTGACGCTGACGCCGCACCGCGGGGGAGCGCTGCGGACCCGGATCAGGCAGGCGAAGGTCGGCGTCAAGCACATCCGGTTCGACTGACCGGACCCGGCCCGCTCTTCTGCCGGAGGATTTCAGCGGCCGCGGGTGAGCCTCGAACCGCTGTCCGAGGATTCCGCGGGTGAGTTCCGGGCCGCTATCTGAGGATCCCTTCGAGGAAGTCGCTGCCGAGCCGGGCCACCGTGGCGACGTCCAGCTGGTGGAGGACATAGCGGCCGCGGCGGCGGGTGGTGACCAGGCCCGCCTTCTTCAGCACGCTCAGGTGCCGGGATATCTCGGGCGCCGTCATGCCGTGCACCTGGGTCAGCTCGCCGGTGGTGAAGGCGCTGCGGGCCAGACTCCGGCACAGCCGCATCCGCACCGGGTGGGACAGGGCGGCCATTCGCAGGGTCAGTTGCTCCACGGAGGGCGGGGCGGCGAGCTCGGGGGAGCCGACCGGGTAGTGCAGCACCGGCTGCCAGCCGTACCGGTGCAGCACCATCAGATGCGGCCGGCCCAGGCTCGTCGGGACCAGCAGCAGGCCGCCGCCGGCCGTGGCGGTGCGGCCCTCGCCCAGCTTGTCGACGGTGATCCGCCCGGCGTCCTCCTCCAGCGTGACCGCCGGGGACACCGCGGCGAGCGCCTCGGCGAGGCCCTTGCGGCGCAGCAGATCCGTCTTGTGCCGGGCGTCCGAAGCCAGTTGGTGGCGCAGCCGGGCCCAGATCTCCGCGAAGAACGCCTCGTCGCAGTCCTGGAGGAACTGCCGCAGCCAGGCTCTGATGCGGGGCGGTTCAGCGAGCAGCCGCTCGCTGAAGCGCAGCTGCCGGGGTCCGCGCGCGGCGGCCAGATCCAGGGCGCGGCGGCGCAGGCCGGCGTCGGCGAGCGGTCCGGCGCCGGGGGTGCCGTAGGAGAGCGCGCAGGTGAACTCCAGGGCCGCGTCGACGAACTGCTCGTCGGACAGCTTGTCCAGCAGGTCCAGGTCCTCGGCGAGGGTCTGGCCGGGCAGGGTGGTGCCACCCGGTATGCCCGCGTACGGCTGGAAGAGGTCGGAGAACGTGGTCCGCCACAGGAAGTCGGCCTCGCACATCCGGTCGGCCAGGTGGCAGTCGAGCCGGGCGGTCACCGTCGTCACCCAGCCCTGGAGGCCAGGATGGTGCCCCGGCTCGGACAGCGCGTGCAGCGCCATGCCCAGCTCGGCCAGGGGTGAGGGCGCCACGACGATGTTCTCCGGCCGCAGCCCCGCGATGTCGATGCGCACGCTCATGCCGTCATCGTGCACCCCACCACTGACAACGCGGCAGCCGATTGACGAGGGCCGTCAACCGACGCCCCGTCAGCAGCCGTCGACGTCAGGCCCCCGCTCGGGCGGCCCCGCCGGGGGCCTCCGCCACCCCTGCCGTCCCCTGCTCCCTCACCCCTGCCGTCCCGCGTGTTCCCTCACTCCTGCCGCCCCGCCTCCTCCGTCAGCCGGGTCGTGAACTCGGCGGCCGCCGACCTGACGTCGTCCCCGCTCCACTCCAGGCCGGCGGCCCGCACGTAGACCTCGGTACAGGCCAGGCCCGGGCCCTTGGCGTCCCAGCCGTGGGCGAAGAGCATCACGCCGGTCTCCTCCGCCGTCCGGATCGCGGCGAGCGCGGCCGTGTCGGCGTCGTACGGCAGCCAGACCTGGAAGTCGTGCGTGTGCGGCTCGGCCGGGTGGACGCGTGTCCAGGGCAGCCCGGCCGCCGCGAAGCCCTCGCGCAGCGCCGCGGCCACCGCGCGCGCGTGCCGCACGTACCGGGGCAGCCGGGGCAGCTCCCGTTCCAGGCCGGCCAGCGCGGACAGGGCGGTCGGGAACTGCTGGAACACCAGGCCGCCGTGCCGGTGCCGCCAGGTCTTGGCCTCCTCCACCAGCGCCCTCGGCCCGGCGAGCGCCGCGCCGCCGTAGCCGTCGAGGGACTTGTAGAAGGACACGTACACGCTGTCGGCGAGCTCGGCGATCTCGTGCAGCGGGCGGCCGAAGTGGACGGTGGACTCCCACAGGCGCGCGCCGTCGAAGTGCACCACCGCGTCACGCTCGTGCGCCGCCTCGACGACCGCGGTGAGCTCCTCCCAGGTGGGCAGGACGAAACCCGCCTCCCTGAGCGGAAGTTCCAGCATCAGAGCTCCGAACGGCTCGTCCAGATCGCGCACTTCGGCAGCGGTGGGCAGCCGTGGCTCGCTGGTCACCTGCACCGGGCGCAGGCCGCTGACCTGACTGAACGCGTGCCGCTCATGCATCTCGGGGTGGGCCAGCGCGTGCAGCGCGACCGTCGTGCTCCCGGTGCGGCCCGCCCAGCAGCGCAGGGCGACCTGCTGGGCCATCGTCCCCGTCGGGAAGAAGGCGGCCGCCTCCTTGCCGAGCAGCCCGGCGACCTTCTCCTCCAGCGCTTCGACGATGCCGTTGCCGTACATGTCCGACGCCGTGTCGAGGTCGTACAGGTCCCGTGCCCCGTCCAGCACCGCCAGCCGCTCCCGGAGCGTGCCGAGGAAGCCGGGGCGCGCGAGCACGTGTCTCGCGCTGCGGTACGCGTTCGCGCGCCGTGCGCGAAGCTGTTTGTGCCGCTCTTCGTCCGACTGCGGATCTTCCTGCCGTATGTCCTGCCGCGCCCTGTCGCTCATGCACGGGATCATCCCGTGGGTCCGGTGGGGCGGGCACCGCGTTTTCCGTCCGGGAGTGCGGGATTCCGCGCCGGGGCCGTGGGGAAACCCACAGCCTGTGGACAACCGAACGCCTCTCGAACCAATCGCGTTAACATGACGAGAAATCGTCCGGTACCCGGAGCGGACTGGAACGGGAAGGCCGCCGTCGCGTGAGTACAAGCCAACAGCCAGACCCCAGGGACCGCCCCGCGCGGCTCACCGTCGGCGTCGTCGGCGCCGGCCGGGTGGGCCCCGCGCTGGCCGCGTCCCTCCAGCTCGCCGGGCACCGCCCGGTCGCCGTCTCCGGCGTCTCCGACGCCTCCCGGCGACGGGCCGCGCTCATGCTCCCCGACGTGCCCCTCGTCCCGCCCGCCGAGGTGCTGGAGCGGGCCGAGCTGGTGCTCCTGACCGTCCCCGACGACGCCCTGCCCGGGCTCGTCGCGGGCCTCGCCGAGACCGGCGCCGTGCGGCCCGGGCAGCTCCTCGTGCACACCTCCGGGCGGTACGGCGCCCGGGTGCTGGACCCCGCCCTGCGCGCGGGCGCGCTGCCGCTGGCCCTGCACCCGGCGATGACCTTCACCGGCACCCCCGTGGACGTGCAGCGGCTGGCCGGCTGCTCCTTCGGGGTCACCGCCCCCGAGGAGCTGCGGCTGGCCGCCGAGGCCCTCGTCATCGAGATGGGCGGCGAGCCGGAGTGGGTCGCAGAGGAGCGGCGCCCGCTGTACCACGCGTCGCTCGCGCTGGGCGCCAACCACCTGGTGACGCTGGTCGCCCAGTCCATGGAGCTGCTGCGCGAGGCCGGTGTCGAGGCACCCGACCGGATGCTCGGCCCGCTGCTCGGCGCCGCCCTGGACAACGCCCTGCGCTCCGGTGACGCGGCGCTCACCGGGCCCGTCGCGCGCGGGGACGCCGGCACCGTCGCCGCCCATGTCGCCGAGCTGCGCCGGCACGCCCCGCAGACCGTCGCCGGCTATCTGGCGATGGCCCGCGCCACCGCCGACCGGGCCCTGGCCCACGGGCTGCTGAAGCCGGAGCTGGCCGAGGACCTGCTGGGCGTCCTCGCCGAGGGGACCGACGGGACCGAAGGGAACGCCCGATGACCACCGCACTGCTGCGCACCGCCGACGAGCTGCACGCGCGCGTGCGTCACGGCCGCCGCGCCGTCGTGATGACCATGGGCGCCCTGCACGAGGGCCACGCCACCCTCGTCCGCGGCGCCCGGGAGATCGCCGGCCCCGCGGGCGAGGTCGTGGTCACCGTCTTCGTGAACCCGCTCCAGTTCGGCGCGGGCGAGGACCTGGACCGCTACCCGCGCACCCTGGAGGCCGACCTCAAGGTCGCCGAGCAGGCCGGTGCCGACGTCGTGTTCGCCCCCGCGGTGGAGGAGGTCTACCCGGGCGGCGAGCCCCAGGTCCGCGTCACCGCGGGTCCCATGGGCGAGCGCCTGGAGGGCGCCTCGCGCCCCGGCCACTTCGACGGGATGCTCACCGTCGTCGCCAAGCTGCTCCACCTCACCCGCCCCGACGTGGCGCTGTACGGCCAGAAGGACGCCCAGCAGCTCGCCCTGATCCGCCGCATGGTGCGCGACCTGAACTTCGGCGTCGAGATCGTGGGCGTGCCGACCGTGCGCGAGGACGACGGCCTCGCCCTCTCCAGCCGCAACCGTTACCTCTCCGTCCAGGAGCGGCGCACCGCCCTCGCCCTGTCGCAGGCCCTGTTCGCGGGCCGCGACCGGCACGCCGCGCAGGAGGCGCTGTGCGCGCGGGCCCGCGAGGTGCCCTCCACGCGCGCGCGTGCCGAGGCCCTCAGCGCCCTCGGTGAGTCCCGCGCGGCGGCCGACGCCGCCGCCGTCGCCAAGGCCGTCCCGGGCGCCGCGGCGGCCGTGCGCGCGGCCGCCCGCCTGGTCCTCGACGAGGCCGCCCGCCTCGACCCGCCGCTCGAACTGGACTACCTGGCCCTCGTCGACCCGTCCGACTTCACCGAGATCGGGGACGACTTCACCGGCGAGGCCGTACTCGCCGTCGCCGCCCGGGTCGGCGCGACCCGGCTGATCGACAACCTCCCCCTCACCTTCGGAGCCGCCTCGTGACCAGCACAGGCATACGACTGCACGCGCCCGCGCCCGGGTGGTCCATCTCCGCGGACGTCGTGGTCGTCGGCTCCGGCGTCGCCGGGCTGACCGCGGCGCTGCGCTGCGAGGCCGCCGGCCTGCGGACGGTCGTCGTCACCAAGGCCCGGCTGGACGACGGCTCCACACGCTGGGCCCAGGGCGGTATCGCCGCGGCCCTCGGGGAGGGCGACACCCCGGAGCAGCACCTGGACGACACGCTGGTGGCGGGCGCGGGCCTGTGCGACGAGGAGGCCGTCCGGCTCCTCGTCACCGAGGGACCCGGCGCCGTACGGCGGCTGATCTCCACCGGTGCGCACTTCGACACCGACGACGAGGGCGGTATCCAGCTCACCCGCGAGGGCGGCCACCACCGCCGCCGCATCGCGCACGCGGGAGGCGACGCGACCGGCGCGGAGATCTCCCGGGCCCTCGTCGAGGCGGTGCGCGCGCGGGGGATGCGGACGATCGAGAACGCGCTCGTGCTGGACCTGCTCACGGACGCCGAGGGCCGCGCCGCGGGCGTGAGCCTGCACGTGATGGGCGAGGGCCAGCACGACGGCGTGGGCGCCGTGCACGCCCCCGCCGTGGTCCTCGCCACCGGCGGCATGGGCCAGGTGTTCTCCGCGACCACGAACCCGTCCGTGTCGACCGGCGACGGGGTGGCGCTCGCGCTGCGCGCCGGCGCCGAGGTCTCGGACCTGGAGTTCGTGCAGTTCCACCCGACCGTGCTCTTCCTCGGCCCGGACGCCGAGGGCCAGCAGCCGCTGGTCTCCGAGGCGGTACGCGGCGAGGGCGCCCACCTGGTCGACGCCGGCGGCGTGCGCTTCATGGTGGGGCAGCACGAACTGGCCGAACTGGCGCCGCGGGACATCGTCGCCAAGGGCATCACACGCCGGATGCAGGAGCAGGGCGCCGAGCACATGTTCCTCGACGCCCGGCACTTCGGCGCCGAGATGTGGGAGCACCGCTTCCCGACCATCCTGGCCGCCTGCCGCGCCCACGGCATCGACCCGGTCACCGAGCCCGTCCCGGTCGCCCCGGCCGCCCACTACGCCTCCGGCGGCGTGCGCACCGACTCCCACGGGCGGACCACCGTCCCCGGGCTGTACGCGTGCGGCGAGGTCGCCTGCACCGGTGTGCACGGCGCCAACCGGCTCGCCTCCAACTCCCTGCTGGAGGGCCTGGTCTACGCGGAGCGCATCGCCGCCGACATCGCCGCCGCCCGGGCGGACGACGCCTTCCACGCGCGCGTGCCGGCGCCCGTCGCGCAGCCGGAGAAGCCCGCGCACCCCCTGCTCGCGCCGGAGGCCCGGTTCGCGATCCAGCGGATCATGACCGAGGGCGCGGGCGTGCTGCGCTCCGCCGGTTCCCTCGCCAAGGCCGCCGACCGGCTCCAGCAGCTGCACACCGACGCCCGCGACGCCCTCGTCGAGAACGGCAAGACGGCCGAGCCGGGCGTCGACACCTGGGAGGCCACGAACCTCCTGTGCGTGGCCCAAGTCCTGGTCGCCGCCGCGCGGCTGCGCGAGGAGACCCGCGGCTGCCACTGGCGCGAGGACCGCCCCGAGCGCGAGGACACCCACTGGCGCCGCCACATCGTCGTACGGCTGAATCCGGACCTCCCGCCCGTCTCCCGCGACCACCCCTCCACCGAGGCTCCCCCAGTGCTTCACGCCTGGGGGCACCCCCACCGCGCCGCCCCCGCCGATCTGGTCCTGTACACCACCGACACCGCAGACTTCCCCCCGACCCGCCCCGAGGCCCCCGCGCCCCAGCGTTCCCAGGAGCAGTGACACAAGTGAGCACCGACGACCTTCCCCTCGCCCCGACCGGCGGCTGCGGCGACGGCTGTGCCTGCGGCGGCGCGGACGGCGACGAGGAGTACCTGGAGTGCGGGCTGGACCCCGCGCTCGCCCAGCTCCTGGCCGACGCCGGACTCGACCCCCTGGAGGTCGAGGACATCGCCAACGTCGCCATCCAGGAGGACCTCGACCACGGCGTGGACGTGACGACGGTCGCGACCATCCCCGAGGAGGCCGTCGCCACCGGCGACTTCACCGCGCGCGAGGCCGGCGTGGTGGCGGGCCTCAGGGTGGCCGAGGCGGTGCTCTCGGTCGTCTGCACGGACGAGTTCGAGGTCGAGCGCCACGTCGACGACGGCGACCGGGTGGAGGCCGGGCAGAAGCTGCTGTCGGTCACCACGCGCACGCGTGACCTGCTGACCGCCGAGCGCAGCGCGCTCAACCTGCTGTGCCGCCTGTCCGGCATCGCGACCGCCACGCGCGCGTGGGCGGACGTCCTGGAGGGCACCAAGGCCAAGGTGCGCGACACCCGCAAGACGACGCCGGGCCTCAGGTCCCTGGAGAAGTTCGCCGTGCGCTGCGGCGGCGGTGTGAACCACCGCATGTCCCTGTCCGACGCCGCCCTGGTCAAGGACAACCACGTGGTCGCCGCCGGTGGCGTCGCGCAGGCCTTCAAGGCCGTACGGGAGGCCTTCCCGGACGTGCCGATCGAGGTCGAGGTCGACACCCTGCACCAGCTCCGCGAGGTCGTCGAGGCCGGCGCCGACCTGGTCCTGCTGGACAACTTCACGCCCGGCGAGTGCGCGGAGGCCGTGGGCGTCGTCGGCGGGCGGGTCCTGCTGGAGGCGTCCGGCCGCCTCACCCTGGACACCGCCCGGGCGTACGCGGAGACCGGCGTGGACTACCTCGCCGTGGGGGCCCTGACCCACTCCTCGCCGATCCTGGACATCGGCCTGGACCTGCGCGAGGCGGAGTAACGGCCATGCTCCTGACGATCGACGTCGGCAACACGCACACCGTCCTGGGCCTCTTCGACGGGGAGGACATCGTCGAGCACTGGCGCATCTCCACGGACGCGCGCCGTACCGCGGACGAGCTGGCGGTGCTCCTGCAGGGCCTGATGGGCATGCACCCGCTGCTCGGCGACGGCCTGGGCGACGGCATCGACGGCATCGCCATCTGCGCGACCGTGCCGTCGGTGCTGCACGAACTGCGCGAGGTCACCCGCCGCTACTACGGCGACGTGCCGGCCGTCCTGGTCGAGCCCGGCGTCAAGACGGGTGTGCCGATCCTCTTCGACAACCCCAAGGAGGTCGGCGCAGACCGCATCATCAACGCGGTGGCGGCGAACGAGCTGTACGGCGGCCCGGCGGTCGTCGTGGACTTCGGCACCGCGACGACCTTCGACGCGGTCTCCGCGCGCGGGGAGTACGTCGGCGGGGTCATCGCGCCCGGCATCGAGATCTCCGTCGAGGCGCTGGGCGTCAAGGCGGCGATGCTGCGGAAGATCGAGGTGGCCCGGCCGCGCAGCGTGATCGGCAAGAACACGGTCGAGGCCATGCAGTCGGGCATCGTCTACGGGTTCGCCGGCCAGGTCGACGGCGTCGTGAGCCGCATCGCCCGGGAGCTTGCCGACGACCCCGACGACGTGACGGTGATCGCGACGGGCGGCCTGGCGCCCATGGTGCTGGGGGAGTCCACGGTGATCGACGAGCACGAGCCGTGGCTGACGCTCATCGGGCTCCGGCTGGTCTACGAGCGGAACGTGTCGCGCATGTGAGGTGCCCGGGCCGCTGACGAGGGCGTTCACGGTCACGCGCGTGGCGTGCGGGTGGCGTGCGGGCATCCCGCACGCCACACCGCGCGCCCTTATGTCGAATTTGTCTGATTAGCGCGTATCGTCGGCCTATGCCCACGCCATACGGAACCCGCGGCGGCATGGCGTTCGGCGTGGAGGAGCTGCGTGTGCTCCGCCGCGCTCTCGACCTTGCCCTCCATCCCCGTCCCGCCTCCGCCGAGGACGTACAGGACTGTCTCCGTCTCACCGAGTCGCTGGACGAGGCGATGCGCGAGGGGGCCCGGCTGCGCGCTTTCCTGCTGGCCGACCTCGCCCGCTACCGCGCCGCCCTGCCCGGCACGGCCGTCGGCTACGTGGCGCTCCTGTCGGAAGCGCTGAGCGCCGGCCACCGGCCCGGCCGCGACGACCTCGCGGCGCTCGGCGCCCTGCGCGGCAACGCGGCCGCGGCCGCCCTCCTGGACCGCTGCCGGGCGCTCCTCGGCCCGGTGGCGCCGGCGTCCCACGGTGCGCGCCCCGCCGGCGCCGCTCTCCCGGCCGCCACGGCCCTGTCGGGGGCCCCGACCCTCCCGGCCTCCCGCAGTCCCCTCCACGCCCTCCAGGGCGGCCGTACGGGCACTCTCGCGGGCCAGGGCGGCGACCCCGGCAAGGGTCCCGCCAAGAAGCCGGCGCCGAAGCCCGCCGAGCGCCCCGCCCCGCCCCCCGCGCCGCCGGCCCCCGCGCCCGCTCCCGGGACCCCGCAGCCCGCCCGCCGTCCCATCCCCACACCGGGTGAGGTCTTCCCGCGCCGCAAACCGGCCCCGCCGTCCGAGCGGCCGCAGCAGGAGCTCGCGGCGGTGTGACACTGCGGGGTACCCCGCCCCCGTTTGTCCGGCCGCGCTGGCTACGCTGGAGCCATGGACTACGTCTCCGCGCTCGTGCCCCCGGTAGTGATGGCCGTCTTCTTCGCCGCTCTGGTGCGGGTGATCGTGAAGACCCAGGGCGGCGCCGCCAAGGCCAAGGAGGACGCGGCCGTCGACGCCGCCCTCGCGCGCACGGAGAGCGGCCGGCAGGCCTCCGTGGGCGGTGCGCCCACCGACGCCTGAGGCGGCACGCGGCTGCCGCGGCGGCGTACGGCTCCCGCACGGTCCTCCCGTGCCGAGGCGCCGTACGCCCTTTTTGTTCTTGTTTGCCGCTGAAAGCGCACGTCCGGCACGCCATTGACCGGATCTCCCACTATTGTTCTGAGGTGTGCCTCGCCCATTGGGAGAACTCGAAGACGCGGTCATGACGCGGGTGTGGAAGTGGAACCGCCCGGTGACCGTTCGAGAAGTCCTGGAAGACCTTCAGCAGGAACGGTCCATCGCCTACACCACCGTGATGACCGTTTTGGACAATCTCCATCAGAAGGGCTGGGTGCGCCGCGAAGCGGAGGGCCGGGCCTATCGATATGAGGCGGTCTCCACCCGGGCCGCCTACGCCGCCGCACTGATGAACGACGCCTGGTCCCAGAGCGACAACGCCGCCGCCGCTCTCGTCGCCTTCTTCGGGATGATGAGCGAGGAACAGCGACGGGCCCTGCGGGACGCCGTACGGATGGTCGAAGGCACTTCGGGAGCCGGAGCCGAGGAGTCCGCCGAACTCACGACTCGGAGCCAGGCCGAAGCCACCCCGGAAGAGTCCGCCGAAGACACGGGCGAAGTCAAGGGCGATGTCCTCGGGGAAGCCCCGGGCGAAGTCGGCGGGGAAGTTCCGGATACCGCCGCCGAAACCGGCGACGAGAACCCCGGCTCGGTGCGCGGCGGACGCGGGCGATAGCGTCCGCTCATGTCCGCAGAGCGCCCCGAAGTCTCCGCAAAAGCCCTCACCGTCCGCCGGGCCCGCACCAGCGATGTCCCGGCCGTGCGCCGACTGCTCGACACCTACGTCCGTGAGCGCATCCTGCTCGACAAAGCGACGGTGACGCTTTACGAGGACATCCAGGAGTTCTGGGTCGCCGAACGGGACGACAACGCCGAGGTCGTCGGCTGCGGCGCACTGCACGTGATGTGGGAGGACCTGGCGGAAGTGCGCACTCTCGCCGTGCGGCCGGGCCTGAAGGGCGCCGGCGTCGGTCACCGGCTCCTGGAGAAGCTCGTCGAGACCGCGCGCGGGCTCGGCGTTCGCCGCGTTTTCTGTCTGACCTTCGAAGTCGACTTCTTCGCGAAGCACGGCTTCGTGGAGATCGGTGAGACGCCCGTCGACACCGATGTCTACGCCGAGCTGCTGCGTTCCTATGACGAGGGCGTCGCGGAGTTCCTCGGACTCGAGCGAGTGAAACCGAACACCTTGGGCAACAGCCGGATGCTTCTGCATCTGTGATCGACGAGGAACAGTCCGCGACGGAAGCCGCATTCCGCTCGACCGGCCTGCCCACGCTCCCTATGTCCGAAACGCGCACGTTTCCCGACGGGGTGGCCCTTCGGTCTCTCCCAGGGGTTTGTGTTTTTCCGGCAAAAGCGGTTTGCTTTCCGACGTAGTGCAGTACTGCATATAACAGGGGACGGCGAAACGGCGGACGCCTGCGATCCCCGGCCCTCACGTTATCGATGAAAGGAAATCCGGTGGCACAGAAGGTTCAGGTCCTTCTTGTCGATGACCTCGACGGCGGCGAGGCGGACGAGACCGTGACGTTCGCGCTGGACGGCAAGACGTACGAGATCGATCTCACCACATCCAACGCGGACAAGCTCCGTGGTCTTCTCCGGCCGTACGTCGACGGTGGTCGTCGTACCGGAGGCCGTGCGGCGGGTGGGCGCGGAAAGGCGCGCGCCGCTTCCGGTGGCAGCCAGGACACCGCGCAGATCCGCGCCTGGGCGAAGGAGAACGGATTCGAGGTCAACGACCGCGGCCGTGTTCCCGCGTCCATCCGCGAGGCCTACGAGAAGGCCAACGGCTGAGCGCACGCGCGCCGCAGCCGGATGCGGTGGCACTGCGTCGCCGCCGTGTCCACCACGCGCACGAGATCGGGGGTGCCGCCACGGCCCCCCACCGCCGACAGTGTCGGCAGCGAGGTCTCGACCTCGCGCCCGGGCTCGGGGGGCCGCAGCCACACGGCGGCCCCCTGCGAACCGGAGCGGCCGGGGGCACGCGGTCGCCCTCCGGCAGGCCCGGCCTCCGGCGGCAGCGGCGCGTCCGTCAGCGTGCCCGCGCCGAGGGCCAGCAGGTCCAGCCCCACCACGCCCCACTCCAGCCACTCCAGCAGCCCCGGCAGCTCCTCCGCGCTGCCCGCGGCCACCAGCAGGCGCATCCGGTCCCCCTGAACGGCCACCGGAGAGTGCGGCCCCAGGTGGCGCAGCGCCGCCCGCCCCGCCTCCACCGGCACGTCCAGCACGTCGAAGCGGTGGCCCACCACGAGGCGCACCGGCGCGCCGGACGCCGTGGCCCAGCCCAGTGACTGCTCGTACCAGTGCCGCGCTCCGTCGCCCGGGTCGAGCGGCCGGCGGGGAGCGGGAACCGTGGGGACGCTGCCGGTCATGCCAGGTGCAACCTCCGAAATTCCCCCAAGGTTACGCTGGGTCGCACACCGTGCGCGCAGGGTTCCGGAAAGCGCGGGCCGCGGCGGCGCGAGGGGCGGAAATGTTGTTCGCCCATAGCGGAGGGAACCGATGCGCGCGGCATGGAGTATCAGCCCCCACGGGTAAGACATCCCTAGTGGGAGGGGGCGACACGCAGGCCCGGAACGTCTCACGTTCGCCATCGGCGTACTGGCGACTGGGGTAACTGCCTGGCCTGCGGGAACATCGTCTCGCACCATCGGGTTGGAGCAGATGTCGGCGTTCGGGGTCAGGAGGCCATCGACGGTGTCGGCAGTTGGAATGAGCGGTCCCCGCTTGCGGGACTAAGCTGCGGAAGGACAGGGAGGGGAAGTTCCCCCCACTGCCTGACCGCTCTGAGGAGCGATTTACGATGTTCGAGAGGTTCACCGACCGCGCGCGGCGGGTTGTCGTCCTGGCTCAGGAAGAAGCCCGGATGCTCAACCACAACTACATCGGCACCGAGCACATCCTCCTGGGCCTGATCCACGAGGGTGAGGGTGTCGCCGCCAAGGCCCTTGAGAGCCTCGGGATTTCGCTCGAGGCGGTCCGCCAGCAGGTGGAGGAGATCATCGGCCAGGGCCAGCAGGCCCCCTCGGGCCACATCCCCTTCACCCCCCGTGCCAAGAAGGTCCTGGAGCTGTCGCTCCGCGAGGCCCTTCAGCTGGGCCACAACTACATCGGCACGGAGCACATCCTGCTCGGCCTGATCCGTGAGGGCGAGGGCGTCGCCGCCCAGGTCCTGGTCAAGCTGGGCGCAGACCTCAACCGGGTGCGGCAGCAGGTGATCCAGCTGCTCTCCGGTTACCAGGGCAAGGAGACCGCCGCCGCCGGCGGCCCTGCCGAGGGCACCCCCTCGACGTCCCTGGTCCTCGACCAGTTCGGCCGGAACCTCACCCAGGCCGCTCGTGAGTCCAAGCTCGACCCGGTCATCGGGCGCGAGAAGGAGATCGAGCGGGTCATGCAGGTGCTGTCCCGCCGTACCAAGAACAACCCGGTGCTGATCGGTGAGCCCGGCGTCGGCAAGACCGCCGTCGTCGAGGGCCTCGCCCAGGCCATCGTCAAGGGCGAGGTGCCCGAGACCCTCAAGGACAAGCACCTCTACACCCTGGACCTCGGCGCGCTGGTCGCGGGCTCCCGCTACCGCGGTGACTTCGAGGAGCGCCTGAAGAAGGTGCTCAAGGAGATCCGCACCCGCGGCGACATCATCCTGTTCATCGACGAGCTGCACACGCTGGTCGGTGCGGGTGCCGCCGAGGGCGCCATCGACGCGGCCTCCATCCTGAAGCCGATGCTGGCCCGCGGTGAGCTCCAGACCATCGGTGCCACCACCCTGGACGAGTACCGCAAGCACCTGGAGAAGGACGCGGCCCTGGAGCGCCGCTTCCAGCCCATCCAGGTCGCCGAGCCGTCCCTGCCGCACACCATCGAGATCCTCAAGGGTCTGCGCGACCGGTACGAGGCCCACCACCGCGTCTCCATCACGGACGAGGCGCTGGTCCAGGCCGCCACCCTGGCCGACCGGTACATCTCCGACCGCTTCCTGCCGGACAAGGCGATCGACCTGATCGACGAGGCCGGTTCGCGGATGCGCATCCGCCGGATGACCGCGCCGCCGGACCTGCGCGAGTTCGACGAGAAGATCGCCGGCGTCCGCCGGGACAAGGAGTCCGCGATCGACTCGCAGGACTTCGAGAAGGCCGCCTCCCTGCGTGACAAGGAGAAGCAGCTCCTGGCCGCCAAGGCCAAGCGGGAGAAGGAGTGGAAGGCCGGCGACATGGACGTCGTCGCCGAGGTCGACGGCGAGCTGATCGCCGAGGTCCTCGCCACGGCCACCGGCATCCCGGTCTTCAAGCTGACCGAGGAGGAGTCCAGCCGCCTGCTCCGCATGGAGGAGGAGCTGCACAAGCGGGTCATCGGCCAGGACGACGCCGTCAAGGCGCTGTCCAAGGCGATCCGCCGTACCCGCGCCGGTCTGAAGGACCCGAAGCGTCCCGGTGGCTCGTTCATCTTCGCCGGCCCGTCCGGTGTCGGTAAGACGGAGCTGTCCAAGGCGCTCGCCGAGTTCCTCTTCGGCGACGAGGACGCGCTGATCTCCCTCGACATGTCGGAGTTCAGCGAGAAGCACACCGTCTCGCGTCTCTTCGGTTCGCCCCCCGGCTACGTGGGCTACGAGGAGGGCGGTCAGCTGACGGAGAAGGTGCGCCGCAAGCCGTTCTCGGTCGTCCTCTTCGACGAGGTCGAGAAGGCCCACCCGGACATCTTCAACTCGCTGCTGCAGATCCTGGAGGACGGTCGCCTGACCGACTCCCAGGGCCGGGTCGTGGACTTCAAGAACACGGTCATCATCATGACGACCAACCTCGGCACCCGGGACATCTCCAAGGGCTTCAACCTGGGCTTCGCGGCCTCGGGTGACACGAAGACCAACTACGAGCGCATGAAGAACAAGGTGTCGGACGAGCTCAAGCAGCACTTCCGCCCCGAGTTCCTCAACCGCGTCGACGACGTGGTCGTCTTCCCGCAGCTGACGCAGGCCGACATCCTCCGGATCGTCGACCTGATGATCGGCAAGGTGGACGAGCGCCTGAAGGACCGGGACATGGGCATCGAGCTCTCCCAGTCCGCCAAGGAGCTGCTCGCCAAGAAGGGCTACGACCCCGTGCTGGGCGCCCGGCCGCTGCGCCGGACCATCCAGCGCGAGATCGAGGACTCGCTCTCGGAGAAGATCCTCTTCGGCGAGCTGCGCCCCGGTCACATCGTGGTCGTGGACACCGAGGGCGAGGGCGACGCCAAGACCTTCACCTTCCGGGGTGAGGAGAAGTCGGCGCTGCCGGACGTCCCGCCGATCGAGCAGGCGGCCGGCGGAGCCGGTCCGAACCTGAGCAAGGACGTGTAGCCGCCGCGCTCGGCGCGAACCGAAGGGGGCTGCCCCGGGACCTGAGGTCCCGGGGCAGCCCCTTTTCGCTGCGCTCCGTCAGGACAGCTGCCCGTCGTAGTCCGGCAGCTTGAAGGTCTGCTCGGCGTGGCCGCCGGAGAGGTCGGTGGCGCTGTTGCCGATGTTCGCGATGATCGTGTAGCCCTTGGACTCGATGTCGGCGCGCTGGGCCGTCTTGTAGTCGGCGACGTTCTTGAACAGGTCGAGCAGGCCGCGGACGTAGAGGCCGTCGACGTCGTAGCCGTCGTACTCCAGGTTGTACTTCGTCGGCGCCTTGATGATGCCGGGGCGGGCCGTGACGAAGAACAGGGCGACTCCGTGCTCCTGGGCGTACTGGGCGGCCTTCAGCACGGGCTTGTTGGCCGGCTGGGGGTAGCTGAAGCCGAAGTCGGTCTCCAGGGTCGTGTTGTCGATGTCGAACACGACCGCCTGCTTCTCGCCCGGCCGGGCGTCGGCGATGCGCTCGCGCAGGTAGGGCATCGCCTGGTCCATCACGGCCTGGCAGTCCTTCTGCCAGGTGGCGTAGTCGACGTTCCCGGACACGGTGGCGGTGGCCGTGACGCCCGTCGTGGCCGAGGCCGGGCTGTTGGTCGCGGCCTGCGCGCCCACGGGTGCGGCGAGCGCCGTGGCGGCGACCGTGGCGACGGCGGTCGTGCCGATGCGGCGCGTCCAGGTGTTTCTGGTCATGGGTGGGGGGTCCTCTCGCGACCGGAACGCTGCGGATTGTTGTGGGCATGTTCATGCGCGAGGGTGGCGGGAGGGGAACCGAATGATTACTAGTCGGTAACTGTCATGAGGCGCGGGCCACATGAGGCACGTCACACCAACGGGGGCCTCGGAGGCTCAAGTCGGTGACAAGCGGCACAGGTGCTTCGAGCGGTACTAGGCGGAGTAGTGGGTTCTTTGCCTGACAAAACCGGACTTTCCGCCCGGTAGGGATCTGTAAGACGTGGCGCTGTCCAGCGCTTTTGAGTGATGTGTCCTAGTTGCGCGTTCTGTCAATACTTCGAGCATTTTGGGGACCGTGTACTAGTTTCCCTCGTAGAGGGGGTGTTTGAGGGCCTGTGTCGCCCGGGGTTACCAAGGTGGTGCCCGCCCGGCGAGCGCCCCGCGCTCCGGGTGGTCCTCAAGTCCCCCACCCCCATGAGGTATCGATGTTCCAGCGCGTCACGTCCCGTTCCGCCCGTGCATCCCAGCTCCGTACCCGCGCCGCCGTCGTCGCCGCCGGCCTGGGGTTCTCGGTCGCCCTGGGAGCGGGCGCGGCATCCGCCACCGCCGCCACCACGGTCACCACCGTGGCCGCCAAGAAGGCCACCGCGGCGACGGTCACCCCCGTGGCCGCCAAGAAGGCCGTCGCCAAGAAGGCCGCCGCCACCTGGGTCCACCCGGTGAAGAAGTACGCGCTCAGCGCCAGCTTCATGCAGAACGGCAGCCACTGGGCGCACAAGCACAGCGGTCAGGACTTCGCCGTGCCGATCGGCACCAACGTCGTCGCCGCGCACGGCGGCACCGTCGTCAAGGCCGGCCCCAACGGCGCCGGTGACGGCCCGGCGTACGGCAACGCCATCGTCATCAAGCACGGCAACCGCACGTACTCCCAGTACGCGCACCTGTCGCGGATCGACGTGAGGGTCGGTCAGGTCGTCGCCACCGGGCAGCACATAGCCAGGTCCGGCAACACCGGTAACTCCACCGGCCCGCACCTGCACTTCGAGATCCGCAAGACCCCGAACTACGGCTCCGCCGTCAACCCGGTCGTCTTCCTGCGCGCCCACGGCGTGAGCGTCTGACCGACGGCCGCGACGCGCCTCGCCGCCCACCGGCCGGTGGGCGGCGCCGTCGTCAGGAGCCCTGGGTGGCCCGGTCCGCCTGGGTCACCAGATCGATCGCGACCTCGAGGACGGCCTTGCGCTTCTCCTCGGGGTCGCCCTGTACGTCCTGCATGACGAACATGCCGGCGTGCAGCGTGAACAGGGCGCTGACGCAACGGACTTGGTCGGTGAGGCTGGCGTCCGGATCGATGATGATGTCGCGCAGGCAGCGCATCCGGTCCTTGAAGGTGTCCCCGATGCGCAGTTCCCGCACCGTCGCCTGGTTCTCCTGCATGAAGCGGAACAGCGGCGCCGCGCCCGCGAGCGCGTCGCTGTAGCGGCGGACGATCTCCTGCTTGGTCTCCAGGGTGTGTGGCTGCCGTCGGCCCCACTCGATCAGGTCCTCGATCGGCTGTGTCAGGTCCTCGAAGAGGCTGACGAGGATCTCTTCCTTCGTCTTGAAGTGGTAGTAGAGCGCCGCCTTGGTGACCTGAAGGTGCTCGGCGATCTCGCGGAGCGAGGTCTTCTCGTACCCCTGCTCGGCGAAGAGTTCGAGCGCCACGTCCTGGATGCGCTGGCGGGTGTTTCCGCGGCGCTGCTGCTTGGTGCCGTCCATGGTGCCGCCCATCCTCGTATTCCTTGCGCTCCCGCCCAAACTTACCGGCCGACCGGCAGGTGAAACTTACTTGACGCCCGGCTAGTTAGCGGGCTACCTTCACGAGTGTAGTAACTTGCCGGGCGGCAAGTAAGTAGGCGTAGCTGGGGGATGGACCGATGGCGGACACAGTGAACACCGAGGCGGACACCGCGGAGGGCGGCAAACAGCCCAGGAGCGTGCGGGTCGTGCTGCTCGCGCTCATGATCGCGATGATGCTCGCGATGCTGGACAACATGATCGTGGGCACCGCGATGCCGACGATCGTAGGCGAGCTCGGCGGACTCCAGCACCTGTCGTGGGTGGTCACCGGGTACACCCTCGCCACCGCCGCGTCCACCCCGCTGTGGGGCAAGCTCGGCGACATGTACGGGCGCAAGGGCGCCTTCATGACCTCGATCGTGCTCTTCCTGATCGGCTCCGCGCTGAGCGGCATGGCGCAGAACATGGGGGAGCTGATCGGCTTCCGCGCCGTCCAGGGCCTCGGCGCGGGCGGTCTGATGGTCGGCGTCATGGCGATCATCGGTGACCTGATCCCGCCGCGGGAGCGCGGCAAGTACCAGGGCATGATGGCCGGCGTCATGGCGCTCGCGATGATCGGCGGTCCGCTGGTCGGCGGCACGATCACCGACAACTGGGGCTGGCGCTGGGCCTTCTACATCAACCTGCCGCTCGGCGCGGTGGCCCTCCTCGCGGTCAGCGCGGTGCTCCACCTGCCGAGGAAGCGCGCGCAGGCCCGGATCGACTATCTGGGCGCCGCCCTGCTGACCGTAGGAATCAGTTCCATCGTGCTCGTCACCACCTGGGGCGGCTCGGAGTACGCCTGGACCTCCGCGCGCATCATGGAACTGACCGCGATCGGCGTCGCCGCGCTCGTCGGGTTCGTGTTCCGGCAGACCAGGGCGGCCGAGCCGATCGTGCCGCTGCACATCTTCCGCAGCCGCAACTTCACCCTGATGTCGCTGATCGGCTTCATCACCGGCTTCGTGATGTTCGGCGCGGTGCTCTTCCTGCCGCTGTACCAGCAGTCGGTGCAGGGCGCCTCCGCGACCAACTCCGGTCTGTTGCTCCTGCCCATGCTCGGCGCCATGCTGGTCGTGTCGATGATCGCGGGCCGGGTGACCACCAACAGCGGCCGCTACAAGGTCTTCCCCGTCGTCGGCAGCGCGCTGATGATCGCCGGGCTGTACCTGCTGTCCCTGATGGACACCGAGACCACGCGGCTCACCTCCGGCCTCTACATGGCCGTTCTCGGCGCCGGCATGGGCTGCCTGATGCAGATCACCATGCTGGTCGCGCAGAACAGCGTGCAGATGAAGGACATGGGCGTCGCCTCATCGTCCACCACACTCTTCCGTACGCTCGGCTCCTCCTTCGGTGTCGCGATCATGGGCGCGCTGTTCAACAACAGGGTCCAGGACGTCATGGCCGAGCGGGCCGGCGCGCTCGGCTCGAAGATCACCGAGCAGTCCGCGCAGCTGGACGCGGCGAGCCTGGCCAAGCTGCCGACCGCGGCGCGCGAGGCGTACCAGCACGCGGTGTCGGCCGGCACCCACTCGGCGTTCCTGCTGGGCGCCGTCGTGGCGGTGCTCGCACTGGCGACGGCCGTTTTCGTCAAGGAGGTCCCGCTGAAGGGCGCGGGCCCGGCCGCGCCCCGGCCCGAGGGCCAGGACGCCGCCGTCGACGCGGTACCGGCGCGTGAGGGCGTGGCGGAGGCCGTCTGACCCCGCACCACCCCGTACGAAGGCCCCCGGCGGTGTCCGCCCCGGGGGCCCTCGCCGTCCCGCCACCGGGCGTGAGGGGCCATCCCCGGCACGGGAGCGGGGGTCCCGGCGAGGGGGTGCAGGGGGCTTCCCCCAGCACGGGGGAGCGTGGGACTTCCGGGCGTGGAGGACGGTGGGCTTCCCGGGAGGGGAGACGGGGGCCGTGTTCCCGGCAGGAGGGGCAGGGGGTTTCCCGGCAGGGAAGAGCGGCGGCTTCCCCGGCGAGGGGGGTGGGGGGCTTCCCGGTACGGAGATCGCAGGTCTCCGGGGTGGGAGACGGGGCCGTGTTCCCGGCAGGAGGGGCAGGGGGTTTCCCGGCAGGGAAGAGCGGCGGCTTCCCCGGCGAGGGGGAGCGGGGGGACTTCCCGGTACGGAGGACGCAGGACTCTCCGGGGTGGGAGACGGGGCCGCGTTCCCGGCAGGAGCGTCAGGGGGCTTCCCCGGGCAGGGAAGCGTCGTTCACTGCCCCGGCAGGGGAAGCATCGGATGGCTGCCCGTGTTCGTCGGCGCGTGCTCCGGCAGCCACAGGACGGCGACCGCGCCCTCGGACGGGACGTGGCCCGGCGCGCCCACGGGACGGACGTTGCGGAAGGTGAGGCGGGCGCCCAGGACCCGGGCCTGCCCGGCCGCGATGGTCAGGCCGAGGCCGTGCCCGTGCCCGGCGCGGTCCCTGCTGCCGGTGCGAAAACGGCTCGGGCCTTCCGCGAGCAGGTCCTCGGGGAAGCCGGGGCCGTGGTCCCGCACCCGGATGACCCGGCCCTCGACGGTCACCTCGATCGGCGGCCTGCCGTGCCGGGCGGCGTTGGCGAGCAGGTTGAACAGCACCCGCTCCAGGCGCCGCGGGTCGGTCGTGACCTCCGACTCGTGCACCACCCGCACCGCGACGTGCGGGTCCTTCGCCGCCACCCGCCGGGTGACGAAGTCGCCCAGCATGATGTCCTGCAGCTCCGCCCGCTCCGAGGCGCCGTCCAGCCGGGCCACCTCCAGCACGTCCTCGACGAGCGTGCGCATGGCCTTCGCGCGGTCCAGGACGAGCTCGGTGGGGCGGCCGGGCGGCAGCAGCTCGGCCGCGGTGAGCAGCCCGGTCACGGGGGTGCGCAGCTCGTGCGCGATGTCCGCCGTGACCCGGCGCTCCGCCTCCAGGCGCTGTTGCAGCGCGTCCGCCATGGCGTCCACCGCACGGGCGAGGTCGTCGGTCTCGTCCCGTACGACACCCCCGATGGCGTCCCGCACCCGCACGTCGGGCTCGCCCATGGCGACCTGGTTCGCCGCGGCCGCGGCCTTGCGCAGCCGGCGCGAGAGCTGGCCGCCGATGAGCACACCCAGCGCGCTGCCCCCGAGGACGACCGCGATGGAGCCGATGACGAGGGCCTGGTCGAGGTCCTTGAGGATGTCCGTGCTGCGGTCGGTGAAGTGGGTGTGCAGGGACAGCACGTGCCCGTCCTTGACCGGGACGGCCGCCCAGATGTCCGGCAGCCCGTCCGCGTGGTCGGTCACGAAGGTCGCCCGCCGGCCCTTCCCGACCTTCTCCCGCAGCGCCGACGGCAGCGCCGGATCGTCGACCTTCACGCCGGGGAAGTTCGGCCGGCCGTCGCGCTCGTAGGCGCGCTGGCCGATCTGGACCCGCTCGTCGGCGAGGTCGCGCGCGTTGTCGAGCATCGACACCCGGGCGGCGTTGTGCACGACCAGGCTGAGCGCGAGCGCCACCAGCGCCCCCACCAGCGCGATGGCCGCGCTGAGCTTCCATCTCAGCCCGGTGTGCAGGCCCGTACGAAGGCCGGCGCGCTCCAGGCGCTCCGGGGTCAGGTGCCGCTTCGTCCCGCGCATGTCGGCCCCGCTCAGGCCTTCAGCTTGTAACCGAAGCCGCGGACCGTCTCGATGCGGTCCTGACCGATCTTCGTGCGCAGCCGCTGCACATGGACGTCGACGACGCGTGTGTCGCCGCCCCAGCCGTAGTCCCACACCCGCTCCAGGAGCTTGTCCCGGGACAGGACCGTGCCCGGCGCGGAGGAGAACTCCAGGAGCAGCCGCATCTCGGTCGGCGTGAGCGCCACCGGCTGCCCGGCCCGACGTACCTCCATGCCCTCGGTGTCGACCTCCAGCTCGCCGAAGGTCAGCACCCCGCCGTCCACCGCCGACGGGTCGGCCTCCGAGCGGTCGCCACCGGCGTGACCGAAGCGGCGCAGCACCGCGCGGATCCGGGCGACCAGGACGGCCCCGTCGAACGGCTTGGTCACGTAGTCGTCGGCGCCCGCCTCCAGGCCGAGGACGACGTCGATGGAGTCCGCGCGCGCCGACAACATGATCACGGGCACCGTGGACTCGTCGCGGATGCGGCGGCACAGGCTGACCCCGTCGAGGCCGGGGACCATCACGTCCAGCAGCGCGATGTCGGGTCTGTCCGCCCGGAACGCCTCCAGGCCCGACAGTCCGTCCGGCATGGCGGTGACCGCGAAGCCGACCCGCTCGAGGGCGAGCTGGGTGGCCTCGCGGATGACGTCGTCGTCCTCGACGAACAGGACGTGGGTCTGCTCTGCCATCCCGGTGCTCTCAGTCCTCGTGTGCTTGTCGTGGTGCGTTCGCGGCCGGTACGCCCGCTCGTGGACGGGCCGGCCGCGCCGGGCGCCCACTGGGTGGACGCGGATGCCGGACGTTACGTTCACTCGTGGGGCCTTCACCGGGAGAACGGCCCGGCGGGGCGATCGGTTCACGCCGTCGGAATTCTTGCGCAGCCGGCACGAGCGGCGGGCCGGCGGGGGCCGGGCCGTCAGTTGCCCGGGGGCGGTGTCGCTCCGTCCCCGACGGCGTTGCTGTACTCGTTGCGCGTGCTGTACTTCTTGGCGAACCGGCCCGCCGACCAGTGGTACGTGATCACGTCCTCGCCCGACGGATTCGACACCGGGTCGCCCTTCTCGTACACCTGCTTGGTCACCACCAGGTCGCCGCGGTCTATCTCCGCGTACACGGGGGGCTCCTCGGACCGGAAGACGCTCTCGTAGCCGTCGCCCTCCTCGCGGTACACGTACGCTCCTACGCCCACCGCGTCGCCGCAGGTCAGCACGTTGATGACGATGTCGTCCACGGACCCGCCGGTCAGGTCGCCGTAGGACACGTCGACCGGGTACTCGTCGGCCACGCAGGGCTTCAGGTCCCGCTTCACCGCGGCCGAAACCCGCGGGTCGTCCTTGATGAGCCGGATCGCGTCCACGTGCTCGGGGGTCTTGCCGGGGCTGAGGGTGCGGGTGGTGCCGCCGCCCGTCACCGAGTCGGCGTGGGCCGGGCCCTCGTCACGGGCACCGGTTCCGCCGGTGCCGCAGGCGGAGACCAAAAGGGCGAGGGCGGCGAGCACGGACACCGCCGTGGTCACCGCCTGGAAGGTCTCCCGGGCCCGGTTGGGCCCCGCGCCGGTCAGGCCGCGCAACGCTCCCGCTCCTCACGCTCCAGCGCGCGTGCGTCCAGATCGCGGGCTTCCAGCTCCTCGCGGAGCCGGGCGAGCGCCCGGTGCAGCGTGCTCTTGACCGTTCCCGCCGACATGCCGAGGGCGGCGGCCGTCTCCTCAGTGGACATCTGCTCCCAGTGTCGCAGCACGACGACACTGCGCTGCTTGGGAGCGAGCACTTTCATGATGTCCATGAGGAGGGCGCGGTCGGCGTGCTGCTCGGTGGAGTCGTCCACGCAGGCGTCCGGGAGCTGCTCGGTCGGGACCTCCTCCAGCTTCCGGGCGCGCCACCACTCGGTCCGCGTGTTGATCATGACACGCCGCAGGTAGGCGTCCGCGAGCCGCTTGTCGGCGATGCCCTCCCACCGGCCGTACGTCCTGACGAGCGCCGTCTGGAGCAGGTCCTGGGCGTCGACAGGGTCCGGCACCAGCCGGCGTGCGCTGCGCAGCAGCGCGTCCTGCCGGGTGCGCACGTACTCCTCGAACTCCAGCACCTCGCCCTGTGCCATGTCCAACCGCCTCCGATCCCCGTTTCCGGCCCACCTGCGGCCGGTTCTCGCCTGTGATGCGGACGGGCTGTGGTCGGCAGCCGTCCGGTGCCGCTCGGGCACGCATCAGAAGGTACGGAGGGGTTGTCACGGCGTTGTCCGAGGCAGCCTGCGGCCAGCCCTCGGCTGTACGTCGGTTGTGTAACGGAAGCCGTAACGGGGTAAGGAGGAAAGGGGGTTGGGGACGGTTTGAGGTGTTATGCCCGCCTCGACGGCGCCGCAGGCCTGTCACACGCCCGCCGGTGGCGCCTCCTGAAGCCGTGATCCGCCTGGGTGTTGACCGGGAGTCAGGTGAGAGGCAGCCGGTAGAGGCCGCCCGGCAGCGGTTCCACCAGACCGTCCGCGACGAGACCGTCGAGGGCCCGGGCGCGCTGCACGGGCTCGTGCCATACCCGGTCCAGGGACGTCTGCGGCACGGGCGCGTGGGCCTCCCGCAGCACCGCGAGCAGCTTGCCGCGGACCTGCCGGTCCGTGCCCGCGTACGTCTGTCCCCGGCGCGGCGGTCCGTCGTGCGCGGGTTTGCCCGCGAGCCGCCAGGCGCACTGCGCGGCGATCGGGCAGTGGTGGCAGGACTCGTTCTTCGCCGTGCACACCAGCGCGCCGAGCTCCATGGAGGCGGCGGCCCAGCGGGCGGCGGTCTTCTCGTCCTCGGGCAGCAGGGTCCGGGCGAGGCGGCGCTCGGCCGCGGTGGTCGCGTTCGGCGGGTACTGCACCCCGGTGACCGCGCGGGCGAGGAGCCGGCGCACATTGGTGTCCAGCACCGGGTGCCGCTGGCCGTAGGCGAAGGAGGCGACCGCGGCGGCCGTGTACTCGCCGATGCCGGGCAGGGCGAGCAGCTGCGCGTGGTCGTCGGGCACGTCGCCGCCGTGCCGTTCCGTTATGGCGACGGCGGCGCCGTGCAGGCGCAGGGCGCGGCGCGGGTAGCCGAGCCGGCCCCAGGCGCGGACGGCCTCGCCCGGCGCCTCCTTGGCGAGGTCGGCGGGGCGGGGCCAGCGGGCCAGCCACTGCTCGTACACGGGCAGCACCCGGCTCACCGGGGTCTGCTGGAGCATGAACTCGCTGACCATCACCCCCCAGGCGCCGGCGTCGGACCGTCGCCAGGGCAGGTCACGGGCGTGGTCGTCGAACCAGGCGATGACCTCGGTGTGCAGGATCTCGCCCAGGGGGGAGCCGGAGGCGTCGGTGTCGGTCGGGGTGCCGATCCGGGGCCGGGCGCCGGTGTCGGCGGCCGGGGCGGAGGAGTTGCTGTGCGGGGGCAGTGTGGGCGCAGTCATGACGGTTCCGATCCTGCCACGTGGTGGGGGAGGCCGCGTGTCGTGACGGAGCGTGTCCGGGTGATCGCGTTTCCCGCAAGAGGGTTCACCGGCACGGACGTTGCCGAAATGATGATCCGGAAAAGATGTGGTCGGCGCGGCGGGTGACGCGGGGGAACGCGACGATCTCTCGTAAAGTTTGCGCCGTGGGATCTCTGCGCAATCCGGTCGGGCCGCTTCCCTCCTCCATCTACTGGCGACGGAGGGTCGTACTGCTGTCCGTGCTGGCCCTGTTGGCGCTGGTGGCCGTCTGGATCGTCGCGTCCGGCGGCGGGGGGAGCGACGACAACGGCGGCGGATCCAACGGAAAGCATCCCGCGCCGTCGACCATCACGCCGGGACCCTCCGGTTCCGGTCCCGCGATCAGTCAACACCCGGGCGGACGGGACGAGTCGGGCGGATCGGGCTCCGACTCGGGTGGTTCCGGCTCCGGTTCCGGCTCCGGGTCGGGCGGCGCCGGTGACTCCGGCGGCGCGGGCGGGGGCGGCTCCGTTTCCGCCGGGTCGGCCGGGGTGGCGGACGCCGGCGCCAAGGGCGGCGGCGTGGCGGGCGGCGTGCTGCCGGCCGGGTCCACGCTCGCCGACTGCACCACCGGAGCGGTCAAGTTGACCCTGCGCAGCGTCCACAACTCCTACGGACCCGGCGCGAAGCCCATGTTCGAACTGACCGCGAAGAACTCCTCGGGCAGCGACTGCAAGGTGGACCTGGGACCGAAGTCCACGGTGGTCACCATCTCGCGGTCCGACAGCAGCGACGACTACTGGTCCTCGGACCACTGCCCGCGGACCGCCGGAAGCGCGCTGTACCGGGTCCCGGCCGGGAGCGGCATCACGTACACCGTGCAGTGGGACCGCAGGCCGAGCGCTCCGCGGTGCGCGACGCCGCCGCCCGGCTCGGCCGGGGCGGGGACGTACCTCGTGGAGGCGAAGGTGCCCGGTTTCCCGAAGCTGCAGACGTCGTTCGTCCTGTCGGCGGACTAGGGAGTTTCGTTTGGATCAGGTCGGACCCCGGCTGATCCGGACGAAACCCCCGCCAGTACGGGCCGCGCCGTACCGGCGGTGCCTACGGGCACGTACCGCGCTACACGTACCGCTCGAGGATCGACGACTCCGCCAGCCGCGACAGTCCCTCGCGCACGCTGCGGGCGCGTGCCTCGCCGACGCCGTCCACGGTCTGGAGGTCGTCGACGCTGGCGGCCAGCAGCTTCTGGAGGCCGCCGAAGTGCTCGACCAGACGGTCGATGATGGCGCCGGGGAGGCGGGGGACCTTGGCCAGGAGACGGAAGCCGCGCGGGGAGACCGCCGAGTCGAGGGTCTCGGGAGAGCCGGTGTAGCCCAGGGCGCGGGCCACGGTGGGCATTTCGAGGAGCTCGGCGTGGCTGAGGGCGTCGAGTTCGGCCAGGGCCTCGTCGACGGTGCGGGAGCGCTTGGCGGTCGGCTCGGGCACGTAGTCCCGGACCACCAGTTCGCGCTCCGGCTCCACGCCCGCGATCAACTCGTCCAGCTGGAGGGCCAGAAGACGTCCGTCGGTGCCCAGCTCGACGACGTACTCGGCGATTTCGGTCGCGATGCGGCGCACCATCTCCAGGCGCTGCGCGACCGCGGAGACGTCCCGGACGGTCACCAGGTCCTCGATCTCCAGCGCCGACAGCGTGCCCGCGACCTCGTCCAGGCGGAGCTTGTAGCGCTCCAGCGTCGCCAGGGCCTGGTTGGCGCGGGAGAGGATCGCCGCGGAGTCCTCCAGGACCCGGCGCTGCCCGTCGACGTAGAGCGCGATCAGGCGCATGGACTGGGAGACCGAGACCACCGGGAAGCCGACCTGCTTGCTGACGCGGTCCGCCGTGCGGTGCCGGGTGCCGGTCTCCTCGGTCGGGATCGTCGGGTCCGGGACCAGCTGCACGCCCGCACGCAGGATCTTCGACAGGTCCGACGAGATCACGATGCCGCCGTCCAGCTTGCACAGCTCCCGCAGGCGCGTCGCCGTGAACTCGACGTCCAGGACGAAGCCGCCGGTGCACATCGTCTCGACGGTCTTGTCGGAGCCGAGGACGATGAGCCCGCCGGTGTTGCCGCGGAGCACCCGCTCCAGGCCGTCCCGCAGGGCCGTACCAGGTGCCACGGCGCTCAGGGAGGCGCGCATCAGGCCATCGGCGCCGGAACTCCCACCGGATTTTCCGGGAGCTGCTGCCCGGTCGTTGGCTGCCACTGCTCTCCTCCGGTCGCAGGTTCTGGGCGCTCCCGTTTCGCACCTCGGTTCGTACGGACGGGCAAGACCAGGGCAAAGTCTACCGGCGGTCCTCCTGCTCCCGTGGGGCCTCTCGGCGACGGGACCGGGGGAGGACCCGCAGCGCGTCCCCCATGTCGGCGACTTCCAGGACCTTCATACCGGGCGGGACCTTGCCCGGGTCGGTCGGTACCAGGGCGTGCGTGAAGCCCAGACGGTGGGCCTCCGCCAGCCGGCGCTGGACGCCCGTGACCCGTCTCACCTCGCCCGCGAGCCCCACCTCGCCGATCGCCACGAGATTCTTCGGCAGCGGGGTGTCGCTCGCGGCCGACGCCAGCGCGAGGGCGACCGCCAGGTCGGCGGCCGGCTCGGACAGCTTCACGCCGCCGACCGTCGCCGAGTAGATGTCCCGCTTGCCGAGCGCGCTGATCCGGCCCCGCTGCTCAAGGACGGCCAGCATCATCGACACCCGGGACGTCTCCAGCCCCGACGTCGTACGGCGCGGGGAGGGGATCTGCGAGTCGACGGTGAGCGCCTGCACCTCCGCGACCAGGGGACGGCGGCCCTCCAGGGTGACGGTCAGGCACGTGCCGGGCACCGGCTCGTCGCGGCGGGTCAGGAACAGGCCGCTCGGATCGGCCAGGCCCACGATCCCCTCGTCGTGCAGCTCGAAGCAGCCGACCTCGTCGGTCGCGCCGTAGCGGTTCTTCACGCCGCGGACCAGGCGCAGGCGGGCGTGGCGGTCGCCCTCGAAGTGCAGGACGACGTCGACCAGGTGTTCCAGCAGGCGGGGGCCGGCGATCGCGCCGTCCTTGGTGACATGGCCCACGAGGAGGGTGGACATGCCCCGCTCCTTGGAGGCACGGATGAGGGCGCCCGCCACCTCGCGGACCTGGGCCATCCCGCCGGGCGCGCCGTCGATCTCCGGGGAGGCCACCGTCTGCACCGAGTCGAGGATCAGCAGCGACGGCTTCACCTCGTCCAGGTGGCCGAGCACGGCGGCCAGGTCGGTCTCGGCGGCGAGATAGAGGTGGTCGTCGAGGGCGTGGATGCGGTCGGCGCGCAGGCGGACCTGGCTCGCGGACTCCTCACCCGTGACGTACAGCGTGGGGTGCTCGGCGCTCGCCGCCCTGGCCGCCACGTCCAGCAGCAGCGTGGACTTGCCGACTCCGGGCTCGCCCGCGAGCAGGACGACGGCGCCGGGGACGAGTCCGCCGCCGAGCACGCGGTCGAGTTCGGGCACGCCGGTGGAGCGGGCGGTGGCCTGGCGGCCGTCGACCTGGCCGATGGGCAGGGCGGAGCTGGTGACCCGGCCCGGTGCCGTCGTGCGCACCGCGGGCGCGCCGTACTCCTCGACCGTCCCCCAGGCCTGGCACTCGGGGCAGCGGCCGAGCCACTTGGCCGTCTGCCAGCCGCACTCCGTGCAGCGGTAGGACGGCCGGTCCTTGGTGGTCTTCGTACGGGCAGCCATGGGGAAACCGTAGCCGTCGGCACTGACAGCGCGGGCTCCGGCCGGAGGGAGGACGGCAGGGCGTGGGTACGGGCGGAGACCGTGGCCGAGGTGTCCGGGAGGGCGGGCGCGGGCCGCCGCCGGGGCGGACCGGCCCCCGCGGGCCGCGGCGGGAAAGGTTCCTGTCCCCTTATGAGGGATCGTTTCACCCGTACGGATTAAAAGTGCCGAAGGGAGAAGAAGGGGCATTCTCCCGCCGCCTACGGTCGCACGGGTGATGAGCAGCAGCCCGGAGACCACGATCCGAACAACCGGCGCACACCGGGCGCACCGGGAGGCGCGCGACCGCGCTGCGGCGCGCACGCTGGCGCAGCGCCCTCCCGCGCGCTACGAGCCGTACCTGGACGGCCTGTTCACCTACTGCCTGTCCGTCCTGTGCGATCACGACGCGGCGACCACCGCCCTCGGTGACGCCCTCGCGCTCGCCGAGCGGCGCGGGCAGCGCGTGCCCCGGACGCCCGGCGAGCGCCGCGCGCGGCTGTACGCGCTGGCCCGCTGGGCGTGCCTGCGCGCGCTGGCCGAGGCCAAGCAGAAACGTCAGGGCACCCGTGCCGCGGGCCGGAGCGGCCCCGGCGACGGCCGGCAGCGCGGCGCCGGGCCCGCGGCGGCGTCGCCCGCCGCCGAGGAGGTGCGGGAGCGACGGCGGCGCGAACTCGCCCTGCTGGCCTGGCCGGAGGCCGCCGGCACCACCCCCGAGCAGCGCGAGGCGCTCGAACTGGCTGTGCGTCACCACCTCCCGCCCCACGAGGTCGCCGCGGTGCTCGGCATGTCCCCGCCCGCCGCCCGCGAACTGCTCGCCTCCGCCGCCTGCGAGGTGGAGCGCACCCGCGCGGCGCTCGCCGTCGTCGAGACCGGCACCTGCCCGAGCGTGGCCCGTCTCACCGAGGACAACCGGCTCGTGCTCGGCACCGCCCTGCGGCGCGAGCTCGTCCGGCACGTCGACGACTGCCCGCGCTGCCGCCGGACCGCCGAGCGCGCGGTCCCCGGCCGGTGGCCCGGCGCCACCGTCACCCCGGCCGAGCTGCCGGTGCTGGAGGCGCCCCGGGCGGCCCTGCACGTCGCCATGGCGCACCACCCGCGCGCGCGGGGCGCCGTGCCCCGCTTCGACCGGCGCGGATTCCCCATGGACCCCAAGGACCGCGCGGCCCGCAGGGACCGCCTCCGCGCGCGTGCCGTCACCACGACCGTCGTCGCCACCGTCGTCGCCGCCCCCGTGCTGGCCCTGTGGGCCGCCTACCGCGGGACCCCGACCGGGGAGGGCCAGGGCAGCCCCTCCGCCACCGCGCACGACGCCCAGGAACCGGACGCCGTCGACGGCGGGAGCGCGGGCGGCTACGAGAACACCGGCAACGCGCGCACCCGTCCCGACTCCGACACCTCCGCGGGCCACCGGCCCGACGTCTCCGTGGAGGTGCTCGGCGGCAGCGACGGCGGGCACCGGGGCCAGAGCCTGACCGTGACCGCCGCGAGCAGCGGCGACACCACGCGCGTCACCCTGACCGCGTCCGGGCCGGACCCGGTCCACTGGTCCGCGTCCACGGGCGCGTCCTGGCTCTACCTGAGCCGGTCGTCCGGCACGCTCCGGCCGGGGGAGACGGCGACGATCAGGGTGTACGTCGACCCGCTGCGCGAGCCGTCCGGCCACTGGAGGGCGCGGGTGGCGATCGCGCCCGCCGGAGCCGTCGTCTCCATCGAGGGCTACGGCACCGCGCCTACCCCCTCCGCCCCCGGTCCGGCCCGGCCCGGCGACCCCACGCCGACGGCCGACCCGCACCCGACGGCGTCCGGCTCGCCGACGCCGTCGCCCTCCACTCCGAGCGACCCGCCGTCCGCCGACCCCACGCCGACGCCGACCGACCCGTCGCCCACCGACTCCGGGTCCTCCGCCCCGTCCCCCGGCGGCAGCGGCACATCCGGCCCGTCCTAGGAACGGTGCGGTGCGCGACGGGGGGCCACGACGCCGGGGGCCGGTCCGGCCCCGGGCCCAGGCCTGCCTCCGGCCCCCGGGCGGAGGCCCGACCTCAGACCGCCGGGTCCGCCGTACCCGCCGTGTCGGCCGAACCGGCCGGGGGCGCGGGGTCCGCCGGATGCGGTGCGAGCAGGGGGAGCTGCGCGGCCAGGCGCTGCTCGCACAGCTCGACCAGACGGTCGTAACCCGCCTTGCCCATCAGCTCCGTCAGCTCGGCCCGGTAGGAGACGTACACCGGATCGCCCGCGCCGTGCGCCGACGTCGCCGAGGTGCACCACCAGTGCAGGTCGTGGCCGCCCGGACCCCAGCCCCGGCGGTCGTACTCGCCGATCGACACCTGGAGCACGCGGGTGTCGTCGGGACGGTCGATCCAGTCGAAGGTCCGCCGGACCGGCAGCTGCCAGCACACGTCCGGCTTTGTCTCCAGCGGTTCGCGGCCCTCCCGGAGCGCCAGGATGTGCAGCGAGCAGCCCATGCCTGCGGCGAAGCCGGGCCGGTTCTGGAAGATGCAGGAGCCCTGGTAGGGCCGGGTCTGCCGGGACCCCTCGTCGTCCTCCGCCACCCAGCCGTTCTTCGTGCCCTCGGCGTGGTTCTGCCAGATCTCCGGGGTGAGCCGCGCCACGTGCTCGGCGACCCGCTTCTCGTCGTCCTCGTCGGAGAAGTGCGCGCCCAGCGTGCAGCATCCGTCGTCCGCGCGGCCCGCCTGGATGCCCTGGCAGCCGCTTCCGAAGATGCAGGTCCAGCGAGAGGTCAGCCATGTCAGATCGCAGCGGAAGACCTGCTCGTCGTCCGCGGGATCCGGAAACTCCACCCACGCGCGCGCGAAGTCGAGTCCCTTCTCGTCGGGCTCCGGACGCTTCTTGGCCCGCTTCGACGGCGTCACCGGCGACGAACCCTCCGCCGAACCGGCTGCTACGACCGGCTCGCCAGTCCTTGCCTTCTTTTTCGGCTTTGTCGCGTCTGCCGCGTTTCCGGTCTTCGCCTTTTTCGTCTTTGGCACGCGTCCAGGGTAAGTCGCCCGGCGCCGTGGACGGCAACGTCCCGCGCGGGGTTCCGGGGGCGGAGGACGAGCCGGGTGGCAGTAGCGTTCCGTACATGAGACTCGGTGTCCTCGACGTGGGATCGAACACGGTGCACCTGCTGGTGGTCGACGCGCACCCCGGCGCGTGCCCGCTGCCCGCGCACTCGCACAAGGCGGAACTGCGGCTCGCGCAACTCCTCGACGGAGACGGCTCGATCGGCCCCGAGGGCGTCGACAAGCTGGTCGCCGTCGTCCGGGAGGCGCTCCAGGCCGCCGAGGACAAGGGTGTCGAGGACCTGCTGCCGTTCGCCACCTCCGCCGTGCGGGAGGCCCGCAACGCCGACGACGTCCTCGCGCGCGTGCGGGCCGAGACGGGCGTCGGGCTCCAGGTGCTCAGCGGGGAGGAGGAGGCCCGTCTCACCTTCCTCGCCGCGCGCCGCTGGTTCGGGTGGTCGGCCGGGAAGCTGCTGGTCCTCGACATCGGCGGCGGCTCGCTGGAGATCGCCTACGGCATGGACGAGGAGCCCGACGCGACCGTGTCGCTGCCGCTCGGCGCCGGCCGGCTCACCGCCGCCTGGCTGCCCGGCGACCCGCCCGATCCGGAGGCGGTCCGGTCGCTGCGTCGCCATGTGCGGGCGGAGATCGCGCGTACGGTCGGCGAGTTCAGCCGCCTGGGCGCCCCCGACCACGTGGTGGCCACGTCCAAGACGTTCAAGCAGCTCGCGCGCCTGGCCGGCGCCGCCCGCTCGGCCGACGGCCCCCTCGTCCAGCGGGAACTCAAGCGGGAGTCCCTGGAGGGCTGGGTGCCGCGCCTCGCCGGAATGACGGTCGCGGAACGGGCAGAGCTGCCCGGCGTCTCCGACGGCCGCGCGGGCCAGCTGCTGGCGGGGGCCCTGGTCGCCGAGGCCGCGATGGACCTCTTCGGCGTCGAGACGCTGGAGATATGCCCGTGGGCGCTGCGGGAGGGCGTGATCCTCAGAAGACTGGACCACATGCCGACGGGGTGACGTGGGGGGCCGGCTCGGGCGGCATCTGGTCGCCGGGTGGCCCAGGGGGCGTCAGACCACCGGGCGACCCCGCGGCGGACCTTGCCCGAGGGCGACTGGGCCGCGCTACGACCGACGGCGGCTTCGGCTCACCGCCCGGTTTACGACGGCGAGCGCGGCCCCGGCCCGCATGACGACCGCGAGCACGCCCGACCGGGCCAGGACCGCGGTTTCGGCTCGCGGCCCGGGCTCCGGCTCCCGCGGCCGCCTCCCGCTCCACCCGCCCCCGGCCCGTCTCGACCGCGCTCTGGGGCCCGCCCCTGCCCGGCCCCACCCCTCGACGTGAAACCCGCCACACCACACCCCTCCGGCCCCCTCCGGCCCGGGCGCCGCCCATCGGCGTATGCCCTCATGACGGGCGTGGCCGGATGCCGTACCCCGGCCGGGAGAGGAACGCAACCGACGCCCCGGCGCGGAGTTCGGCCCCGTACCCTGTCCCTCGTGGCAGAACCAGTGGTGCGCATCCCGGATGCGAAGGTCGCCCTGTCGACGGCCTCGGTCTATCCGGAGTCGACGGCGACGGCCTTCGAGATCGCCGCGCGCCTCGGGTACGACGGCGTCGAGGTCATGGTGTGGACCGACCCCGTGAGCCAGGACATCGAGGCCCTGCGTCGGCTCAGCGACTACCACCGGATACCGATCCTCGCCGTTCACGCCCCCTGCCTGCTGATCACCCAGCGGGTGTGGTCCACCGACCCCTGGGTCAAGCTCCAGCGCGCCAGGGCCGCGGCGGAGAAGCTCGGCGCGAGCACCGTCGTGGTGCACCCGCCCTTCCGCTGGCAGCGCCAGTACGCCCGCGACTTCGTCGACGGAATCTGGCGGATGGCGAACGAGACCGATGTGCGCTTCGCCGTCGAGAACATGTACCCCTGGCGCTACCGCGACCGCGAGATGCTCGCCTACGCCCCCGACTGGGACGTCACGAAGGAGGACTACCGCCACTTCACGGTCGATCTCAGCCACGCCGCGACGGCTCGCGTCGACGGTCTCCGGATGGTCGAGCGCATGGGCGACCGGCTCGGTCACGTCCACCTCGCCGACGGGGCGGGTTCGAACAAGGACGAGCACCTCGTGCCCGGCCGCGGCACCCAGCCCTGCGCCGAGGTGCTGGAACGTCTCGCCGGCTCCGGTTTCGACGGTCACGTGGTCATCGAGGTCAACACCCGCCGCGCCATGTCCAGCGCCGAGCGCGAGGCCGACCTGGCCGAGGCCCTCGCCTTCACGCGGCTGCACCTGGCGTCGGCCGTGAAGGTGCCCCGGCCATGACCGGCGCGCCCGCACGCCGCCGGGGGCGTCCGCCGCGCACGGAGTCCGCCGACACCCGCGACCGCATCCTGGCCGCCGCCCGCGAGGAGTTCTCCGAGCGCGGCTACGAGAAGACCTCCGTACGCGGGATCGCCAAGGCGGCCGGCGTCGACTCGGCCCTGGTCCACCACTACTTCGGCACCAAGGAACAGGTCTTCGCCGCCGCCATCGAGGTCGCCTTCGCGCCCGCCCTGGACGCCCCCGACGCGCTGGCCGACGGCCCCCTGGACGGAGTCGGCGAGCGGCTGGCCCGCTTCATCTTCGGCGTCTGGGAGAACCCGACCACCCGCACGCCCCTGCTGGCGATCGTCCGCTCGGCGGTGAACAACGAGACCGCCGCCGCCGTGTTCCGCCGTCTGATCGCCTCCCAGCTGCTGCGCCGCATCGCCGCGCAGCTCGACCTGCCGGACGCCGAGCTGCGCGCCGAGCTGGCCGCCGCCCAGCTGGTGGGATGCGCGATGCTGCGGTACGTGATCAAGGTGGAGCCCCTGGCCTCGGCGGACCTGGAGCAGATCATCGCCCGGGTGGCGCCGGTGGTGCAGGGACACCTCACGGGCGCGTGAGCCCGCGGGCGGGGCGGCAGCCCCCGCGTGCGCGTACGGCCCCCGAACGCGCACACGCGGAACCCCTGAGACATGCGTCCCGCATCTCGGACACCGCGTCCCGACCCCTGGATGACCGGCGTAGGCTCGACTGCGTCAGATCTCCGCCGGTTTCGCCGGCGGAACTCTCCGAAGGAGCGAGCGACGATGCCCGAGCTGAGGTCCCGCACAGTCACCCACGGCCGCAACATGGCGGGCGCCCGCGCCCTCATGCGCGCTTCCGGTGTACCCGGCGCGGACATCGGACGGAAGCCCATCGTCGCGGTCGCCAACTCCTTCACCGAGTTCGTGCCCGGCCACACCCATCTCCAGCCGGTCGGCCGGATCGTCAGCGACGCGGTCCGCGCGGCGGGCGGCATCCCGCGCGAGTTCAACACCATCGCGGTCGACGACGGCATCGCCATGGGCCACGGCGGCATGCTCTACAGCCTGCCCTCCCGCGACCTGATCGCGGACAGCGTCGAGTACATGGTCGAGGCCCACTGCGCCGACGCCCTGATCTGCATCTCCAACTGCGACAAGATCACCCCGGGCATGCTGATGGCGGCCCTGCGCCTGAACATCCCGACGGTCTTCGTCTCCGGCGGCCCCATGGAGTCCGGCCGCGCCACACTGGTCGACGGCACGGTCCGCACCCTCGACCTGGTCGACGCGATCTCCGACGCGGTGAACGACAGGATCTCCGACGAGGACATCCTCCGTATCGAGGAGAACGCCTGTCCGACCTGCGGCTCCTGTTCCGGCATGTTCACCGCCAACTCGATGAACTGCCTGACGGAGGCCATCGGCCTGGCTCTGCCCGGCAACGGCTCGGTCCTCGCCACCCACACCGCCCGCAAGGCGCTCTACGAGGACGCGGCCCGCACGGTCCTCGACCTCACCCGCCGCTACTACGAGCAGGACGACGAGACGGTCCTGCCCCGCTCCATCGCGAGCTTCGCGGCCTTCGAGAACGCGATGGCGCTCGACATCGCCATGGGCGGCTCGACCAACACGATCCTGCACCTGCTGGCCGCCGCCCAGGAGGCGGGCGTCCCGTTCGGCCTCACCGAGATCGACGCGGTCTCGCGCCGTGTGCCGTGCCTGGCGAAGGTGGCCCCGAACGTCGCCAAGAACCGCACGTACTACATGGAGGACGTGCACCGGGCCGGCGGCATCCCCGCCCTGCTCGGCGAGCTGCACCGCGCGGGCCTGCTCAACGAGGACGTACACGCGGTCCACAGCCCCTCCCTCGGGGACTGGCTCAAGACCTGGGACGTGCGCGGCGGCTCCCCGTCCGCCGAGGCGGTCGAGCTGTGGCACGCCGCCCCCGGCTGCGTGCGCTCGGCGGAGGCCTTCTCCCAGTCCGAGCGCTGGGACTCCCTGGACGACGACGCCGAGAACGGCTGCATCCGCTCCGCCGAGCACGCCTACTCCAAGGACGGCGGTCTGGCGGTCCTGCGGGGCAACCTGGCGGTGGACGGCTGCGTGGTGAAGACCGCGGGCGTCGACGAGTCGATCTGGACCTTCGAGGGCCCGGCGGTCGTCTGCGAGTCGCAGGAGGAGGCCGTCCAGAAGATCCTCACCCAGCAGATCAAGGAGGGCGACGTCGTCGTCATCCGCTACGAGGGCCCCAAGGGCGGCCCCGGAATGCAGGAAATGCTCTACCCGACCTCGTACCTGAAGGGCCGCGGCCTGGGCAAGAGCTGCGCCCTGATCACCGACGGCCGCTTCTCCGGCGGCACGTCCGGCCTGTCCATCGGGCATGCATCCCCCGAGGCGGCGTCCGGCGGCACGATCGCGCTCGTCGAGGACGGTGACCGCATCCGCATCGACATCCCGGGCCGCGCCATCGAGCTTCTGGTCGACGACGCCGAGCTGGCCCGCCGCGCGCAGGCGCTGAACGGGGTGTACGCACCGAAGGACCGCGACCGCAAGGTCTCCGCGGCGCTGCGGGCGTACGCGGCGATGGCGACCAGCGCGGACAAGGGCGCGGTGCGGGACGTCTCCAAGCTGGGCTGACCCCCGGCGACCGGGACGACTGCCGAAACGACTGTCGGCGACGAGCGCCGGAACGACTGCACGAAGGGGCCGCCTCCTCGGAGACGGCCCCTTCCCGCACCTTCGTGCGCCTTCGTGCGTCCTCGGACGTCACCCGCCCGGCCAGCACCTCCGCCACGTCACCAGTCCGAGGGCGCGCGCCCGTCCACGGCGAAGACGGTCCCGTCGGGGGCGGCCGCGTAGACGTGCGCCCCGGCCACCACCGGCTCGGGCAGCGCGGCGGCGATCCGGTCCGCGTGCGCGCCGATCCGGGGCGCGGTCTGCCCGGCCATCCGCCCGGTGCGGGCGTCGACCGCCAGCAACCGGCCGTCGCCGCCGGTGAAGTAGACATGACGGGCGTCGGCGACGGGCGCCGAACCACGGCTGACGGACGTCTCCAGTTGCCACCGCACCTTCCGCGCCGCCAGATCGACCGCCTCCAGGGAGCCACCGGCGCCCAGCAGATGCACGGTCCCGCCCCGCACGCTCGCCTGCGCGCCGTCCACCGGCACGGGCAGCGGGACGCGGATCGACGCCTTCGACGCCGGGGTGTAGCGGACGACGGCCTCGGCCTGACCGACGTAGGTGCCCCGCTGGGCGAGCAGCACGAGTGAACCGTCCTCGCTGCCGACGGGCGTCAGCGTCCCCCGCAGCCGGGCGTCCCAGCGCACCGCCCCCGTCCGCGCGTCCACCGAGACCACGCGCGTGGCCGACCCGTCGCTCGAGGTGCTCGTCGCGTACGCGAGCGGGTCCCCGGCGAAGGAGGAGAACGACGAGAAGACGGAGAAGGACGGCAGGGCCGGCGCCGGCAGCCGCTTGCTCCACCTGATGCGGCCGGTCGCGCCGTCCACGCCCCGCACCACCCCGTCGGTACCGGTGAGCAGCACCATGCCGCCGACATTCCGCACTCCGCTGTATGCGGGAACGTTCCGCTGCCAGCGCGCCCTGCCCGAGACGGGGTCCAGCGCCTCCAGCAGTCGGCCGTGGTCCGTCATCGGCTGCACCAGACCGCCCGACACGACGGGCGCCCGGCCCACGGCCATCGCTGCGACGGAGTGCCGCCAGCGCAGGGTGCCGTCCGCCGGATCGACGGCGTAGACGAGACCGGGCCGCGCACAGAGCAACGTTTCCGCCCCGTAAGTGCACTGGGCCGCTCCATCCGCCCCGGGCACCGGCCGCACCGCCCACCCGGAGAACGCGGCCGCGGCGGTCCGGGGCCGGGCGTCGCGCCCCGGGCCCTTCCCGCCGAGCAGGTGCACCGAGGCGAGCACTCCGGCCACGGCCAGGGCGAGCCCGCCGGCGGCCAGCGCCAGGGTCCCGCGCCGCCGCCCGGTTCGCGCCGGCGAGCGCTCGGCGCGGGCCCCGGACCGGCCGACGGGGGACTCCTGCCCCCCGGCATCGGGTCCGGACCGGCCAGTGCGCGACTCCGGCCGCTCGGCGCGGGCTCCGGACCAGCCGACGTGCGACTCCGGCCGTTCCGCGCCGTCCTCGGGCCACGCGGGCGACCGGGTCTCCTCGGCCGCACCCGGGAACGACGGGTCCGCCGTGCGCTGCTCCGGTATGAACGCCTGGGTGTCGTATGAGGCCGCCACCGACCGCAGTTCCCGCATCAGCTCGTCCGGAGTGGGCCGGTCCTCGGGCTCCTTGGCGAGACAGCGCAGCACGAGCGGCGCCAGGTTCTCCGGTACGCCGGTCAGGTCCGGCTCGTCGTGCACGACCTGGTAGGCGACGACGTACGGGCTGTCGGAGTCGAACGGGCCGCGCCCGGTCGCCGCGTGCACCAGCACGGACCCGAGCGCGAAGATGTCGGCCGCCGGCCCCACCTCCCGCGGCCGCCGGAACTGCTCGGGCGCCATGAACGGCGGAGTGCCGATCAACTTGCCCGTCTCGGTGCGCAGTTCGCTGTCCTTCGGGCGCGAGATGCCGAAGTCGATGACCTTCGGGCCGTCCTCGGCGAGCAGCACGTTGCTCGGCTTGAGATCCCGGTGGACCACGCCGACCCGGTGGATGTCGCGCAGCGCCTCCGCGAGCCCGGCCATCAGCCGGCGCAACTGGGCCGGAGCCATCGGCCCGTTCCGCTTCACGTGCTCCGACAGTGTGGGCCCGGGGATGAACAGGGTGGCCATCCAGGGCCGTTCGGCCTCCGGATCGGCGTCGACGACCGGCGCGGTGAAGGCACCGCTGACCCGCCGGGCCGCCGCCACCTCCTGTCGGAAACGCCCCCGGAACTCGGGGTCCACCGCATACGCGGCATGGACGACCTTCACCGCGAGCTTCAGTCCCGAGGTGCTGCGGGCCAGGTGCACCACACCCATGCCACCGGAGCCCAGCCGCTCCTCCAGGCGGTAGTGACCGGCGTATTCGGGAAGTTCCGCTTCCGCGCCCGCCCCGGTGTTGCGCTGTGGCGTCATGGACCCACCCCCGTGCTGTTCGTCCGCGCGCGCGACGCACGGAGCCTAGTCGATGACTCGAACGGGACAGAGGCGGCTTGCTAGCCTCCACGTGCGAGTCGCGCCCACGTGCCCACAGGTGTTTCGTGGCGCGCTCCGGGGGAATCAACGGGGCCCCATGGCGGTCATGGGGTGCAACGGGGGAGGTACGTCATGTCGGTCGAGCGTGTCCAGAGGTCCGTCGCCACGGGGGCGGAGAAGGCGACCGAGGAGTCCGTCGCGGTCACGGCACTCGTGCGGTACTACTCGATCGCGCCGGGCGTCCGGCTGAACGTCCGCAGCGGTCCGGGCACCGGTTACAGCATCGTGCGCGTGCTGCCCGAGGGGTCTTCCGTGCCGATCTACTGCCAGACGCCGGGCACCACGGTCACGGGCCCGTACGGCACCAGCAACCTCTGGGACAACATCGGGAGCGGCGAGTACGTCTCGGACGCCTACGTCCACACGGGCAGCGACGGCTACGTCGCCCAGCGCTGCGGCTGATCCCGGACGGAGCCCGCGGCGGCGCCGGAGCCATAATCGACGCGTGAGCGACGAGAACGGCACCCCGGACACGTCCGCGGGCTCCACAGCCCCCGCGGGCCCCCGCCCCGAGCCCCTCCGCTTCTTCGGCACGACCTGGGTGCACCACGACGACGGCTACCCGGCCCGCCGCGTCGCGGCCACCGCCGGTTCGCTCGTCGCGGTCGCCGTCTCCTGCCTGATGCTGCGCTTCGCCTACCAGGGACTCCAGATCGCCGAATCGGGCACCTTCGTCTCGCTGCTGGTCGTCGTGATGTTCGCGGTGTGCAGCGCGCTGGCCTTCCGGCACACCTGGGACGGCTTCGCCAAGCGCCCCGACCCCGAGCGCCAGGCCTCCCTGCGCGGCCTGCTCGCCATCGGCTTCGTCGGGTCCCTCCTCGCCTACTTCTTCCGCTCCCTCGCCGAGGCCCCGGGCGAGAAACTGCACCGCCAGGAGTACGAGCGGGCCCGCGAGCAGTTCGCACGCCGATCCACCCGCCGCTCCGGCAACCCCTCCAAGAAGCGCCGTCACACCTGACCGGCGAAGCCCGCCCGACGACTGGGCGATCCGGCCCGTCCGGCCTGTCTGGTCCGCCTGGTCCGCCTTGTCCGTCCGGCCCGTCCGGCCGGCCGCGCGTCGCGGACTCGACCGTCCTGGCCTGAGACACACTGTTCGCCACCGGCCGGCCGCACGATCACGGCCGTACGAGACCCATCCCGCCCCCGCACCGGCACCGGCAGCCTCAGCGCCGCCCGAGCCTCTCTTGCGGGTCCTGCCGGGATCGCGGGGGCTGGCACGCACTCCCTCAAGCCCTTCGAGCGCGAGGTACCCCCAGCGGCGTTGCCGTCGATCGCCGGCGCTTCGCGTCGACTCCCATCTCCGACGAACGCCCGGCCACCACCGTCTGCCCGTCCGGCCCTTGACGGCACCACGCCGCGTGAGCATTATTCATCACATGATGAATAACCCCTCGGGCCCACCGCCCCGGGCGGAGACGGACACCGTCCGCGCCGAAGGCCTCACCGCGGTCCGCGGCTCCCGCACGGTCCTGCGCGGCCTCGACTTCACCGTGCCCCGCGGTCAGATCACCGGACTCCTCGGCCCCTCCGGATGCGGCAAGTCGACCCTCATGCGGGCCATCGTCGGCACCCAGGCGAAGGTCACCGGCACCCTGGAGGTCCTCGGCAGCCCGGCCGGACACCCGGCCCTCCGCACCCGCATCGGCTACGTCACCCAGGACCCGTCCGTCTACGACGACCTGACCGTCCGCCAGAACCTGGACTACTTCGCCGCGATCCTGCACCCGGGCCGCGCCGCCGCCGACCGCCGTCGCGAGGCCGTCGCCCGGGCGATCGCCGACGTCGACCTCACCGACCACGCCGGCGCCCTCGCCGGCAACCTCTCCGGCGGCCAGCGCAGCCGCGTCTCCCTCGCGGTCGCGCTGCTCGGCACCCCCGAACTCCTCGTCCTCGACGAACCGACGGTCGGTCTGGACCCGGTCCTGCGCCGCGACCTGTGGAACCTCTTCCACGACATCGCCGCGACCCGCGGCGCCACCCTCCTCATCTCCTCCCACGTCATGGACGAGGCCGAGCGCTGCCACCGGCTCCTCCTCATGCGCGAGGGCGAGATCCTCGCCGACGACACCCCGGCCGCCCTGCGATCCCGCACCGGCACGGAAACCGTCGAGGCGGCCTTCCTGCACCTGGTCGACGAAGCGGCCGCGGCAGGCCGCGCCAAGGAGACAGCACGATGAGCACGCCGACCGTCCCGGCGCCCCCCAGCGCCCTGAACCTCTCCCGCACCACCGCCACAGCGAGCCGGGTCCTGCGCCAGCTACGCCACGATCCGCGCACCATCGCGCTGATGATCCTGGTCCCGTGCCTGATGCTGGTCCTGCTGCGCTACGTCTTCGACGGCAGCCCGCGCACCTTCGACAACATCGGCGCCTCGCTCCTCGGGATCTTCCCACTGATCACGATGTTCCTGGTGACCTCGATCGCCACCCTGCGCGAACGCACCTCGGGCACCCTCGAACGCCTGCTCGCCATGCCTGTCGGCAAGGGCGACTTCATCGCCGGCTACGCGCTCGCCTTCGGCATCCTGGCGATCATCCAGTCGGCCCTGGCCACGGGACTCGCGCTCTGGTTCCTCGGTCTGGACGTCATCGGCTCGGCCTGGCTGGTCCTGCTGGTTGCTCTGCTCGACGCCCTGCTCGGCACGGCCCTCGGCCTGTTCGTCTCGGCCTTCGCCTCCTCCGAGTTCCAGGCGGTCCAGTTCATGCCCGCGGTGATCTTCCCGCAGCTCCTCCTCTGCGGCCTCTTCGCCCCCCGCTCCTCCATGCACCCGGTCCTGGAGGGCATCTCCGACGTCCTGCCCATGTCCTACGCGGTCGACGGCATGAACGAGGTCCTGCGCCACGCGGACATGACGGCGACGTTCGTCCGGGACGTACTGATCGTCGCGGGCACCGCGCTGCTGGTCCTGGGACTGGGCGCGGCGACCCTGAAGCGGCGCACACCCTAGGGCGGACGAGACGGCGGACCACGGGGGACGAGGACCGAAAGGCTCCACGACCACGGTCCGGGCGTTCCGTGATCACGGCCGGGACGTTCCACGACGGCGGGCCGGACGCCCCACCGGACGTCAGGCGTCCCGCCAGCCGGACAACGCGCCCGAGGCCTCCACCCCCGGTGCGAGGATGAGTCCATGAGCCAGAAAGTCGCAGTCCTCGGCACCGGCAAGATCGGCGAAGCCCTGCTCAGCGGAATGATCCGGGCCGGCTGGGCCCCCGCCGACCTCCTGGTGACCGCCCGCCGCCCCGAACGGGCCGAAGAACTCCGCGCCCGCCACGGAGTCACCCCGGTCACCAACGTGGAGGCGGCGAAGACCGCCGACACCCTGATCCTCACGGTCAAGCCGCAGGACATGGGCACCCTCCTCGACGAGCTCACCCCGCACATCCCCGCCGACCGCCTGGTCATCAGCGGCGCCGCGGGCATTCCCACCGGCTTCTTCGAGGAGCGCCTGGCCGCGGGCACCCCGGTCGTCCGGGTCATGACGAACACGCCCGCCCTCGTCGACGAGGCCATGTCCGTCATCTCCGCCGGCAGCCACGCCACCGCCGAGCACCTCGCCCACGCCGAGGAGATCTTCGGCGCGGTCGGCAAGACCCTCCGCGTCCCCGAGTCACAGCAGGACGCCTGTACCGCCCTCTCCGGCTCGGGCCCGGCGTACTTCTTCTACCTGGTCGAGGCCATGACCGACGCCGGCATCCTCCTCGGCCTGCCCCGCGACAAGGCCCACGACCTCATCGTGCAGTCCGCGATCGGCGCCGCCGTGATGCTCCGCGACAGCGGGGAGCACCCCGTGAAACTCCGCGAGAACGTCACCTCCCCCGCGGGCACCACGATCAACGCCATCCGCGAACTGGAGAACCACGGAGTGCGCGCCGCGCTCATCGCCGCCCTGGAGGCGGCCCGCGACCGCAGCCGTGAACTCGCCTCCGGCAACAACTGACACCTCCCCCCGGACGGCGCAGGGCACCCCGGAGCGGGGTGCCCGCCACCTCCGGCCGGACAAGGACCGCCGGCAAGGCCGTCGCCCCGCCCTTCCGGCTCTCCCGGCCGTGACGAGCCTTCCGGCCGTCGAACGGTCAGGCCGGCAGCAGCCCCATCGCCCGGTACGCCGCGTCCACCGTCGGTCTGGCCATCTCCCGCGCCTTCGCCGCTCCGGTCCGCAGCACCCCATCCACGTAGGAGGGATCGGCGCACAGCTCCCGGTGCCTGGCCCGCACCGGCTCGAGCAACTCGACCACGGCCTCGGCGGTGTCCTTCTTCAAAGCGCCGTACGACGTGTACTCCCCGCTCAGTGCCTCCGGGTCGCCGCCCCCGCACGCCGCCAGGATCTCCAGCAGGTTCGCCACCCCGGGTCGACCCTCCCGGTCGTAGACGACGTCCTGCCCGCTGTCGGTGACCGCCCGCATGACCTTCTTGCGGACCACCTCCGGCTCGTCCAGCAGATAGACGATCCCGGGCCCGGAGTCGTCGGACTTGCCCATCTTCGAGGTCGGGTCCTGCAGATTCATCACCCGCGCCGCCACCTTCGGAGGCGTCGCCCGCGGCACCGTGAACGTGTGCCCGTAGCGCTGGTTGAACCGCACCGCCAGATCCCGGGACAGCTCCACATGCTGCGTCTGGTCGTCCCCGACCGGCACCTCGTCCGTCCCGTACGCCAGGATGTCCGCCGCCATCAGCACGGGATACGTCAGCAGCGACAGCCGCACGCTGCCGCCCCGCTCCCGCTCGCGCGCGGACTTCTCCTTGTACTGGATCATCCGCCGCATCTCGCCGTCGGTGGCCACGCACTCCAGCAGATAGGACAGCCGCGCGTGCTCGTCGACTTGGCTCTGTACGAACACGGTGCACAGCTCCGGATCGAGCCCCGCCGCCAGCAGCAGGGTCGCCGCCTGCCGGGACAGCCGGCGCACCCGCGCCGGATCGTGGTCCACGGTCAGTGCGTGCAGGTCGACGACACAGAACAGGGCGTCCGCCTGCCGCTGGTCCACCTCGGCCCACCGCCGCATGGCCCCCAGGTAGTTCCCCAGTGTCAGATGCCCGGTCGGCTTGACCCCGCTGAAGACCCGCGCCATCTCTCTTACCTCCTGGTCGAGGCCGCCGCACCCGGCCGGCCGACCCTCAGGAGGGAGATACGAGAACGGCCGCCGAGGCGGCGGCCGTTGAGTGCATACGTGAGTCCGGCCGCCGTCAGGCGGCCCACCACTGCTGGTTGCACGTACGCGTAGTCACATCGACCAGCGTACGCCGCCGGGATCCCGTCCGCCCGCGAGTTGACACACCCCCGCCCCATCCGTAGGGTTCTTCGAGTTGTCCGACGTGAGAGCCGACTCCGGTCGGTCCCCGGACAGCCACTCCGCAGGAACCATCGTCTACTCGACGACAGTCGTGCACTTGTGCCTGTCAGTCGTCGTTTCGTTGGCGTGCGTATTTGCGGAATAGGGAATCCGTGTTCGAAAGAACGCTGCCCCCGATTCGCTCGGGAGCAGGGAATCCGCTAAAGTCTCACTCGTCGGAACGGCTCAACGGCCGGGAACACAAGCCCCGCTGACTGGGGGTCAGGTCGAGAAAAGATCTGATAGAGTCGGAAACGCAAGACCGAAGGGAAGCGCCCGGAGGAAAGCCCGAGAGGGTGAGTACAAAGGAAGCGTCCGTTCCTTGAGAACTCAACAGCGTGCCAAAAGTCAACGCCAGATA